>JAIETI010000146.1 GCA_019745365.1 Gemmatimonadaceae bacterium | reverse complement strand
GCGTTCGTACGCCGCGGTGGCGTGGATCGCCTTGAGCGACTCCCCCGCCCGTTCGCGCAGATCGCGCGCCAACCGATCGATCGCCCCGATCACCTCGTCATCGCTCGCAGCGGTCTCGCGGAACGACGCGAGGATCTCCCCCGTCTGCGTCGCGATGAGATTCGCCTGGATCACGCGGCTCGCGCCGATCGCCAGCACCTCGCCATCGACGATCGCCTTGATCCCCTCGCGCGTCGCCAGCTCGCGCGCCTTCGCGAAGTCGAGCCGCGCCGTCGCCGGGAGCTGCATCCGCGCCATCAGCTCCCGCACCTGTGCCGACGGGAGGATCGAGAGACTCTTCGAGTTCGCGAGCGCGCCACGGAGCGCCTCGGTGACGATCGTCCCCAACCCCGTATCGGCCGCGGGACTCTTGAAGTCGTTCACCAGTACCGGCTCATTCGCCTTCAGGCGCCCCGCCGCGATCAGCGAACCACTCGGCCCGATCCCCATCGCGCGCAGGAGCATCCATCCGCCGATCAGCACGGTGAACGCGCCCACCGCCCACGCCCCGCCGAGTGCGGTCCGGCGCCAGGTCATCCACGGACTCGCCTTCAGCGCGATCTGCGCCATCGTCCCGTGCTGCGTGGGCCGACCGCCCGGCGTGAGGGTGCTCTGCATCCGTGCGAGCTTCGCCTGATGATGCACGAGCCCGGTGAAGAGGATCACCGGCAGCCCGAGCGCCATCACGATGAGCGACCCCGGGAAGACCCACTCTGGGAGCCCGATCCCCACGATCGCGGCGCGACTGAGCACCGCGACCGCAATGAAGCTCACCGCGTAGATCGCGAGCGCGCGCCCGAGGTTGCGCCGCGTGGCGAGCGCCACGACCGGCGTCGCGTCGTGTCCGCCGCTGCTGAACACCGCGTCGAGCGCCTGCAACAGATCGGCGGCGCGCTGCGGCCGGCGATCCGGGTCCTTCTCCAAACACTGCATCACCATCGCCGCGAGCGCGGGCGGCGTATCGGGGCGAAGCTCGAGCACCGACTCCGGGCGCTCCGACACATGCGCGAAGAGCAGCTTCGCGGGCGGACGGTCACCGAACGGGGTGCGCCCGGCGAGCAACTCGTACGCCATGCAGCCGAAGGAATACAGATCGGCGCGCTGGTCGGTGTTCGCATCGCCACTCGCCTGCTCCGGCGAGATGTACGACGGCGTGCCGATCGAGGTCCCCGCGCTCGTGAGCGTGGCGTTCGCCGCCTCGGTCCGTGAGGCCGAGATCGCCTTCGCGATCCCGAAGTCGGTGACCGTCGCCGAGTTCCCCGCCATCAGCACATTGTCGGGCTTGATGTCGCGGTGGACGACTCCCTGCGCATGCGCGAACTCGAGCGCGCGCGCCACATCGCGGAGGATTCCCGCCACCTCACGGATCGGGAGCGCGCCATCCTTCGCGAGCCGCGCCCGCAGCGACTCCCCCTCGACGAAGGGCATCGTGTAGTACGGGAGCCCGTCGACGGCGCCCGCCGAGTGGACGGGGACGACGTGCGGATGCTGGAGTCGCGCCGCGACCTGGATCTCGCGGTGGAAGCGTTCGATGCTCAGTCCGGCGGCGAGCTCCGGCGAGAGCACCTTGAGCGCCACGGTGCGACCGAGCGCGGTCTCCGTGGCGACGAACACGCGTGACATCCCGCCGCCGCCGAGCTCACGTTCGAGCTGGTAGCTCCCACCGAGGGCGGCCTGGATCCGTTCGCGGAGACCTTCGTCCATGGACAGAGCGCGGGTGCGGGGGGAGTGGCCGTGCGGCGCAACCCGTGAAATGTACGGGTCGGGCGTGGGGGCGGCTACGCCGTCGCGGGTGTGCTCCCGAGCCACTTCCCGTACTGCGTCACGTCAACATTCCCACCGCTCAACACAATCCCGACCCGCTTCCCACGCAGGTCGACGACGCGCTCCATCACCGCCGCCGCGGCCAAGCAGCCGGTAGGCTCCACGACCTGCTTCATCCGTTCGGCGAAGAAGCGCATCGTGGTGATCAGCTGCGCGTCGGTGACTGTGAGCATCTCGCGCACGAGCTGCTGGATGATCGGAAAGCTGAGCGCACCCACCTGCTGCGTCTGTGCCCCATCGGCGATCGTCACCGGGACGGCGATGCGCACGCGTTCGCCGCGCGCGACGCTCTGCTGCACATCGTTCCCCGCCTCAGGTTCGACACCGTATACGGCGATCCCCGGCGAGAGCGCTGCCGCCGCGACCGCGCACCCGGCGAGGAGCCCACCGCCGCCGACGCACACGAAGAGCGCGTCGAGCGGCCCGGTCTCCTCGATCAGCTCGAGCGCGACCGTCCCCGCGCCGGCCATGACAGCCACATGATCGAAGGGGGGGATCACCGTCATCCCCCGCTCCGCCGCGATGCGGGCGCCGATCGCTTCGCGATCCTCGGTCATGCGATCGTACAACACCACCTCACTCCCCGCGATCCCCTCCTGATACCCCCGCGTCGCCGCCACCTTCGCGCGCGGAGAATCGCTCGGCATCACGATCACGGAGCGCATCCCGAACAGGCGCGCCGAGAGCGCGATCGCCTGCGCGTGATTCCCAGAGGAGAACGCCAACACGCCGCCCTCGCGCTGCGCGGGGGTGAAGCACGCGAGCGCGTTGTACGCTCCGCGGAACTTGAACGCGCCCATGCGCTGGACGTGCTCGCCCTTGAAGAAGAGCTGCGCGCCGAGGCGCTCGTCCGCGGTGCGGCTGGTGAGGACCGGCGTGCGGTGCGCGACACCACGGAGGCGCTGCGCGGCGGCGCGAACATCGTCGATCGTGATGGCGAAGGGAGTCATGCCGCGAAGTATGCGCGGACGCGAGCCTCGCGCAACGGCGCCTTTCGGTGGCGCCCCGGAATCCGTACACTCTCCCCACACCCGAACCCCGAGCGCTCCGTGGACTCTCTCCCCAAGTGGTTCAAGCCGGTCGCCGTTATCGCGCTGCTCTGGAACCTGGCGGGCTGTGCCGCCTACCTCGCGGATGTGATGCTCACGCCTGACGATATCGCCAAGCTTTCCGCGGCACAGCAGGCGCTCTACGCCGCGCGCCCCGCATGGTCGGTCGCCATGACCGCGATTGCCGTCTGGCTCGGCGCAGTCGGATCGCTTGGCCTTATCCTACGGAAGAGCTGGGCACGCCCCGCACTGATCGTCTCGCTCCTCGGCATCATCGGGCAGGACGCGTCGTTCGCGCGCATGGCGGACCCGATCGGCTCCATGGGCGCCGTTGCCGTGGGATTCCAGGGACTCGTGCTCGCGATCGGGATCGGCCTTGTCGTGCTCGCGCGTAATGCCACCAAGCAGGGCTGGCTGACCTGAGCCGTCAGCGGATCAACTGGATCCGATGACTGATCGGTGAGCCACTCCACGCCGCGCGCGGTGATCACCGCGTCGTCCTCGAGCGGGATGCGGAGCTTCTTTCCGCCCCACTCGGGGATCGGCGTGTAGGCGAACAGTTCGATCGAGAAGAGATTCGTCGGCCGAATCTCGAACGTGAGGCGCCCGGGATTGAAGAAGGCCATCGACGGCCCGATCCCATGCCCCCAGTCCCCCACCGAGTGGCATCCGATGATGAACTCGGTGCTGCTGTCGGCACGGACCTGATTGAAGCCGCGCATCGCAGTGAACCCCGCCGCGACGATCGCCGCGTTCACCTCGTCCATCATCGCCTGCGCGGTCTTCCCCGCCCGCGCCGTCCGCCGGATCACCTCGCGCACACGCACCGCCTGGTCGAACGCACGCTGCATGCTCGCGGGCAACGCGGTCTCCCCTGGCTTCAGCACGTACGCGATCCGCTTCTGATCGGTCCACATGTTGAGGTAGCCGACCCCAAAGTCCATCATGAGGATGTCACCGCGCTGGATGATGCGGTCGTTCGACGTCGCCTCGATCCCGTTCGGCCCGGTGATATAGATGCTCGGCACCTCGAACGATGAGCCGAGTCCGCGCACGCGCTGCTGCTCCTGCACCCACCAGGCGACATCGGCGAGCGTCGTCACGCCGGGGGTGATCACCTCGTTCGAGAGCGCGCGTTCCGCGAGCTGGCGACCGAACTCGGTCGCCTCGCCGAATGCGACCAGCTCACTCGCCACGCGGCGCGAACTGAAGTCCGACACCAGCTTCTCGGCGGAGACCATCTTCGCGGCGAGTGCGGGCCCGAGCGTGGTCACCAGGTGCTGGTGCAGCGTGTGCGAGAGTCCGTCGGCCATCCCCATCTCGGTCGACGTGTTCACGCCGATGCGCTTCGGGTTCCGTTGACGGACGAAGGCGGCGAGGTCGACCGACGACGTATCGACGTCGTAGGCACCGCAGGCCGCGCGCTGATGATCGGTGATATCGACCGCGACGCGCTCGATCCGATCGCCCCCGCGGTCGGTGAAGATCAGATAGCCCACGGTGCCGACGTAGCCGCGCCCGAGCAGCTCCCAGAGCGGGTCGTGATGCCCCTCGCGCATCGCGACGATCCACATGTCGATCCCGTTCTCGCGCATGGCCTCGGGGAGGATGCGGTCGAACTTGTCGCGGCGGATCTCGCAGAGGCGCGCCCAGCGGTTGCGGGCTTCGAGATGGGACTGTGCACCAAGCGGTGCGACGGTCAGCAGTGCAATCGCAGCAATCAACAGCGGTGAGCGTCGCATGGAGAGCAGCCGGGATGGGGGGTGCGGCAAGTTGCGCCGCCGTCGGTGTGCCGAGCAAGGTGGTGAGGAGACCCGCGCGGGACGATCTTTCGCGCTCCTCTTACGGTGCTCCGATGTCCGAACCCATCCTTCTCGCGTGGAGCGGCGGGAAAGACAGCTCCTTGGCCCTTGCCGCGCTCAGGCGCGACCCGATGGTGTATGTAGTCGGACTCCTGACCACGGTGACGCCCGCGTACGACCGCGTGAGCATCCACGGAGTGCGCCGGACGATCCTGCACGCGCAGGCCCAAGCGCTCGGGCTCCCACTGTTCGAAGCGGAACTGCACACCACGTCGAGCAATACGGACTACGAGGCGGCGTGGGCTCGCGCACTCGCCGACGCACGCGCCGCGCTCGGCCCGGTCGAGTCGCTCGCCTTCGGCGACCTCTATCTTGCCGACGTGCGAGCGTTCCGGGAATCACTCGGTGCGCAGCTCGGCTACCGCAGTCACTTCCCGCTCTGGGGGAGCGACACCCGCGCTCTGGCCGCGCACTTCATCGCCGAGGGGTATGAGGCCTACCTGAGTTGCGTCGATACGACGCAACTCGATGCCGCATTCGCGGGACGGCGTTTCGACGAGACGCTACTCGCCGCGCTCCCCGACACGGTCGATCCGTGCGGCGAGAACGGCGAGTTCCATACGTGCGTCGTGGGAGGGCCGATCTTTGCTGCGCAGATCCCGATCACCGTCGGGGAGCGGGTGAGGCGCGATGAGCGCTTCGAGTACTGCGATCTAATCCCCGAAGGCGAGTCGCCGTAGCGCTACCGACTCCAGGGCGGCGTGACGTTGTTCGATCGTGCGTACGCGATCGCCTGCCCAAGATGCTCGTGGAGATGCGTGACGGTCAGCACCATGGAGCGCTGCCGCGTCCAGTCCTGACCGAAGAACTTGATCGTCTCGTTCAGGTTCGTGTCGGTGGTGAGCGCCATCGCCTGATGCAGGTGCACGAACGAGGCCTCGAGTTCCGCGACGATCTGGTCCTTCGTGAGCTTGCGCTTCTCAAAGGTCTGCGCGGTCGCGAAGTCCGCCGTGATCCCAGAGGCGGCCGGTGCCGGCTTTCCCATCGCGATCGGGATGAGGTAGTTGTCCGACGCGACGTGGAGCATCACCTCGCCCACCGAGCGCGCGCCCGTGCCCGGCCGCCACGCGTAGCTCGCCTCGGGCATCGCCTTGGCCAGATCGACCATCTTCTTCTGCAGATCGTTCACATCGCGGTGCATCTCGGCCATCAGCCCCTGCGCGCGTGCGGCGGCAGGGAGTGTAAGCAGTAGGGCGAGCGAAGTCAGAGTACGGCGCATCGAGACTCCTGGAGGCGAAGGGTTGGTACGCGACGGTCCACCGCGCCGCGCACTCGTCAGAAGCTGGGGCCTTCGCCGTCCAAGCACCAGCGCTCGCGACTATCGCTTCTGCCGAGCGAGGGTCATTTCCAGCGTCCGCACGGGCGGCGCACCGGGGCGCAGGAACTCCCCGATCTCGTGGAACACGTTGTTGCCGCTGGCGATCGTGTACCGCACCCGCCCCCCAGGCGTGTCGAATCCCCACACGAGCGTATCCGGGCGCACATCAACGTCCACCGTGAGCACCCGTCCGTCATTGTGGGCCTGCATGCGCACCCGCCCCGTGCTCTCGTCGAACCACGCCGTCGCCGCCGCCTCGAACAGGACCGCGCCGAGCGTGGCCGCGTCGGTCGACCGCCCCGTCCCTCGGATGAAGAGCATCGTCCCGCTCGCGCCCCAGCTGATCTCTTCGCGCTGACGCACCCGCACCACGCGACCCGGCCCAGCAGTCACCGTCGCGTCGCCCTCCCATTCGCCAACGATGCTGGCGATGGGCGCCAGTGCCGCGCGCGCCCGAGCGATCGCGGCGTCAGCGGCGGCGCGGGGGGCCTGCGCACCGACCACCATCGGGATTCCGAGCACGAGTGTCGCGATCCACGATCGGCGACGCGCCATAGCCATTCTCCGGGAAAGAGGTCAGTCGGAACGATGTGCGGTCGCGCAGCAGGCGACTTGTATCGGCGCGACATCCTACGGCGTGACGGCGGAATGCTGCGTGCCGGCGAGATGCGTGGCTGCGTGCCGCGGACGGAGGCCGGTGGGCGCCACGAACTCGCGCGTGAGGTGCGCGTGGTCCACGAATCCCGTCTCGGCGGCGATGCGCGACCAGCCCGTCAGGCGCTGCTGCAGCTGGAGCGCGAGCGCCGACCGCAGACGGCGCACGCGCGCGTCCTCCTGCATGGTCAATCCGGTCTCCGCGCGAAAGCGACGTTGGAGCTGCCGCGCCCCGAGCCCGCCCGTGGGGATGATCGCACGAAGCGCGCCTTCCCCACCCGCCGCGGCGATCGCGCGAATCGCGCCGCGCACCGGACCCGCGGGTTGCACCGCCGCGTGCAGGCGAGCGACCAGCCAATGATCGATCACGGAGCGCTCGACATCTCGACTCACCCTGACGTCGAGCGCCGCATCGAGCGACGCGAACTCCTCCGCCACGGATGCAGATGCCGGACCGACCCAGTCGCGGAGTACCGCCGCCTTCATGCCGAGTACGGCGCCGATCGCATCTGACCAGAGCCGGATCCCGATGAGACGTTGCCCGGGTAGCACGGGCGGCGACATCGCCGTGTGGCGCGGCCCCACGAAGAGGATCGGGCCGCGCTGATCCGTGATGCGCAGCAGCACGATGGAAGCGCAGCCATCGGGCCACACGGTATAGGGGGTCGCTGCGGTGAGTGTGTCCGCGGCCTCGAACTGCCAGAACGAGAGCACCCACGGTGCGAGCGCTGGGCTCGGCGCCCATTCTGTGTATCGATACGGCGCCTCAGGAGACGTCACGCGTCAGGGCGCCAGCGCCACCGCGACCACCAATCGCGTGAGCGCGTGCAGGTCCTTCAGGTCGAGGATCTCGCCCGGCCCGTGCGAATAGCGCCCGGGCCAACTCAACCCGAGGTTCGGCGGGCCGGAGGGCGAGATCGCCGACCCGTCGGTACTTCCCTGCGTCGTCCCCACCTGAAGGGGGATGCCCGCGCGCGCGGCGATCGCGACCACACGTTCCCGTTCGGAACGCACGGCGACCGTGCCGTCGTCGACGCCGCGCAGCACGGCGCCGGCACCGAGCGGTGCGAAGGCGAAGTGCGGCGACTCCAGCGGCGTGTCGGAGCTCACAAAGGTGTCCACCGAGTACACCCGCTCCAGCGTACGACCGTACTTCGCGCCGAACGCTGCGGCCCCCGAGAGCCCGGTCTCTTCCTCCACGGTCCAGACGAAGTACACGCGGCGCGTGAGCTTCGCAGGGTCCAGCCGCTGCACCGCCGCGAGGAGTGCGGTGCTCCCCGTGCGATCATCACTCGAACGGCCTGTGATCCGCGTGCCACTCAATCGCTCCGCGCGCTTGTACGCGGTCACACTCGCGCCGGCCGCGACGCCCGCCGAGCGGAGCGCAGCGGTGTCGAGGCCGAACCACGCGCGCAGGGGAGCGCGAGGGACGCGGGTCATTCCCTCATCGCGCGGGAGGAAGACGCCACGCAACGGGGCCTTTCCCGCGACGTCGAAGTGGAGGAGTGCCGGTACGCTCTCCCACGAGGGGAGCACCGCCCCGCCCATGGAGCGCAGTTCCGCCTCACCGTTCGGGAGCACGCGTGCGACCTCGAAGCCCACCTCATCGAGATGCGCAAGAATCGCCATCGGCGCGCGATCCGGGCCCGCCGCGACGACGACGTTCCCCGCCGAATCGACGGTGGCCCTCGCTTTCGCCCATGCGGGGAGCGCGGCCATCACGGCGTCGCGCACGCGGCCCTCGTGCTTCGAGACGCCCGGGAGATCCGCGAGCTGGAAGAAGCGGTTCTCTAGCGCTCCATACGCGTCGGTGCGTGGCGCGAGGCGGCGCGAGGTATCGGTCGCGAGCCGCAACGGCGCGACCGGTGCATCGAGCCCCGCCGCCGACGCGACCCATGCCGCGACGGCGGCGATCTCGGTCGAGTCGATCGTCTCGACGGTGGTACCGCCCCATCGCACCGCGGGCGAGAAGACACCGAGGTTGGCGTTCAACGAGCCCGTCGCGAGCGCACGATACGCCGCCGGGAGGCGGGTGCACTGCAGCACGCGCGCGGAACGCTTCTGATCCCCCGCATCGACGATCGCAACGGCCGTGGCCGCTGGCATGCCCGCGAGCACGGTCGAGAGCCCGAGCCAGCCAAACACGCGCTGCGTGGAGATCACGAACGTCGTGGTCCCCGTGGTCGGTGTGCCGCGCGCGGCGGCGGCGACCGCAGCGCAGCCGGCACGCAGCCCGGCGGCAGGACCGCTCGCGTACGCGCCGAAGCTCCACTGCGGACGGTCAGGAAACACTGGGTCGAGCAGCGCGATCCCGCGTTGTTCCACTTCCGCGCGCGACCGCGCGCCGATGTCCACCCAGAGGTTGTCGGCCGTGGAAGCGAGCGAGTCCGCCACGTGCTGTCGCGCAAAGTGGCCGTTGAAGACCGCGACCACACCGGGCACGCGCCCCGCGCGTGTGCGGATCGCCACGCGTTGCGCTTCTTGATACTGATTCCAGAGCGGATGCGAAGGCGCGCCCGTCCGTCGTAGGCGGAGATACCCGTCGTCGGTGATCTGCGAGACCACGAACGCGGAGTAGTCGAGTGCACAGGCGACCACCCGGTGGGGGGCGTCGCGGCCGACGGTCTTGGTGAGATTCCCCCAACGATCGGTGCGCCATCCGGGGAGCTCCGCACTCAACGTCGCGGCGGTCTCGCGTTCGGTGCCGGGCACCGCGTCGAGGTGGATCCAGCTCGCGACGGCCTCCGGCGACTGTGCCGAAAGCGCCTGAACGATCAGCAGCAGCGGCGTGAGCATGCGACGATGCATCGGATGGGTGGTGAGGGGAGCTGCAAGATACGGCGAACGGCCCGACCCCCGCGCTGGGAATCGGGCCGTTCGTCACCCGGATGACTACCGGCGGTCTTTGTGCGTGTTATACAGCGTGGTGTGCCGGTTCTCCAGCGACACCGCCCGCCCATCGATGAAGAGGTACTTCGTGTTCGTCCGCGCCTCAAGCAGATCGCCATCGACCACGACGAGGTTCGCGACCTTCCCGACCTCGAGAGAGCCGAAGCGGTCGCCGATCCCGGTGATCTGCGCGGGCCAGAGCGTGACGCTCTTGAGCGCATCCTCCTTGCTCAAGCCGAACGCCGCCGCCATCCCCGCGATGTGCGGCAGATCGCGCACCTCGGCACCGCCGTCGCCGGCGGTGATCGCGAAGCGCACCCCAGCGGCCGCGAGCTTGGCGGGTGCGCTGTAGTTGATGTCGTACGCATCGTCTTCGCGCGACGGGAGATTCCGCAGCGTGCCGTAGAGCACCGGGACGTTCTTCGCCTTGAGGAGTGCCGCTTGCTCCGGCGCCTCGCGTCCACCGACGATGATCGCCGTCAGCCCCTGCTCCGACGCGAAGTCGACGGACGCCTTGATGTCCACCGCACGGTCGGCCTGGAAGAGGACCGGGAGCTGCCCACGCACATACGGGAGCATCGCATCGAGCTTCACGTCCGCGACGGGACGCGGGATGCTCTTGTCCTTTGCCGAGGCGTCGAGCGCCTGTGCATACGCACGGGCATCGGCGATGAGCGCCTTCAGCGAGTCGAGTTGCTTCTCACGCTGCCGCGTCGCATCGGCGTTGTTGGCGCCGCCACCGAAGCCGCCGAACCCGCCACCAAAACCGAAGCCGCCACCACCAGCGCGCGGCAACGTGATGACCAGCCCCGCCTTCTGCTGCACCGACATCGCGGCCGGCGTCCACCCCGCGAGATTCACGAGCGAGGCCTGCCCAGACACGATCCCGCCGGAGGGGCTCGAGAGCACGTGCGTGATCCCGACCACCCGCGTGACGCCGATGTGCGCGCTATGCGGCGTGATGCCGTAATACGCGATGCTGTTCGGATTGAACGAACCGACCTCGCTCGCGTCCATTGTGGCGTTGGCGCCCTGCGGGATCTCGGCGAGCCCCATCGATGTTCCGGCGTCCATCATCCCCGGATACACGGAGAGTCCGGTGCCGTCGATCACCTGCGCGCCTGCGGGAACGGACACATTCGCGCCGATCGCCGTGATCTTCCCGGCACTGAACACGATCGTCCCACTCGCGAGCTCCGCGCCCACCACGGGGACGATGCGCGCGTTCCTGATCGCGACGGTCTGCTGTGGTCCCGGGGCCGGGTTCGGCGAGCCCAACTGCGCCTGCAGCGGAAGCGCCCCGAGAGCGAGGGCGCCGACCACGGCGCGCGATGCTGACTGGATGAGCGTTCGCATCAGCGGGCCCCTCCCGTCGGCGGCGTCGGACGGGCGCCTGGTGGACCGCCTCCGCCACGCGGCGATGGTGCCGTATTCGGCTCCGCCTTCTCCAACTCGGCGCGTTCCGCAGCACGCGCGGCCCGCTCGGCCTCGTCCTTCGCGCGATCGAAGAAGGTCTCTCCATCGACGATCGTCCGGTCGACGCGCGCGTACACACTGAACGGATGCGCGTTCCAGATCCCGATGTCCGCATCCTTCCCGACCTCGATCGACCCGGTGCGCTGCTCCATGCCGAGCTGCCACGCGCCGTTGATCGTGATCGTCTCGAACGCTTCGGTCTCCGTGAGACCGCCGTACTTGATCAGCTTGGCTGCGTCGATGTTCAGACGGCGGATGCGCTCGTCCGAATCAGAGTTGATCGTGGAGCGGACGCCGTTCCGCACATTGATCGCGACGTTGTACGGGATCGCATCGTACGCTTCGATCTTGTACGACCAACTATCCGCGAACGCAGAGACGCTCGCGCCCGACGCCTTGATCTCCGGCGCGACCTTGTACGCATCCAGAGCGTGCTGGAGCGTGCGCACGGTGAAGCCGAACTCCTTCGCGAGTTCGAGCAACATGACGATCTCGTCCGAACGATAGCTGTGCGCGTGCACGAACCGCTTCCCTTCGAGGATCTCCACCAGCGGCTCGAGCTCGAGATCGCGACGTGGCGCGACGAGCGCCGCCTTCACCGGCTTCATCGCGGCCTTCGCGCGGTACGCATCCCACTCGGCCTTATAACTCCGGGCCCGCGTGAAGGCGTCGCGGATGATCTCCTCCTGTCCCATACGCGTGGCGGGATAGCGACGCGGCGGCCCGCCTGGAATCTGCGTGCTGCTCTTCCGCGTGACGTTCTCGCCGAGCGCGAACTTGATCCCCGGCGGCGCACCGGCGGGGAGCATCTCGCCGATCGTACGCCCGACTTTGAGCTTTAGCGTGGCGCTCTGACCGCCGATGGTGTTGGCCGATCCGTGCAGGATGTTGATCATGGTCACGCCACCCGCGAGCGAGCGGTAGCCGTTCACGGCGGTCGGGTTGAGCACATCCATGATCCGGACCATCGAGGTCACCGAGAGTGAGCCCTCGTTGGTGGCATCGCTCATCGAGTGCGAGTGCGGATCGATGATCCCGGGCATCACGTACTTTCCGGTCGCGTCATAGACCTCAGCGCCCGGTGGGGCGGTCAGGTTCGCGCCGATTTTGGTGATCTTCCCGTTCTCGAGCAGGACGTCGGTGTTCGCGAGCGTCCCCTTGGTCACGGTGATCACCGTGCCGTTCTTGATCAGCATCGGGGTGATCTTGCGTGGCGCCTGGGCGTTCGCCGTGACGGCGAGTCCCGCCAACAGCATCAGCGCGCGACGCGCGGACAGCATCGAGCGGGGCATCAGCGCTCCTCCTGACGCTCGCGCGTCCGATCAGTGGTCGATCCCGTGTTCTGCCGGAGTCCGGCGAACTTCCCGGTCGCGTGCCCCACGATCTCCACCCGCCCGGCGAACACACCGCGCGTGAGGGTGCCGCGGAACCACGCTTCTTCGGTCCCTTCCGTCGTGGTCACCACCGCGACAAAGGCGATGTCGCCGTTCGCTTCGACGAGCACATCGCTCACGTCGGCGGCGCCCAAGTCACCCGTGATCGCGCCCCGGAGGCGACCATCCTCTTCCCGGAGCGCGAGTGCGACCACACGCTCCACGCCATCGAGTTCCACCTGCATCTGCCACGCGCCCTCAAGTCCAGGGCGAGCCCCCGGTCCACGAGCGCCCGCGATCGCGGTCGGCGGCGCGACGGTGTTGGGCCGACCGTCCACCCAGACCGCCGTCACGCGCGCGTCCGCAGCGAGCAGATCCGCGCCACGGACCACGGTGAGGTTCGCGATCTTCCCGACCTCGATGCTCCCGAGACGATCCGCGACTCCGAACAGCTCCGCCGTTGTCAGCGTCGCGGCACGCACGGCATCATCGGCGGAGAGTCCGCCCGCGACCGCGCGACGAAGATTCGCGAGGAAGTCGGTGTAGTTCCCGCCGGCCTGCAGCGCGATGCGCACGCCGGCCTTCTGCAACTCACCGGGCGTCTTGGGTGCCTGCACGCGCTCGCGAAGCAGTCGCAACGGCTCCGGCTCTGCATCCGCCGCCGGGGCGGCGGTGCGGCGCGGGAAGCTCATCGAGAGAAGCACCGGAACGCCTTCCGTCTTCAAGCGATCGGCAACGCGAAACGCCTCGCTCCCTCCGCCAATCATCGCCTTCAGCTTGAACTCCTTCGCGAGATCGAGCGCGCGTTCGATCTCGCGCTGGGTGCTCACGCGGAAGATCACCGGCATGGTGCCCGCGATCACCGGCTGGAGCGCGTCGAGCGAAGGATCGTACGCTGGGCGCGCCATCGTGCGCGGCGCCTTGGCGTAGGCCGCCTGCTGATCGCGATAGTGCTGCGCGTCGAGCAGCGACTGCCGGAGCGCGGCGAACACCCCCATCAACGAGCCCGGATACGTGCCACCGCCCAACCCTTGGAACCCGATCTGGAGCGCGACGGTTGGGCGCACCGCGACCGCGCCGAAATCATCGGTCTTCAGTGTGATGAGCGCGGACTGCCCTTCATAGATGCGCCCCTGTGGCGCCGTCAGCGCCGCCGCAAACCCGGCCGCGTGCGCAGTCGCAAAGTCAGTGTTGTCGATCACCTGATCGATCGCGCGAATCTCAGGCTGCAGCCCGATCGGCGCGTTCGAGTTGGGCGCACCGGCGGGACGCGTCGGCGCGGGTGCGCCGAAGCCGCCGAAGCCGCCGCCACCTGCGGGCGCAGCCGCGGCGCGCAGGCCGAGGGTGCTGTAGCCGTCGATCAGGCCGGGATAGACCGTGTGGCCGCTCCCGTCGATCGTGCGCGCATCAGCCGGAACCGTGACTGCAGCACCAACAGCAGCGATCAAGCCGTCGCGGATGACGATCGTCCCTTTCTCGATCGCGGGACCGGCGACAGGGACGATGCGCGCGTTCGTGATCGCGTAGGTGGCGGGGGTGACGCGCTGCGCGGCGAGCGGCGGCGCGGTAAGCGCGGCGATGGCGGCCAATCGGCCGCCCCATCGGAGCAGGAGGTGCATACGGCGCAATCCTCGGGTCGGGGGAGGGAGCGAGAACATACGCGCCGCACCGCTCCGCCGCTGAAACGCGCCTACTCCGCCCGGTACACGGTCACCGCCGTCGTCTCCAATTCATGGCGGTCACCCCCCGGCGGCAACACATGCCCCGCGGCGTGCTCCGCCACCAACCAGCGCGAGAATCGCAACTCCCGCCAGTGATCGATCACCCGATCCAACTGCCGTGATTCATACGGCGGATCGACGAAGGTGATGTCGTACGCGTCGGGCTGGCACCCGGCGGCGAAGCGCAACGCGTCATGCCGGAAGATCCGCGTCCGGTCGCGCATCTTGAGCCGGGTGATGTTCGCCTTGAGCGCGACCAGCGACGCCGACCGGAACTCCACGAAGTCACAGCGCACCGCACCGCGCGACATCGCCTCGAGGCCGAGGGCGCCCGTCCCCGCATACAGATCGAGCAGCCGCGCCCCGGCGAGCGCCGGGGCGAGCCACTCCATCATCGCCACACGCACGTGCTCGGCGGTCGGGCGCACCCGCCGATCGCTCGGCGACTGCAGGTCGCGCCCCGTGAACTTCCCGCCGACGATGCGCACCGCGCGTGCTTACGGCGCGCCGAGCTTCTTGCGCGCCGCCGGCCGAGTGAACGCGGCCGACGGGTTGTGCCCCGTGGCCGCGTCGTAGGCCTTCTGATACCACTCACGCGCCACCGCGGCGTGCCCCTGCCGTTCGTGCGCCTCGCCCATGAGTTAGTGATAGAACGGGTCGCGCTCATTCCCCCGCTCCGCGAGCGCGCGAGTGAGGTGCCCCTCGGCGGCGACGGCGTCTCCCGTGTAGAGCGCGACATACCCTTCGAGATACGGAAGGAACCGGCGCTGCGGCCCTGCCATCGCCGTATCGCTCGCGAGCGACTGCTTCGCCATCTCGACATGCTTCCACGCGTCGTCCTTCTTGCCGCGGCGCGCGGCGAGTCGCGCCTGCGCGTGGTGCCAACGGAACGCCCAAAGCGAGGCCGGGTTCTTCCGCGGCGCGGGCTCCTTGTTCCCCAGCTCGGTGCCCATCCGATAGTACTTCTCCGCCAGATCGAGCGCGCCGGCATCGATGCACACCCGCGCGGCTTCGTTCGCCATCTCGCCCTGCTGATAGAAGGCGTTCTGCGGCTCCGCCTGCTCACGGGTGCGCCAGTACGCCATCACCATCTCCTCGTACTTGATCGCGTTGTTGCAGTCGCCGTCGAACCCATACGACATCGCCATCGAGCGTTGGGCGGCCGCGCGCGCCGCGTCGTCCGGCGCGCTCGCAATCAGCGCGGCGAAGATCGCGCGCGCCTCGCTGGTCTTGCCATCCACGTCGAGGCGGTTCGCCGTGCGGAGCGAATCCGCGCGCGGCGTCCGCGCCGGCGCCGCAGCAGCGGGCGCGGCGGGAGTGGCCTGCGAGGTCAGGGTGAGTGGCGTGGTCACGAGCGCGACCAGCGCGATGCGAAGGAGTGTCGTCTGTGTCATGAATGCGGTCCTCAACGAATCAGTGGAGTGCTACGAAGAACAACGATCAGCGCCGCGGGAGGAGTTCCGGCAGCTCCGCGACGACGTACGCCATCACGGCGAAGGCCGCGACGCACTTCTGCATCTCGACGGGGTCGAGCTTATCGGGCGTGTCGGCCTGCGTGTGATGGTACCAGAAGTACCGCGTGCCGTCGACCTCCAACCCCATCCCCGGCACGCCGGTCTGCATGATCGGGCCGATGTCCGCGCCGCCGCCGCTGGCACCGATCTTCCCGGCACCGATGCGCTCAAGGAGCGCTCCGATCTGCGTCACGATCACGCGCGCACTGTCGCTCCCAGTGAAGCCGAACCCCTGCGGCGCGAACACGCCGCCATCAGACTCGATCGCAAGCGAATGGGGCTCGCTCTGATGCGCGGCCTTGTACCCGTTCCCGCCCCGCATCCCATTCTCCTCATTGGTCCACCCGACCACGCGGATCGTGCGTCGTGGGGTGAGCCCCAGCCGCTTGAGCAGCTTGATCGCCTCCCACGCGACGACCACGCCACCGGCGTCGTCCATCGCGCCGGGTCCGACGTCCCACGAGTCGATGTGTCCGCCCATCACCACGATCTCGGCGGGCTTTTCGCGACCGCGGAGTTCGCCGATCACGTTCCGCGACGGTGCGTCGGGGAGCATCTTCGCTTCCATCTGGAGCGTGAGGCGCACCGGCGTGCCGCGCGCCTGCATCCGCGCGAACATCATCGCGTCCTCCATCGATACCGACGCGGCCGGGAGCCGAGTGACGGTCGAGTCGTAGGCCATCCCACCGGTATGCGGCGTGCGCATCCCGAAGGGCCCGACGGCGCGGACGAGCGCCGCGACGGCACCGACGCGCGCCGCCGCGACCGCGCCACCGCTCCGGTACGCGACCGTGGCCCCGTACGTCGTGAAGGGGACATCGAACAACACGATCTTCCCCTTCGCCTCCGCCGCGCGCGCGGTGAGATCGGCGAAGCTCTTCACGACGAGCAGCTCCGCCGTGATCCCCTCTGTCGGCGTTCCGATGGAGCCGCCGAGCGCGAGCATCGGGACGTCGGCCGCGCGGGGGGCGATCATGCGGAGCGATTCACGTCCGCGCACCCAATGCGGCACCATCACCGGCTCGCCACGCACACCGTCGAGCCCGTCCTTCTGCATCTCTGCGATCACCCAGTCGATCCCGCGCTCGAGATTCGCGGAGCCCGAGAGTCGTGGACCACTGTAGTCCACGAGCGCGGCGAGTCGCGTCCACGCTGCCCCGGAATCCGCCATCGCAGCGTCGATGATCCGTTGCGCGGTGGCACCGTACTGCCGCGCGATCGGCCCCTGCGCGGCGAGCGAGGCGAATGGGAGCGCGACGAGGAGTCCGAGCGTGCGAGAGAGGCGCATTCGTGGTGGGGGTGGTAGGTTCTCGCGAACGATAGCCCACTCCTCCCGCGTGCGCCTCCCCAACATCCTCGATCGCTCGCACTCCATCGCGCCGCTTGGGTTCTCCCGGTGGCGCGTGCCGATCGCGGCGCTCGCGGTCCATCTCTCGATCGGGCAGGTGTACGCGTTCAGCGTGTTCAATCTCGCGCTAACGGGCACCGGACCCGGCGCGGTGGTGCACCCGCACCGTGGAAACTCTCCACCATAACGTGGACCTTCTCGCTCGCGATCGTCGCACTCGGACTTTCTGCGGCGCTCTTCGGACGCTGGGTCGAGCGTGTCGGGCCGCGCGCGGCCATGGCGGTGGCCGCGCTCTGCTTCGGGTCTGGTTTCTTCGTCGCCGCGATCGGCGTTCGACTGCACCTCTTCCCACTCCTCCTGCTCGGCTACGGTGTACTCGGCGGGATCGGACTCGGCATCGGCTACATCTCGCCGGTTTCGACCCTGCTCCGCTGGTTCCCTGATCGCCCTGGGATGGCGACGGGGATGGCGATCATGGGCTTTGGCGGTGGCGGGCTACTCGGCGCGCCCATCGGCGTCTGGTTGCTCACCGAGACGGGGTCGGTCGCACGCACCTTCGGATGCATGGGTGTCGGCTATGGAACGCTGATGCTCCTGGGTGCCTCCGCGGTGCGCGTCCCTGCGGTGAACACCGCCACCGCCTCATCGCAGGATGGCGTGACCACACCGGACGCGATCCGCCGCGCCGACTTCTGGGCCCTCTGGGTGGTGCTCTGCTGTAACGTGACCGCAGGGATCGGCGTGCTCGGCGCCGCGTACTCGATGATCATCGAGCTCTTCCCCGGGCGCGTGTCGCCGGTGCAGGCGGCGAGCTTCGTCAGTGGACTGAGCCTCTCGAACATGCTCGGGCGCATCGTCTGGTCGTCGTTCAGCGACCGCATCGGCCGATTCGCGACGTACGCGATCTTCTTCGGCCTCGGCGCGTGCCTCTATGCGACGGTGCCGAGCGTCGGCGCTCGCGGCAACATCCCGCTCTTCCTCGCGATGTACGCGTTGATCCTCTCGATGTACGGCGGCGGGTTCGCGACGATCCCGGCGTATCTGCGCGATCGCTTCGGCACGCGCGAGGTGGGGGCGATCCATGGTCGTCTGCTCACGGCGTGGAGCGTCGCCGGGCTCATCGGTCCGCTGGCGGTCAGCTATCTGCGCGAATCGCAGCTCGCACGAGGCGTCGCACCGGCCGATGCATATTCATTGGTCATCCGCCTCATGGCGGTGGTGCTGCTCATCGGCGGCACCGCGAACTTGGTTGTGCGGCGACTGCCGCGTGCCACCTGAACAAACCGAACATGAGCACCCACGATCCCCGCGTTGACGCCTACATCGCTAAGGCCGCGCCCTTCGCGCAGCCGATTCTCACGCAGCTGCGCGCGCTGGTGCACCGCGCCTGTCCCGACGCCACCGAGACGATCAAGTGGGGCTTTCCCCACTTCGACTATCGCGGTGGGATGCTCTGCTCGATGGCCTCGTTCAAGCAGCACTGCGCCTTCGGGTTCTGGAAAGGTGCGTTGATTCTCCCGAGCGCAGACAACAAGGGTCGAGAGGCGATGGGCCACCTCGGTCGCATCACGTCGCCCAAGGAGCTACCGAGTGCCACGCAGCTCACGCGATGGGTGCGCGCCGCCATGAGGCTGAACGAGGCGGGAGTCACTGTAAAGCGCGTCACGAAGGTCCCCGCCACGGTGCGCACGCCCCCCGCGCTCGCCGCCGCGCTCAAGGCGAACCCGCGCGCCGCCGCACAGTGGAAGGCATTCACCCTAGGCGTGAGGAAGGAGTATTCGCTCTGGATCGCCGGCGCGAAGCAGGAAGCCACCCGCGCACGGCGCGTCGCGACCGCCGTGGCGCAGATCGCCGAAGGGAAGCGTCAGAACTGGAAATACGAGCGCTAACCCCGCACGTTCAGACCACACCATCCACACCGCCCAACCGATGCGCTCGTTCTCCGCCCTCGCACTCCTTCCATTTGCACTTGCCGCACAACAACCGGCGGCGGCGCCCGCCGCTCCGGCGGCACTCCCGACGATCACGGCGAAGCTCACCGGACTCGAGCGCCGCGACGGCTTCTTCCCGTTGGTGTTCAACGAACGAACGGGCACGCTCTGGATGGAGCTTCCCCGCGACGGCGCGCGCGCGCTCCTCTTCCCCACCCTCGCGACTGGACTCGGGTCGAATCCGATCGGCCTCGATCGCGGCGCGAACGGGATCGAGCAGGTCACCCGCTTCGACCGTCGCGGTGACAAGGTGTTGGTGATCTTCGAGAACTGGTCGTACCGCAGCTCCGGCGGCATGGATCATCGCCGTACGGTCGACGAGTCGTTCCCGCCGAGCACCGTCGCGGCGCTCCCGCTGCTCGCTGAGGAGAATGGGCGGCTGTTGGTGGATGTCACCGAGTTCGTGATGCGCGACTGGGTGAACATCGGGGCCGCGCTACAGCAGAGCCAAGAAGGGAGCTACGCCGTCGCGCGCGATCGTTCGACGATCCACGCACCCTACACGAAGGTGTTCCCGCTGAACACCGAGATCGATGTGGCGCTCACCTTCGCGACCACCGGCGCGCCGGGCCGCATCGTGAGTTCGATCGCCCCCGACGGCAAGGCGATCACACTGCGACAGCATCTCTCCTTCCTACAGCTCCCCGATGATCGCTTCCGGCCGCGCGAGATCGATCCGCGCGTCGGGTTCTTCGGCATCAGCTTCAAGGACTACGCCCAGCCGATCCAGGGGCAGCTCACGCAGGAGTGGGCCGCACGCCACCGCCTCCTCCGCGCAAACCCGAATGATGCGCGCTCGCCGATCACGACACCGCTCGTGTATTACATCGACCGCGGCATCCCGGAGCCGCTGCGCACCGCGACGTTCGAAGGTGTGAGCTTCTGGGTCGAGGCGTTCAACAAGGCCGGACTCACGGGCGGCTTCAAGGTCGAGTATCTCCCCGAGGGCGTCGACCCGATGGACGCGCGCTACAACATCGTCCAGTGGGAGAATCGCAACGAACGCGGCTGGTCGATCGGCGGGGCGCTCACCGACCCACGCACCGGCGAGATGATCAAGGCGATGGCGCGGATGGACTCACACCGCGCCCGCACCGACTACAACATCTTCGCCGCCTTCCTCGGTGCGGCCGCGACGAGTGCCGACACCGCCTTCGTCCTTGCGCGCGTACGTCAGGTGAGCGCGCACGAGGTCGGGCACACGCTGGGGCTGCAGCACAACTACATCGCGAGCAGCTACGAGCGCGGTTCGGTGATGGACTACCCTGCCCCACGCATCCGCGTGACGAACGGCGCGATCGACGTCTCACAGGCCTACGCGAAGGGCCCCGGCCCCTACGACATCTGGGCCATCCGGTGGGGGTACGGCGTGTATCCGCCGGCGTCGGAGGCCGACACGCTCCGGGCGATCGTCGCCGACGGCTTAAGGCGCGGCTATCTGTATCTCTCGGACGCGTCAGCTCGCCCCGAGGGTGCGAGCGATCCGCGCTCGAACCTGTGGGACGACGCCGCAACGGCGCCCGACTTCCTCCGTCACCAGATGGACGCGCGGCGGATCGCACTGCAGCGCTTCGGGCTCCGCAACATCCGCGACGGGGAGTCGCTCGAGATCCTGCAGGACCGATTCCCACTTCTCTACTTCTTCCACCGCTTCGCGCTGAACGGCGTCACCAAGACGATCGGAGGGATGGAGTACAGCAACGCCGTGAAGGGCGACGGGCAGTTCGCCACCCGGCTCGTCCCGCCCGCGCGTCAGCGCGCGGCGCTGCAGCAGTTGCTCGGTGCCTTGAGCCCGGCCGAGCTGGCGATCCCCGATACGGTGCTCGCGCTCTTCGTCCCGCGCTTCGACGGTGGGAATATCGAACTCGTGGGTACGCGGACCGCGCCCGCGTTCGATGAGCTGAGTGCGGCACGCACCTTGGCGCAGATGATCGTGAACGGGATCCTTCAGCCGCAGCGTGCCGCGCGCCTTGTCGCCTTCGGGCCCCGCCTCACCAATCCGCTCACCCTCGGCGAGACGATCGATGCACTCATTGACGCGACGTGGAAGGCCACGGTCCCGACCAGTGCGAAGGAAGCCGCGCTCCTCCGAGTCACGCAACGGGCCGTCGCCGATGGGATGATGACGCTCGCCGCCGACAAGAACGCGGCACCGGAGGTGCGTGCGCTCGTGGACTTCAAGCTCCGCGAGCTCGGCGCGCTGGCTGGCACCGCTGGAGCAAGCGGCGCGCTCGATGCGCGGGCCCACGCCTGGGCCGTAGCGGGCGACATCGAGCGCTGGCTCACACGAAAGGAGCTCCCCACCCCCTCGTCGGCACTGCGTGCTCCGCCGGGCGATCCGTTCGGGGATGACGGGTGGAATTGGCTCCCGTGAGCTACGCTACCGACGAGCTCCGGTCCAGATGACGACGATGCCACATGCACCGCGACCGCTCGGTGGCGTGATCTCGGCAGGTGCGTTCGTGCCGCTCGGATAGATTTCGATCGCCATGATCGCGCGGCCATCAAGCAGCTCGTCGATCGAGAGCACGTCTTCTGAGTACCGCCGGGCCGAGCCCGACGACATGATCGAGCTCGGAGCACCGGTCGTCGCGGTCTCCTCTAGGGTGCGTTGGATCGCCTGACCGTCGATCACGATGTTCATCGGACAGCCACCGCGTCCGGTGAGGATGACGCGCGAGCGCGCTCCTCCACTCTGTAGCAATCGGACGAACCGTGAGCCGCTAAGAATCTCTGAAGTCCTGCCGCGATCACGCTGCTCAAGTTCCTCGGGCGTGAGGAACTCCGCCGTGAACGCCCCGCGTTGCACCCGCTGCATGCGATCGTAGAACCCCGTGCGACTCAACGGCGTGCTCGCTGTCGCGACGATCCGAACCGTGTCAACGAACGCGGCGAGCCGCGGGAGCACCACCTCACAGCGAGCGACCGCTCCACCGCATGCCAATACGCCCTCGAACGGTCGATGCCCGATCCGGCGGACCGACACCCTCGCGGAGTCGCCCCAGCCCTTGGGCCAGCGGATTGCACCGGAGTCGTCCGCCACCTGAGTAAGTCCTTTCGGACCCAACAACACCGCAAAAGGAACGCCGACGCGGCGGTCATCAACTGCAATCAGTACCTGAGCCCGCGCTCTAATCGCCGATACGCTTAACAGTATCGATAGCAACACCACACGGACTGCCCAGCCATCACGGACAATCGAATCCCGGAGTGCAGGCGAGAGAAGCGGCGCGAGGGAACTCACGGAGCGTCCAAGCTCAACCCGGCGCGCAGTCGACTGATGGATGTCACCAGTTCATCCTCCGTCGGTGGGACCCAGAATCGCGCTCCGCCGACAAATACAGTGGCATTCGCATCGCTGTGCTCCGTAAGAGGGGCGGTGGACCTGCCGCGACGCTACCCCCCCCCCCCGCATTTTCGCAATAGGGGTTTCCCCCACGCCCGACGTGGCACGGCCTGAACTCTTCTCGCTAGACCCATCGCATGCGCCTCGCACTCGCGTCGCCTCCGGGGTCAGTTCACACCCGCCCCACCTCAACCCGCACCCCACTGAACGCCGCATTCCCCGTCAGCGCATCCACGCGCTGATCGTCGGTGAGATCGTTGATGCTCACCCCCGCGTGCGCGGTCGCCACGCGGAGCTGCACCCCGGGCCGCGCGTGCCCCCACCCATGCGGCAGTGAGACCACGCCGGGCATCATCGCATCCGTGATTTCCACCGGCGCGACGACCTCGCCAGTGCGTGAGCGTACGCGCACCTCGCTCCCGTCCGCGATCGATCGCGAGGCCGCATCGTCCGGATGCATGAGCAGTGTGCAGCGGTCCGCCCCTCGTACCAGCCGCTCACTGTTGTGCATCCACGAGTTGTTCGACCGCAGCGCCCGCCGTCCGATCAGCGCGAGCGTCTCCGGTGCGGCCGCGACCGATGTCGCCAATCGTCCGAGATCGGCCACCAGCGCGCTCGGCGCGAGATCGATCCGCCCCGATTCCGTCCGCAGCCGCGCGGGGAGCATCGGGGTCAGCGCGCCAAGGTCCACGCCATGCGGCGCGGCGAGTAACCGATCGAGCGTGAGTCCTTCGCGCGCGTACGGCCCACGTTGCAGCGCCTTCGCGATCATCCCGCGCACGCCGAGTCGCCCGAGCACGAACGCCTGTGCCTTTGCGCGCGCGCGGCGCCACCAGGAGCCTGTGGTGAGTCGCGCGGTGAGGGTATTGAGGATCTGCCAATCCGGTCGAGCCCCGGGTGACGGCGTGAGGATCGCCGGCGAGAACTTCGCGGTGTTGCGGATGGCGAGCGCGTGGAAGACGAGATCGTACTGGTCGCGCTCCAGCCCCGCCGTCGGCGGGAGGATCACATGCGCGTGCCGCGTGGTCGCGTTGACGTAGAAGTCGATCGCGACGTAGAAGTCGAGCTGCGCGATCGCACGATCGAGCCGCGCCCCGTTCGGCGTCGAGAGCACCGGGTTCCCGGCGTGCGTGATGAGCGCACGCACCTGTCCGCGACCGGGCGTCTCCATCTCCTCCGCGAGCGCCGCGACGGGAAGCTCACCGGCGAACTCGGGAAGCCCACGCACCCGACTCTTCCACCGTGCGAAGCGTCCACGTCCGCCGTAGCTCCCACCCCCCTGCAGGATATCGATCGCGGGGTTGGTGAACATCACGCCCCCCGGCTCATCGCAGTGGCCGGTGATGACGTTGAGCGCCGTGATGAGCCAGCAGGCGAGCCCACCATACTCCTGCATCGACACGCCGACGCGCCCGTACACCGCCGCGCGCGGCGCGGCCGCGATCTCCCGCGCCACCGCACGCAGCGTCTCCGCCGCCACACCACAGCGCTCCTCGACTGACTCTGGCGTGAAGGGAGCGACCGCTGCGCGCAACGCCTCGAGCCCATCCGTGAAGGCCCCCACGCGCCCCGGCTTCGCGAGCCCCTCGGCGAGCACCGTGTGGACCATCGCCGCGAGTGCGAGCGCGTCCGTGCCGGGGCGGATGAAATGATGCGCATCCGCGAGCGCGGCGGTCTCCGTGCGCCGCGGATCGAAGAGGAGCACGCGGCCGCCGCGGGCGCGGATCTCCTTCAACCGCTTCGACACATCGGGCGCGGTCATCAAGCTGCCGTTCGACGCCGCCGGATTCGCCCCGAAGATCACGAGGAGATCGGTGCGATCCAGATCGGGGATCGGGATGAGCAGCGGATGCCCGAACATCCAGAGCGCCGCAAGATGATGCGGGAGTTGATCGACGGATGTCGCGGAGTAGCGGTTCTTCGTTCCCAACGCCTTGGTGAGTCCAGGCGCGAAGAGCGCACCACCGAGCGAGTGGACCGTGGGGTTGCCGAGGTAGGTCGCGACCGCGTCGAGTCCGTGTGTGCGCTGCACGCGGCGGATCCCATCGGTCACCAGGGCGAAGGCCTCGTCCCACCCGATCGGCTCCCACCGATCGCCCACCCGCTTCACCGGGGTCCGCAGACGGTCGGGATCGGTGTGGAGGTCCTGCAGCGCGACCGCTTTGGGGCAGAGATGCCCGCGACTGAAGTGGTCCTCGGTGTCGCCGCGGATGCCGACGATCTGCTGGCCCTCGAGATCGACGGCGAGCCCGCACATCGCTTCGCAGAGCGGACAGGTTGTGAAGCGACGCTCGGGCACGGGCGATTCCTTGGTCGGCGGCGGAGCAATAGTAGCCCCGAACGCCGTCGTACGCCCTGGAACGCTGAACGCCGCCGGAGCCCTCGCGGGACCCGGCGGCGTTGCATGCAGTAGCTGGGGCGGGACTCGAACCCGCGACCCCGGCATTATGAGTGCCGTGCTCTAACCAGCTGAGCTACCCAGCCAGAGCCTTAGAAGATAATCGGGACTGCCGTGCGATGGAATCCGACAGATTGTCGGGGTTTTCACGCTAGGCGGCGCGTGGATCCCGACGTATCGTCTCCGTGCACCCGCAGCCTCCGGGCACGCACGATGGGAGGCCGACTTCGACGGGCGCACTCAAGGGGCCCCGAGGGAGCCCACTGCTCGATCCGGGAATCGCCCGGAACAACAAAGAAACGCCGGCCATCGTGAGATGACCGGCGTTTCTACAGTAGCGGGGGCGGGATTTGAACCCGCGACCTTCGGGTTATGAGCCCGACGAGCTACCAGGCTGCTCCACCCCGCGGCAGTGAGCGAAGTATCACCGAGTGCCCAGTGAGAGTCAAGGCGCGGGACGCGCAAAACGGTACAGCCGCTCCTTCGGCCCCTTCACCATCCCGAACTCCTCCCGCGCGATCCGTTCCTGTATCACCGGATCGGTCTCGACCGCCTTCTTCCAGGCCGTCAGCGAGTCCACCTCGTGCTGCAACGAGTCGATCTGGTGCTGCAGCGTGGCCATCGCGCGCCGCTGCCGCAGCAGGTCCGAGGTCCCATACTCGCCCCCCTCCACCGCGAAGTAGGCCACGCTCGCCGCCAGCGCGAGCAACCCAAGTCGCAGCCAGAGCGGGAGCCGCTCTCCTCCCCCGCGGGCCTTGGCCGGCACGTGGCGCTACTTCAATCCGTAGATCGAACCACCCGGAAAGAGCGCCGAGCTCCCCAACTCCTCTTCGATGCGCAGCAGCTGGTTGTACTTCGCGACGCGATCCGTCCGGCTCGCCGACCCGGTCTTGATCTGCCCCGCGTTCGTCGCCACCGCGAGATCGGCGATGAACACATCCTCGGTCTCCCCCGAGCGATGCGAGATGATCGACTGATAGCCGTTCCGCCGCGCGAGCTCGATCGCTTCCAACGTCTCCGTGAGCGTCCCGATCTGATTCACCTTCACGAGGATCGCGTTCGCGACATCCTCCTCGATCCCGCGCGCCAAGAACGCGCTGTTCGTCACGAAAAGATCGTCGCCCACCAGTTGGCAGCGATCGCCGAGCGCGTCGGTGAGGCGTCCCCACCCCTCCCAATCACTCTCCGCGAGGCCGTCCTCGATCGACACGATCGGATACTTCTCCAGCCACTTCGCGTAGAGCTCGATGATCTCATCCGCGGTCTTGGTCCCGCCGCCGCTCTTCTTGAAGGTGTACTTCCCCTTCGCATAGAGCTCGCTCGCCGCGCAGTCGAGCGCCAACGCGATCTCGGTGCCCGGGGCGTACCCCGCGCTCTCGATCGCCTCGATCACGACCTTGATCGCATCCTCATCCGACGCGAGATCGGGCGCGAAGCCGCCCTCATCGCCAACGCCGGTCGAGAGCTTCCGCTTGACGAGCACCTTCTTCAGCGCGTGGAACACCTCGGCGCCCATGCGCAGCGCCTCGGAGAAGCTCCTCGCACCGACGGGGACCACCATGTACTCCTGGAAATCCACCGTGTTCGTCGCGTGCGCACCGCCGTTGAGGATGTTCATCAGCGGCACCGGAAGCGTTCGCGCCAGTGGGCCACCGAGATAGCGGTGCATCGGGAGTCCGACCGAATCCGCCGCGGCACGCGCCGCGGCCATCGACACCGCGAGCATCGCGTTCGCACCGAGCTTTGCCTTGGTGGGCGTGCCGTCGAGTGCGATCATCGCGCGGTCGATCATCACCTGATCCGTGACCGACATCCCCTCGAGCGCCGGGCCGATGAGACGCTCCACATTCTTCACCGCCTTGAGCACCCCCTTCCCCCCATAGCGCTTCGCGTCGCCGTCGCGGAGCTCGAGCGCTTCGTGCTCCCCGGTGGACGCGCCACTCGGCACCGCCGCGCGTCCCATCGAGCCATCATCGAGATGCACCTCGGCTTCGACGGTGGGGTTCCCGCGCGAATCCATGATCTCGCGGGCGTGGACGTGGATGATGGTGGACATGGCGACGGAGCGAAGAGTGAGAAGAGCGAAGGTCAGCGCGGTGGCGGAGAGACGATCCCCGTTTCCGCTTCGAGTTTGGCCGCGATCGCGGTGTAGGCCTGCCGCGCGAGGAGATCGCGATCCTCGTACGTCATCCCCGCACTGGAGATAGCAGGAAGATAGTGGAGATGGATCTCGCCGGACCGAATGCGCCAGCCGCCGCGCCGATGGATCTCCATCGCACCGAGGATGAGCACCGGGACGATGGGGGCCTGGGCCTCGATCGCGAGGACGAAGGGGCCCTTCTTGAACGGGCGCAGCGCGTAGGAGTAGCCGCGCGTCCCCTCGGCAAAGACCACGACCGACGCACCCTCGTGGATGCGTTGCGCGGCTTCTTTATAGGCCCCGAAGGCGGCTTTCCGATTCTGCCGCTCGATCGGCACCATCCCCGCCGAGCGCATCGCGCGGCCGAAGAGCGGGATGCGAAAGAGCTCGGCCTTGGCGACGAACTTGAACCAGCGCAGATGCGCCGCCATGGCGAACACGTCGAACCAACTCACGTGATTGGCTATGAAGATGTGCTGCTCGCCCATCTTGTGGTGCTTGTCGTGTTCGATCACCCGCGCGCCCGCGACGAACAAGAGCGCCTTGGACCACTCGCGCGGCGCCTTGGAGTAGATCGCGCCTTTGCGGTCGCGCACGCCGAACAGCGCGGCGATGATGCACGCGCCCCCCCAGATGGGGGTCATCACGAGGAGCGTCAGACCAACGAGGAGGCCGCGAATCACGCCGAAAGGTGGTCGTGGCCCCGAGGGACTTCAACGGCGCTCCCGCGCACGAGCGTGCGGACCGCCGGCGCCGCCGCGTCGACGGCGCCGACCTCACCGATCGCCGTCAGCGCGAGCCCGAAGCGGGCCGCGAACGCAGCGGCGTCGACCGAGGCGGGCGCGGTCACGAGAAGCTCGTACTCCTCCCCCGACATGGCGGCATCGTGCATGCTCGCGGTCGGCACACACGGGAGTCGGTCGAGATGCAGCATGATCCCGACGCGCCCCGCCGCGGCGAGATGCGCCGCCTCGCTGACCACCCCATCGGAGATATCGATCATCGCGGTCGCGCCGTGCGCGGCGAGCCACGCGGCCTCAGCGAGCCGCGGCGTGGGCGCGGCGAAGCGTGCGCGGGCCTCG
>JAIETI010000073.1 GCA_019745365.1 Gemmatimonadaceae bacterium | reverse complement strand
CGAACGCACTCGTGGAGAAGTGTGGCGGCGATGCGCTCGGCGAACTGCGCCGCAACCTCGACGGCTATCTCGCGCAGCTCGCCGCGCGGCTGGACGGATAGCGTGCGGCACTCCCTCGCGCTCGTGGGGCTTCCCGGCGCGGGGAAGAGCACCGTCGGCGCGCTGGTGGCGCAACGCCTCCGCGTCCATTTCATCGACCTCGACGTCGCACTCGAGGCGAAGCACCATCAGCGCGTGCGTGATCTCTTCGCGGGTCGCGGGGAGGCCTGGTTTCGCGATGAGGAGCTCGCGCTCACGCGCACGCTACTCGCACAGCATCCCGCGGTGTGGGCGCCGGGGGGCGGATGGATCACCTCCGCCGCAGTCCGTGACGCGATCGCGGGCCGTGTGACGACGGTCTATCTGCAGGTGTCGCCGGAGGAGTCGATCCGCCGGTTGGCGAGCGATCTCGATGCGCGGCCCCTCCTCAGCGGCCAGGATCCGACGGCGACGCTCAACAATCTTCTGGCGGCTCGTGAGGCATTCTATCTTCAGTCAAATCATATAGTTAGCACAGGTTTGATGACGCCAGACGCCGTCGCCGATACTATAGTAGCGCTTGCCGAGCGCTGAGGACCCAGTATAGGATTGTCCCCCTCTGCTCGGCCGCGGTGGCTGAGCCGCAATAGTATGGAAGGAGCCGGGGACCCCAATGGCTGCCAAGAAGAAGACTGCGAAGAAGAAGACCGCCGCCAAGAAGGCCGTCTCTGCCTCCAAGCGGAAGGTGACGGCGGTCGCGGAGGAGGTCGATGACGATGCAGCGATCGCGACCTCCGGTAAGGCGCTGGTCATCGTCGAGTCGCCGGCCAAGGCGAAGACGATCGGCAAATACCTCGGCTCCGGCTACGCGGTGAAGGCGACCGTCGGCCACATCCGCGACCTCCCTGAGCGCACGCTCGGAATCGACCTCGAGAACGAGTTCGAGCCGGACTATGTGACGATCCCCGGGAAAGAGAAGACGCTGGCGGAGCTGAAGGGTGCGGCGAAGTCGGCGAGCGCCGTCTTCATCGCGACCGACCCCGACCGCGAAGGAGAAGCGATCGCCTGGCATGTGCGCG
Organism: Gemmatimonadaceae bacterium; assembly: GCA_019745365.1. Taxonomy (GTDB): domain Bacteria; phylum Gemmatimonadota; class Gemmatimonadetes; order Gemmatimonadales; family Gemmatimonadaceae; genus JAIETI01. Next base: position 27,440 of record JAIETI010000073.1, on the reverse strand, counting down.
AGCAGGTGGCGCGCCGCAATGGGCCCCCGATCAAGCGCGTGCTCTTCCACGAGATCACCAAGGATGCGGTCACCAAGGCGGTGGCCGCCGCCGGCGAGATCGATCAGCGCAAGGTCGATGCACAGCAGGCACGGCGCGTGCTCGATCGCTTGGTGGGCTACAAGGCGAGCCCACTCCTCTGGAAGACGGTGAAGAAGGGACTCTCCGCCGGGCGGGTGCAGACGGTGGCGCTGCGCTTACTGGTGGAGCGTGAACGCGACATCCGTGCGTTCGTCCCGCAAGAGTATTGGTCGATCGTCGCGCAGCTCGAACACGAGAAGCAGGCGTTCAGCGCCAAGCTGCATCACATCGACGGCAAGAAGCCGGAGATCCACGCCGAGCCAGAGGCGCGCGCGATCCTCGACGATCTCGCGGGGCGCGACGCGTTCGATGTGACCGATATCAAGCGCCGCGAGCGGCGCAAGAATCCCGCCGCGCCGTTCACGACGAGCACGCTCCAGCAGGAGGCCGCGAAGAAGCTCGGCTTCGGCTCCAAGCGCACGATGCGGCTCGCGCAAAACCTCTACGAAGGCATCGAGCTCTCCAAGGCGGAGGGCGCGGTCGGTCTCATCACCTACATGCGAACCGACTCGAGCCGTGTGGCCGAGTCCGCGGCGGGCGCCGCGCGTGAGTTCCTCCTGCAACAGTACGCAGAGGAGTATCTCGCCAAGGGGCCGCAGCTCTACGGAGCGGGGAAGGACTCCGCCGCGCAGGACGCGCACGAGGGGATCCGTCCCACTGATCCGTCGCGCACGCCGGAGTCGGTCGCGAAGTTCCTCTCCGCCGATCAGCTCAAGCTCTACACGCTCGTGTGGCAGCGCTTCATGGCGAGTCAGATGGCGCCCGCGGTGTTCGATACCACCACGGTGGATTTCGATATGGCGGGGCGCCGCGCGCGGTATCTGTTCCGAGCGACCGGGTCGGTGATCAAGTTCCAGGGGTTCCTCTCGCTCTACAAAGAGGCGCGCGAAGAAGGGGAAGGAAAGGCGCTCGAAGACGAGCAGGCACTCCCTGCGATCGAGGCCGGCGAGCACGTCCCCCTCAAGGGGATCACCCCGAACCAACACTTCACCGAGCCGCCGCCGCGGTTCTCCGAAGCGTCATTGGTGAAGGAGCTCGAACGCCTGGGCATCGGGCGCCCCTCGACCTACGCCTCGATCATCACCACGCTCACCGACCGGCACTACGCCGAACTCGAGCAGCGCCGCTTCTTCCCGACGCCGCTCGGCGAATCGGTGGAGAAGGTGATGGTGCGCCAGTTCCCCAGCGTCTTCGACGTCGGCTTCACGTCGGAGATGGAAGGCACGCTCGACCAGGTCGAGGGTGGGAACAAGGGATGGCGCGGCGTACTCAAGGACTTCTATGGTCCCTTCGAGAAGTCGCTCAATGACGTGGATGTCGAAGGGTTGATCCGCGAAGCGCACGATCTCTCGGCGCTCGCGACCGAGAAGTGTCCGCAGTGCGGCGGGAAGCTGCTCCCGAAGGGCGGCTTCTTCGGTCCGTTCGTGGCCTGCGAGAACCACCCCAAGACGTGCAAGTACACGCGCCCGCTCAAGGGCGAACGTCAGCCGCCGGTGCTCACCGATCACCTCTGCCCGCTCTGCGGCAAACAGATGGTCGTGCGTCGGGGACGTTCGGGGGAGTTCTTGGGGTGCAGCACCTTCCCGAAGTGTCGAGGCACGCGTTCCATGCCCACGGGCGTGAAGTGCCCCAAGGATGGGGGCGACATCGCCGCGCGGCGTTCCAAGAAGCGTGGCAAAGCGTTCTACGGCTGCGAGAACTATCCCAACTGCGATTTCGTCTGTTGGGACAAGCCGGTCGCCGAGCCTTGCCCGGATTGCGGCAACGTCGGGGCGGAGGCGAAGTCGAACAAGACACGCGGCCACTATCGGAAGTGCTTGAAGTGCGCGAACGAGTGGACCGTCGAGGCGCCTGCGGAGGCCGAGGCGGCGCTGGCGTGAGCGCGGAAGTGACCGTGGTGGGAGGCGGCCTCGCGGGGAGCGAGGCCGCTTTCCAGTTGGCCGAGCGTGGGCACGCGGTGGTGCTCCACGAGATGCGTCCGGTGCGCGGGACGGCGGCGCACCACACCGATCGGCTCGCAGAACTCGTCTGCTCCAATACCTTCAAGAGCACCGAGACGAGCAACGCGCACGGGTTGTTGAAGGCAGAGATGCGCCTGCTCGGTTCGCTGATCTTAGAGGGCGCGGATGCGGCGCGCGTGGCGGCTGGGAGTGCACTCGCCGTGGACCGCGACCTCTTCAGTGGTTTTGTGCACGATCGCGTGCACGCGCATCCACGGATCCGGGTGGAGCGCGACGAGGTGACGACGATCCCCGAGGGGCCCGCGGTGATCGCGACCGGACCGCTCACCTCTGATGCGCTCGCGGAGTCGATCGGAGCGCGATTGGGGGTGGGCTCGCTCGCCTTCTACGACGCGATCGCGCCGATCGTCGCGGTGGAGTCGATCGACCAGGAGCGCGTGTTCGCGGCCTCGCGTTGGGACAAGGAGACGATGGCGGGCGCGGAGGCGGGCGCGTATCTCAACTGCCCCATGACGCAACCGGAGTACGACGCGTTCATCGATGCGCTCATCGCGGGTGATCAGTTCACCGCGCATGCCTTCGACGAGGTGCCGTATTTCGATGGCTGCATGCCGATCGAGGAGATCGCGCGGCGCGGCCGCGAGTCGTTGCGGCACGGGCCGATGAAGCCGGTGGGGCTGAAGGACCCGCGCACCGGGCAGCGTCCATGGGCCGTCGTGCAGCTCCGGCGCGAGGACCGTGCCGGGCGGATGTGGAATCTTGTCGGCTTCCAGACGCGCCTGCGGATCGGCGAGCAGCAGAAGGTGGTCCGTTCCATCCCCGGGCTCGCCCACGCGGAGTTCCTCCGCTTCGGTTCGATCCATCGCAACGCGTACGTGAACTCGCCCGCGGCGCTCACCCCGCATCTCTCGTTGAAGGACGCACCGATGGTCTGTTTCGCGGGGCAGGTCACGGGGGTGGAGGGGTACACCGAGAGTACGGCGACGGGGATCCTCGCCGCGGTGAACCTCGATCGGATGCTGCGCGGAGCCGCGCCCGTGGTACCGCCGCCGAGCACGATGCTCGGCGCGCTCTACCGCTATCTGCGTGAGGCAGATCCGGCGCACTTCCAGCCGATGAACGCGAACTTCGGGTTGCTCGACGAGCTCGAGGTGCCGGTGAAGAAGAAAGATCTCAAACGCGAGCGGTTCGCCGAGCGTGCGCTCGCGGCCATGCGCGACTGGCTCCCGACGATCGCGTAACGGTCAGACGGTCGCGGTGCGCGCCGTCGCGGGCGCCGTCGCGGGCGTCGTCACGGGCGTCGTCGTCGGCCAGAGCTCGGTCTGTGGAAGCTCTCCCTCGAGCTCGCGGCGCACCCGTGCGATGATCGCATCGGCGGCGGTGGGGTTGCCCACGAGGTCGTACTCGCGCGCGTCGATCGCGAGTACGGGGCACTTCCGGAAGCCCTCCACCCAGCTCGCATAGCGGCGGTGCAACGCCGCGAAGTAGCTCGGGTCGGCATCGCGCTCCTTGGCGCGCCCGCGTGTGGCGATCCGCTCGAGGATCGTGTCGATCGGCGCGTGGAGGTAGATCAGGAGGCGCGGCGGGCGCGCGGCGGGGGCGTAGAGGAGTTCGGTGTAGAGCTGCTGGTAGAGCGTCCACTCGGTGGAGGAGAGATACCCCTCCTCGTGCAGCCCGCGGGCGAAGACCTCGGCATCCTCGTACCAGGTCCGGTCGAGTACCCAGCTTCCACCGGCGGCGCGCATGCGACGCATCGACTTGAAGCGGGTGGCGAGGAAGTGGAGTTGGAGCTGGAGTCCGAAGCTCCGCATCCCCTCCTCGCCGTCGTAGAAACGCTCCAGCCACGGGTTGTCGTCGTCCACGCTCTCCAAGGCCAACTGCAGCCCGAAGCGCTGCGCGAGGGCACGCGACAACGTCGTCTTCCCCGACCCGATCATCCCCGCGATCCCCAGGAGCATCCCCAGAATCTAGCAGAGTCCGGGCGCGGTGCCGCCGATACCTTTCCCGCGCCGCATTCGTCCTCGTAGCGATGGACTACGTCGAGCAATTCCTCCAGCATCTCGCCAAAGAACGCGACCTGTCGCCGCACACCGTGACGGCGTACGGGCGCGACCTGGGCGACTTGCAGGCCTTCCTCTCGGTGCACCTCGCCAGCGAGTCGTGGAGCTGGGCGAGTGTCGATCGCCTCACGCTGCGCGCGTGGATGGCGCAGCTCCAACGGCGCGGCCTGGGGCGGCGGTCGATCGCGCGGGCGCTCTCCGCCGTGCGGACCTTCTACCAGTTCCTCAATCGGCTCGACCTCCTCGACAGCAATCCGGCGCGCGCGGTCGGCATGCCCAAGCTCGAGAAGCACCTCCCGGGCTACCTCGATCGCACCCAGGTCGAAGCGATGCTAGACGCCGCCGCGACGCGCGCCAGTGAGGGACGGTTCACCGACGTGCGTGATCGCGCCATCCTCGAGCTCTTCTACTCGTGCGGACTCCGGCTTTCAGAGCTCCGCGGGATCGATCGCCGCGACCTCGACCTCCTCGCGGGGCAGGTCAAGGTGCGGGGCAAGGGAAAGAAGGAGCGCATCGTGCCGGTCGGGTCCGCGGCGGTCCGTGCGCTCCGCGAGTATGAGCGCGCGCGCGATACCAAACTCGCGGCGATCGGTGCGCACGCCGAACGCGTGGCCTTCTTCGTGAGCGACCGCGGCAAGCGAATCGCGACGCGGACGCTGCAGCTCGCGGTCACCCGTTGGCTCGCGCGCGTCGATGAGGGCGCCGGGCTGAGCACGCACTCGTTGCGCCACACCTTCGCGACGCATCTCCTCGACGCCGGTGCTGATCTGCGGGCGGTGCAGGAGCTCCTTGGTCACGCCAGCGTGAGCACCACGCAGATCTACACGCATACGAGTGTCGAACGTCTGAAACAGGTCCACCGCCAAGCCCATCCGCGCGCATGAACCGTCTGATGACCGGGATCGTCGTCTTCGACGATGTCGAGGTGCTCGACTTCTGTGGGCCGTTCGAGGTGTTCTCCGTGACGCGGCTCTCCGAGGAGAACCGCCGTGAGTCGCTCTCTCCTTTCGATGTGCGGATCGTGGCCGAGTCGCTTGAGCCGGTGCGTGCCACAGGCGGTCTGCGCGTGCTCCCGGATGAGAGCTTCGCGTCCTGCCCACCGCTCGATCTGCTCGTCGTGCCTGGCGGATGGGGGACGCGCCCGATCTACCGCGATGATGGGCCGGTGATCGACTTCATCCGCTCCCGCGCGGGTGAGGTGGCGACGCTGACGAGTGTGTGTACGGGCGCCATGCTCCTTGGCCGTGCCGGGCTACTGGAGGGGCGCCGCGCCACGACGCACTGGTGCGCACTCGACTGGATGGCCGACGAGCTGCGCGCGACCACCGTGGTGCGCGACGAGCATGTCGTGGCCGAGGGCGCGCTCCTCACGAGCGCGGGGATCAGCGCCGGGATCGAGATGTCGTTGCAGGTCGTGGAGCGCTGCTTCGGTGCGGAGGTCGCGGTGAACACCGCGCGGCAGATGGAGTATCGCTGGCCCACCGACAACGTGCGGCGCGTCTGATGCTCAAGTACCTCGGCTCCAAGCGTCGCCTCGTGCCGCGCATCGTCGCGTTGATCGACGCGATGCCGAGGGTGCGGTCGGTGATCGACCTCTTCAGTGGCAGCGCGCGCGTGGCGCACGCGCTGAAAGGGGCGGGGTACCAGCTGTTCACCAACGATCACAACCAGTACGCGCACACCGTCGCGCTCGGCGTGGTACAGGCCGATGCCGAGGTGCATGCCGCGCGCGTCGAGCGCGAGCTACGGGCGCTGGCGAGCGCGGCGCCGGTGGACGGGTGGTTCACGCAGCGCTACGCGCGCGATGCCCGCTTCTTCCATCCGGAGAACGCGGCGCGCATCGAGGGAGTGCGCGAGGCGATCGCACGCGCAGGCTACGGGCCCGAGCTCGAGGCGGCGCTCCTCACGGCGTTGATCCAGGCCGCCGACCGGGTGGACTCCACGACCGGCGTGCACATGGCCTATCTCAAAGCGTGGGCGCCGCGGGCGTTGCTGCCGCTCGAATTACGTGAGCCGCGCTTGCTGCCGCGTGCGGCGGCAGGCAAGGCACGTGCGCTCGGGCTCGATGCGTTGGCCGCCGCGCAGCGGCTCAGCGCCGATGTGGCCTATCTCGATCCGCCGTACAATCAGCACTCGTATCTGGGGAACTACCACCTCTGGGAGACGCTCGTGCGGTGGGATGCGCCCGAGGTGTATGGCGTCGCGCAGAAGCGGGTGGACGTGAAGGCGCGGACCAGCCGCTTCAACTCACGTCCGAAGTTCGCGGAGGCGCTCACGGAAGTGGTGCGCACGGTCGATGCGCGGACGCTCGTATTGAGTTTCTCCGACGAGGGGTTCGTCGATCGCGCGTGGATCACGGCGCTGCTCGAAGAGCGGGGGCCGGTGAAGTGCATCACGGTGGCCCATCCGCGCTACGTCGGGGCACGGATCGGGATCCACGATCCACGGGGGCGGCGTGTGGGGCGTGTGTCGCACGTGACGAATCGGGAATACCTGTTCGTCGTGGGATGACCGCGGCAGGTCAGAGCTCCCGGTTCATCACCCGCCGCAACATCTCCCCGTCGAGATTCCCGCCGCACAGGACGATCCCCACCGTCTGCCCCGCGAAGCGCTCGGCGTAGCGGCGCACCGTGGCAAGCCCGATCGCGCCTGCGGCCTCCGGCAGATTCTTGGTGCATCGGATCATCTCGCGGATGGCGTCCGCGATCTCGGCGTCCGAGACGAGTAGGCAATCGTTCATGCCGTCGACGAGCGCGTCGAAGGTGAGCTCATAGGCACGCCCCGTCGCGACGTCCTCGGCGATCGTCCTCACCGGGCGCCCGGTCAGCCGCTGCCGCTCGCGCCACGATTCGTACTGCGCCTTCGCGCCCTCGCTCTGCGCGCCGATCACGCGGAGCGACGGCTTCACCGCATCGCGAACGACGATCGCTCCCACCGTCTGTGAACCGCCGCCGAGCGCGAGAATGATCGTGTCGAGCTCCGGCACCTGCTCGAGGAACTCGAGCGTGATCGTGGCGGCGCCAGCGACCACGTCGGCGTTGTTCGTCGAATGCACCAAGGTCATCCCGCGTTCCTCGGCGAGGGTGGCACACGCCGCCGCGGCCGCGTCGTACGTCGCACCAGTCTCGATCAGCGTCGCACCCATCGCGCGGATCGCGGCGCCCTTGTCGGGGTTATTTCCTTCGGGGACGACGATGGTCACCGGCACGCCGAGGCGTGCGCCAGCCCACGCGAGCCCCTGGCCGTGGTTGCCGGTCGACGCCGCGATCACTCCGCGCGCACGCGCTGCCGCGTCGAGCGCGGTCATCGCGCTCGTGGCGTTCCGGACCTTGAAGCTTTGGATCGGGAGGTGGTTCTCGTGTTTCACCACCACGCGCACGTCGTGCCCGACCAGCGCGTCGAGCAACGGATAGCGGCGTGCGGGGGTCTCAGTCAGGTGGGCGCGCAGCCGCTCGCGGGCGGCCAGCACCTGCTCGAAGGTGATCGGGTTCCGTGGCATATTCTGAAGCTAACGCGCCTCGCCGAGGGTTGACCGATGCTCCGTGTCGTGCTGATGGTGGTGTCCGGCATTGCCCTGATCGCCCTCGCTGCGTGGGGGTATGGGCTCACGCTCCCCCGAGAGCACCGGGCAGTCAGTCAGATCGCCCTGTCCGCGCCGATCGATTCCGTCTGGAAGGTCATTCGTGACGTCGGGGGCGTCACCGCCTGGCACAAGGACTTCACGCGCTCCGATCCCGCACCCGCGCGGAACGGGCACGAGGTGTGGACGCAGGAGGCGGCCGGGCAGACGATGGCCATCGAGCTGGTAGAGGTGACCGCGCCGACGCGGCTCGTCACCGAGATCGTGAACGACGGGAGCGCGCCGTGGGGCGGGCGGTGGGGCTACGAGCTGCGAGCGAGCGGCACGGGAACCGTCGTCACGATCACCGAGGATGGGTGGGTCGGGCCGGCGCTCTTCCGGACGATGATGAAGCTGCGCGGGGCGCACGCGACCATGGATGCCTATCTGACCTCGTTGGCCAAGCGATTCGGGGAGACGGCGACCCCAGCGCACGTGTAGTTTTCGGCATGGCAATCCCAGTATTCCACGCGACCACGATCCTCGCGGTGCGCCGCGACGGTCGCGTCGCGATGGCCGGCGATGGGCAGGTCTCCGTCGGCGACACGGTCATGAAGTCGCAGGCGGTGAAGGTGCGCGCACTCAAGGGCGGCAAGGTCGTCGCTGGCTTCGCCGGCGCCGCCGCCGATGCGTTCACCCTGTTCGAGAAGTTCGAGGAGAAGCTCGAACGGCACCCCGGGAATCTCTCCCGGGCAGCGGTCGAGCTCGCCAAAGAGTGGCGCTCCGATCGCGTCTTGCGTCGACTTGAGGCGCTGCTGATCGTCGCCGATCGCCACAACGGCTTCGTCCTCTCCGGGACCGGCGAGCTCATCGAACCGGACGATGGCATCCTCGCGATCGGCTCGGGCGGCACCTACGCGCTCAGCGCGGCGCGCGCACTGCTGCGCGAGACCACCCTTGATGCGCCGACGATCGCCCGTAAGGGGCTCGAGATCGCCGGGGAGATCTGCGTGTACACCAACGGCAACATCACGGTGGTCGAGCCCACGGGGTGACCCCCGTCGCTCGCTAGATTGCTGGTATGCCGTCGAACCACACCGAGCAGACCCTCGCCCGCCTCGCGGACCTCACGCCGCGCAAGATCGTCGCGGAACTCGATCGCTACATCGTGGGGCAGGGGGACGCCAAGAAGGCCGTGGCCATCGCGCTCCGCAACCGGTGGCGCCGCCAGCGCGCCCCAGAGCCGATCCGCGAGGAGATCGCGCCGAACAACATCATCCTCATCGGCCCCACGGGCGTGGGGAAGACCGAGATCGCCCGCCGCCTCGCGAAGCTCGCGGGCGCGCCGTTCATCAAGGTCGAGGCGTCCAAGTTCACCGAGGTCGGCTACGTCGGCCGCGACGTCGAAGGGATGATCCGCGACCTCGTCGAGAGTGCGATCGACATGGTGCGCACCGAGCGCGAGCAGGAGGTCGAGGATCTCGCCAACGACAAGGTCGATGAGCGCATTCTCGACCTCCTTCTCCCGGTCCCCGCCGACGTCCCGGCGGAGAAGAAGGAGGGCGCAGAGCACGTGTTCGTGGTGTCGAGCACAGGCGGCGTGACCGCAGAGCAGGAGCTCGCGCGTGACCGCCACAAGCGCACGCGCGAGAAGCTCAAGCAGCTCCTCCTCGACGGGCAGCTTGAGCAGCGCGAGATCGAGATCGAGGTCGCCCAATCGGCCGCGATGCCGGGGATGGCCGAGGCGGGGGCGCCGGAGCCGATGGCGAACTTCATGGAGGCCATCGAACAGTTCCTGCCGAAGCGGAAGAAGAAGCGCACCGTGACCGTCGCCGACGCGCGTCGCATCCTCCTCGACGAGGAGTTCGACAAGCTCATCAATCACGATGATGTCGTGACGGATGCCTTGGAGCGCACCGAGAAACTCGGCATCGTCTTCCTCGACGAGATCGACAAGATCGCGGGCGCGAAGAGCGAGATCGGTGGGCCGGACGTCTCGCGCGAAGGGGTCCAGCGCGACCTTCTCCCGATCGTCGAAGGCTCGAACGTGCAGACGAAGTACGGGATGGTGAAGACCGATCACGTCCTCTTCGTCGCCGCCGGCGCGTTCCATGTGAGCAAGCCGAGCGACCTGATCCCGGAGCTGCAGGGTCGTTTCCCGATCCGCGTTGAGTTGAAGCCGCTGACCGAAGCGGACTTCGTTCGCATCATGACCGAGCCCGAGAACGCGCTCACCAAGCAGTACGCCGCGCTGGTGAAGGCCGAGGGGACCGACCTCACCTTCAGCGAGGACGGGATCGCCGAGATCGCCCGTACGGCCGCGCTCGTGAACGACCGGATGGAGAACATTGGCGCGCGCCGGCTTCACACGGTCATGACCACGCTCCTCGAAGATGCGCTCTACGAGCTTCCCGACCGCGGGAACGAACCGATCGCGATCGACGGGCGCGCGGTGCGCGATCGCTTGAAGGCGATCGTCGAGGACGAGGATCTGCGGCGCTACATCTTGTAGCGGCGGTGCGGGGAGCGGCGGTACCTTCTGGCAGTCTTCCGTCGTGGCCTCCACCGCACCCGAGGTTCCCCCGTGTCCGTTCGCTCCCTTCGCACGCGCGCCGTGCTGCTCGCCCTCGCCCCGGCTGCGCTGACGGCACAAGCACCGGTGGTCCCCGTCACCACGCAGCAGCAGTTCGCCGCGGACCGGTCGCTCACCGTTCCACCGCTGCAGCCGATGGCGAACGCGAAGGGGAGCGAACTCGCCGAGATCGTGTCGCGCTACAGTGCCGACCTCAACGTGCTGCAGCGGCGATACGACGGCGCGGGCTCCCCCGCACAGCGGCCACGGCTCCGGGCCTTCTACACCACCTGGCGGACGCGCCTCAGCGCGCTCGACTTCGGGAAGCTCTCCCAGGAGGGGCGCGTCGACTACGTCCTCCTCGACAACCACCTCCGCTACCAACTCGACCTCCTCGACCGCGATGAGGTGCAACGGCGCGAGACGGCCCCGCTCCTCCCCTTCGCCGATCGTCTCCTCGCGCTCCACGACGCGCGGCGCGATCTGAAGAGCATCGACGGACAGACGGCCGCGCGCACCATCGCTGATGTCACCCACGTCGTCGACAGTCTCCGCGCGCTGTACGAACCGGCCCCCGCGCGCCCTGCGGGTGACAGCGCCGCCGCGAAGTCGACGCCGCGCGCCACCCCGCCCAAGGTCTCGCGCACCATCGCCAACCGCGCCGCCGATCAACTTGATGAGCTGCGCAACAGCACCGGCCAGTGGTTCCGCTACTATAACGGCTACGACCCGATGTTCAGTTGGTGGGTCGCGAACCCCCAGCAGAAGCTCGACAAGGCGCTACGGCGCTATGCGCAGACGATCCGCCAGCGCGTCGTCGGGATCCCGCCGGCACCGGTCGTGGCGCAGGGTACAGGCTCCAGCGCGGTGAGTGCGTCCGCCCAGAACACGGGGCCGATCATCGGCGATCCGATCGGCGCCGACGGCCTCGCGGCGGACCTGCGCCACGCGATGGTCCCATACACGGCCGACGAACTCATCGTGATCGCCGAGAAGGAGTACGCGTTCAGTCTGTCCGAAGCGAAGAAGGCGGCGCGCGAACTCGGCTTCGGCGACGACTGGAAGGCGGCGATGGCGAAAGTGAAGGACATGTACGTCGAGCCGGGGAAGCAGCCTGATCTCATCCGCGATCTCGCGAACGAGGCCGATGCCTTCTTCGCGAAGCACGATTGGGTCACCATCCCCGAACTCGCGCGCGAGGACTGGCGCATGGAGATGATGACTCCCGAGCGCCAGCGAGTGAACCCGTTCTTCCTCGGCGGTGACATGATCATCGTGTCGTATCCGACCGCGGACATGACGGACGAAGAGAAGCTCATGAGTCTCCGCGGCAACAACCCGTACTTCTCACGCGCCGTGGTCTTCCACGAGCTGAACCCCGGGCACCACCTCCAGGGATTCATGTCCGCGCGGTACAACTCGCACCGTCGAGTGTTCGGAACGCCGTTCTGGAATGAGGGACAGTCGCTCTACTGGGAAATGTTCCTCTGGGACCACGACTTCCATGTGAAGCCTGAGGACCGACTCGGCGCGCTCGCGTGGCGGATGCATCGCAGTGCGCGCATCGTCTTCTCCCTCAGCTTCCACCTCGGCAAGATGACGCCCGAGCAGGCGATCGAGTATCTCGTGGACAAGGTGCCCTTCGAGCGCGCGAACGCGGAGGGCGAGGTTCGGCGTTCGTTCAACGGCACCTACTCACCGATCTACCAAGCGGCGTACATGCTCGGCGGGCTGCAGATCCGTGCGCTCTACAAGGAGCTGGTGATGGCGGGGAAGCTGAACGACCGCGCCTTCCATGATGCGATCCTGCAGGGCGGCCCCATGCCGATCGCCATGGTCCGGGCGCGGCTCGCGACCCGTCCGCTCACGCGCGACGGGGCGACGCCGTGGCGTTTCGCCGACGACCTGCCCGCGCCGCGACCGGCGCCGGAGCGGAAGAAGTAGCGCTACGCCGCGGCGACGAACGCGCAGCCATGTTGCTGCGCGAGCACCACACCGAAGATCCCGTTCGGTTGGAGGATGACGCCCGGGAGCATCATCTCGAGCGCCTTCTTGCGGGCGTCTGCCGGGGAGAGCTTGTCGTGGTCTGCGATCGTCTGCACGCACAGCGCGAACGCCATGTTGCACGCGAGGACGATCGTGCCCCGCTTCATCTGCTCGTCCAGCGCGAGCGTTGCGAGTCCGGGTGGAAGGCCGTCGTCGACAGCGGTCATCAACGCGGGGTTTCGTTTCGTCTTCTCGTCCGTCATCGGATGCCGAACATCGGCGCGGTCAGCCACGGCATAGCGCAGCCAGTACTCCTGTGTCATCACCAGCGGGATCGCTTTGCTGCGAATGACGAGCACCGGTTGCATCTCCGCCGGGCGCGCCTGCAGCACGCCGACGTAGTGCTGTACCCACAGCCCGGCGCGGAACACGCCGCTCCCGCCGTTGATCTCCGGCACGTCGAAGACCGCTCGGTGCTTCGTGGTCAGCCGCGCCGTCCAACTCGTATCGAACGTCGGTGGATCTGCGGGTGAGAGCATCGCGGCGATCTCCGCGAGCGGTGGCGTTGACGGCGCTGTGGCCGCAGCCATGGCGGTGGAGGGGAGCGCGACGGCAGCGATGCCACCGACGGAGAGTTGTTTCAGGAAGTCGCGTCGGTCGGCGGTCATGTCTCGAGCGGTGAAGGGAGCGGGCGAAGACTACGGCTTCGAGCTATTGCGCTTCCACGGCGTCTCGCGCGTCCGGATCAACACCGCCCCGAAGTACCCGCGCGGCCCCCAGATAGCGCGTGCGTCGGTGGGACGCATGAAGCCTACGTCCTTGATGAGCGCCGGTTCGATCACGTACTCCGGTGGAACCTCGACGCCATCAAGCAGTAGGAGCGAACACCCCTCCCGGAACTGGATGCACGTCGTGGACTGCGTGTTCATGTAGAGCCCCGGGACGTTGAGCTCCCGGACGAAATCTTTGTAGTGGATCGATCGCGGTCGGATCCGCTCGATCATGGAATCGCTCAGAAAACGCACGTCGAGCCCATCCATGCGGATGCCAAAGACGTCCTGTCGTGCGATGATCCGACGCTCCTCCAGGGTGATCACCTGGGGGTTCAGCTGGAAGATGAGCGTCGTGTCGATCTTCGGCGTGGCAAAGCTCACCGTCTCAGGGGTGAAGCCGATCTTGCTGATGCAGACCCAGGTGCGACGCCCGCCAGGTACGCGCAGTCGCACGGCGCCGTTCACGTCGGTCGAGTCCTGGGGTCGCGGACAGCCGATGCGTTCGGCGGTCACGCGAGCGTACTGGATCGGGCCTGAGGTCCGCGAGTCTAAGACGCGAACGGTGATGATCTGCGCCGGGAGCGCCGTTGCGCCGAGCGCGAGAAGGAGGGAAAGAAGAGGTCGTCGCATAGCTACAGTTTGCTCTGTGTGGTCAAGGGCCGCTAGCTTTTACCCCCTTCCCGCCATGGCGTGCCCGCCCTGGCCCTCCGGACGACCGCATGACCCTCCGCCCCCATCGCGACTTCCTGAGCATCCCCGACTTCTCGGCGGCAGAGCTCGAGCAGCTCTTCCAGCTCGCGGAGCGGATGCGCGCGGGCCGCTACCATGGGCAGCCGCTGGCCGGGAAGACGCTGGCGATGATCTTCAACAAATCATCCACGCGCACCCGGGTCTCCTTCGAGGTCGGCGCGCTCCAGCTCGGCGGGCACGCGATCTTCCTCTCGCCGCGCGACGCGCAGCTCGGGCGGGGCGAGAAGGCGGCGGACACCGCTCGGGTGCTCTCGCGCTATGTGGACGGGATCATGGTGCGCACCTTCGCCCATAGCGAGCTTGAGGAGATCGCGGCGATGGCGGATGTCCCAGTGATCGACGGGCTCACCGATCTGCATCATCCCTGCCAGGTTCTCGCCGACCTGCTCACGGTCCGCCAGCACATCGGCGATATCGCCTCGCATCGCGTGGCGTGGATCGGTGACGGCAACAACATGGCGAACTCGTGGATCGACGCGGCAGCGCACCTCGGCTTCGAGCTCACACTCGCCTGTCCGCGGGGCTACGACCCGGATGCGGCGACCATCGCGAAGGCCGAGGCGGTCGGTGCGCGCGTGCGCGTCGTTCGCGATCCGCGCGAGGCAGCGAGTGGGGCGCACGTGGTGACGACCGATGTATGGGCGTCGATGGGGCAGGAAGAAGAGCAAGGCGCTCGCGAGCGGGCATTCGCGGGCTTTCAGGTCGATGCCGCGATGATGCGCCTCGCGGCGCCGAGCGCGATCTTCCTGCACTGCTTGCCGGCGCACCGCGGCGAGGAAGTCGCCGCGGAGGTGATCGATGGGCCCCAGAGTCGCGTCTGGGATGAGGCCGAGAATCGCCTGCACATCCAGAAGGCGATCATGGCCGCACTCATGGGTGGGGAGTCGATCGAAGGGTAGGATGTGAGCGCGGGTCACCGGTTCGCACCGATGACCCGCGCCCATGCCACGCGATCGCGTGGGCTTACTTCACCTTGATGACCTTCACGCCGGCGGTCGCGGCCCCGCCGCCGACGTATCCGATCGCGCCCGGCGTGGTCTTCACGAACTCGATCACGTCGTCGTCCTTAGGCTTCTGCGCGGGCGGCTGGTCCTTGCCCGAGAAGATCTGCTGCTGCCAGTAGCCTTCGACGTCGCTCACGCTCTTGCCGAGCACGGAGCGCGTGAACATCCCGCGGACCGTCGACACCTTCGCCTGGTCCACCGGCACGGCCGGCGTGCCGTCGGCGAACGCGGTCTTCTGCTTCAGGAAGATCTTGCTGAGGTCGGCGGCCGAGGCCTCCTCGACCTTGGTCTCGGGGTGCGCGATGACCTTGAACAGCTGTGCGTGCGCTAGGCGCGGGGCACTGAGGGCGACCGCGAGCAACGCGGCGCGGAAAATGCGAGTCGTGTGCATGGGTCGGGGTCTCAGAAGGAGAAGGCGGCGGAGAGGATCCAGTAGTTCGTATAGGCGCTCGGTTGCACGACCGCCGCGCCGTTCACCGTCTTGGTCGGCGGAACGAACGCGTCGAACTGATACCCGCGGCGCCAGTGGTGCTCGAGCTTGAGCACGGTGTTGCTGCTGAGCAGGTAGTTCACCGCGCCACCCGTGCTGCGAACGGCGGGGATCTTCACGCTCGGTTGCCCCGTCGGGAAGACGAGCTGGTCACCGATCGACTGCTCCACCGCGAAGCGCCACGTCTCCGTCGGCTTCACGATGACGTTCGCATACGTGTTGCGGAGGTCCGACATCGGCCCGTACCCCGTCTCGCGCATGTGCTCCGCACGGACCGTGACGTACTGGCGTTCCATCTGCGCCGAGAAGCCGTGATGGTTACGCATCCCGTGGGTGTTGGTCGCGTCGTCGATCCGATCGTAACTGTCGCCGTAGAGTCCGAGGCGAATCCCCGCCGGGGCGTCGAGATAGAACTGGGCGCCTCGCATGTTGCTCGCGCGCGACACGCGGACGCTGAGCCCGGCCGCTTCAGATCGGACGTTCCGGTTCTCGCTGCCGCCGCCGAAGACGTGACCCTCGAAGCGGAAGGCGTCACCGAGCCCTTTGCGATACGAGACCACGACGCCGTCGTTCGCGTCAAACGCATCGTAGGTGTACTCATAGGCCACGCGGAAGAACGGGAGCACCGTTCCGATGTAGCGGACCTCGTTCATGAGGCCGCGCGGGAGCGGAGCGCGACCGACCTTGAACGTGAGGTCGCCGGCGGAGCGCTGCCAGTACGCCCACTGCGTCGTGAGGTCGCCGATCGCGTTGCGGAGCGGCGATGTCCCGACGCGGCGGTTGAGGAGCTGCACGACGAACTGATCCTTGTCCGTCGCCTTGTAGCGGGCCTGAAGGGTCACGATTCGATAGTCCGCGGTCCCCTCGGTCGGGATGCCGATGACCGGGAGGTTCGTGGACTTCCCGTAGCCAGCGTTCAACGAGCCATGGAACGAGAAGTTCTCGCTCTGGGCCCGCGTGACAGCCGGGAGCAGGGCGGCGATGACGGCGAGATGACGAAGCAGCATGGTAGGCGTCGGTCGAGAGAGGGTTGGACGGCGTATCACGCGGAAGGCGCGCACCATCACATTCTCGACCCCTCGCCAGTCGGACTTGAATCCTGACGCCTCAGCCCTCGCGCGTGGACGCCCCCGCCCAGCGGAAGAACAACCGCGTCGCATACCCGATGATCAACACGATCCCCACCAGCTCCATGATGCTCCCCGCAAGTTGCTGGTCCTCCCGAGGAGGGAGCCACCCCGTCGGCGGCGCGAGCTCATAGATGCCGTACATCGGCAACTCGGTCGCGAGCATCACCATCGCGATGACGGTATGGAAGAGCGTGCCAAGGAGCAGGTAGAGCAGTCGCACCGGTACGCCGAACGTCGGCCGATCCGGAATGCGCACGATCAGCGGCCACCAGAAGAGGAGGGCGCTGCCGAGCCAGAGGAGGTCGATCAGGAATGCTCCCGCCGCACTTACCATCAGCTGATCCACCACGCGCGGCATGTGCGAACTCGCCACGCTCACGTTGAACAACACCGCCGCCACGATCGGCTGCGTGAGCAGTCCCCAGGCGCGGTTCGTTGGCGGCGCTGCACGCAGGTCGCGACGCGTGGCGACCCAGAAGAGCGGGGCGATCACGAACGCGAGAAGAATGAACTGGAGTGCGTGCGCGCTGGCGAGGTAGCCGGCGGCCAACGGGCCGAGCGGCCAATCGAGCGCCAACCAGAGGATCGCGATTGCCGCGATGCCAGCGCCGCGCGCGCGCCCGTTGTCCGCGCGGAACGCGCCAAGACGATGCGCCGCGAGCGCGACGAGCGCGACGAAGAGCCAGACGCCGGGATACGCGCGCCACTCCCACGTCCATGCGGTTCCCTGAGCGAAGCACCACCACTGCATCGTGCGTGACCTGTGGCCGCTACCGACGCGGCGGAAAGAGGGAGTCGAGCGCGGCGTAGGGCACCGCGCGCGCCGACACGCGCTGCGTTCCACTGCGCGCGAAGTGCATCGTGAATGATACCGAATCGCCCGCGAGGAGCGGGGAAGTCAACCCTTCGACCATGCCATGCTCCGCGCCAGGGCGCAGGCCGATGCGGCCGTGTGCCGGCACCGCGAGTGCAGGCATCGCCACCATGTGCGTCATCGCTCCCATCCCAGACGCCTGCGTGTGCAGCGATACCGTGCGGGCGCGCTCCGTTGTGATCGCTCGCAGCGTGTCGGCCGCACCGCCCGTGTTCTCGATCGTGAGGTAGAGCGCTGCGGGCGCATCGCCCGCCGGGACCACCACGACCGCATCCGTCACGACGATCCGCGGCTCGCTCGGCGCACACGCGACGAGGCCAGCGACGGCGAACACCGCGAGCGTCTTCACTGGTTCTTCAGTACCTTCGGGATCGCCGTGAGCCAGTCGCTCTGTCGCGTGCCGAACGGATAGAGGGCCCGTGCGGTGTCGTCCGGCGCAAAGGCGATCACGGGGGCCGCGTGCCCCACCTCGTAGCCGCCCTTCGCATCCGGTGGACTGCGCAGGGCGGGGCCGAGCCCGAGCGCGAGCTGAATCGAATCCACTGTCGCGGCGTTCCCGCGCAAACCGATGAAGCTCGTGTCGAAGGCGTCGAGCCACTTTCGGATGGCGGGCAGTGAATCCCGGTCGGGGTCCACGCTGACGAACACCACCCGTGCTCGGCTCCGCACATCGAACGGCAGCTTGTGCAACGCGGCGGCCAGATTCGCGATGTTCACCGGGCAGACGTCCGGGCAGTTCGTGTAGCCGAAGAGCAGAAAGGTTGCGGTCCCCGCCGTGCGCTCCGCGAACGCGAACGGCTTGCCGTCGGTATCGGTGAGGGTGAAGCGCGGCCGCACCAACGTCACCGCCATCGGTGTGCTGCCGTCGAACGGGTTGATCGCTCCTTCTGGCGGGCCCGCGTCGGGCTTGGGGGCGCACGCCGCGATCGCGAGGGCGAACCCGGCGACGATCTTCCGCGTTGGTCTCGAGACGTCCTGCTTCATGCGTTGGAATCTAGCGTTACTCCTCACCGCGCTCACCACACGATGCCCCTCGCCGCTGGCCGCCTCGCCCCCGACTTCACGCTCGCCACCGATACCGGCGAGTCGCGCACCCTGTCCGCGCTGCGCGGCAAGCGCGTTGTGCTCTATTTCTACCCCAAGGACGACACCTCGGGGTGCACCCAGCAGGCCTGCGAGTTTGCCGAGCACATGCCGCGGTTCAAGCGTGGCAAGGCGGTCCTGCTCGGCATCTCACCAGACTCGGTGAAGTCGCATGTGAAGTTCAAGAAGAAGTACGACCTCAGCTTTCCGCTCCTGGCCGACACGGAACACGCCGTCGCGGAAGTGTACGATGTATGGAAGGAGAAGCTGTTCTGGGGTCGTCGTTACATGGGCGTTGAGCGCACGACGTACATCATCGCGCCCGACGGTACCATCGAACATGTGTTCGAGCGCGTGGTCCCAGCGGGCCACGCCGCTGAGGTCTGGACGTACCTGCGCGGCGCGGCGAAGGGCTAACGCGCCGCCAGTACGCGCGAGCCGAGGTCGCGCACCCACATCCAGGCTCGCCCCGCCGCGTACCCAGCGATCGTCGCCACCTCCTGCACGCTCGGCCGCGGCGTCTCGCCGAGCGAGCGGAGGATGCGCGACCGCATCCGGAGCACCACCGGGCTCGCGACGGGGATCGCTTGGAAGTAGGGGTCGAACCGGGTGCCGATCCCTTCAATCAGCGCCGCCGTCCGTGCGAAGTACACCATCTCGCGAGGAAGCAGGAGCGGGAAGGAGTAGATCGTGGACATGACGCGATCGGCCATCAGCGTCTCGATCCGCTCCATCGTCGTCGTCTTCCCATACGCGTTGACGATGAGGAGTTCGCACAGGCGACGGATCTCGTCGCGGTCGGCGCCCTCCTCGACGAGTTCGAGCGCGTAGAACCCTTCGCTCACGCCCTCGGGATCCTTCCGGATCGCCGCGAGCACCGTGCGGATCAGGATCAGTCGGAGCGGTGGCGGTACCCACACGACCATCCCGAAATCCACGAGGACGATCCGTCCGTCCTTGGCGACCATCAGGTTGCCGGGGTGCGGGTCGGCATGGAAGAGCCCATCGACCAGCATCATCTGCACGTAGAGCTCGACGAGGCGCGAGACCAGCGTCGGCACGTCGATCTGCGCCGCCTCGACGCGATCGATGCGCGTCCCCTCGACGAACTGCATCACGAGCACGCGTGGCCGCGTCATCTCGTGGTGCACCGTCGGGATGATCACGTGCGGGTTGGCGCGGAAGTGCGAGCCGATCTCCTCGGCATTCTGCGCCTCCAACCGGAAATCGAGTTCTTCATGGATGCGAGCGCTGAACTCATCCACCACACTCCGCATCGCGCGCACATGCGAGATCGGCCAGCGCCGCTCCGCCCAATGCACGATCCGCTGTGATGCGACCATGTCGGTGTGGATGATCTCCGCGATTCCTGGGCGGAGGATCTTCACCGCGACGTCGAGCCCTCGCCACGTGGCGCGATGAACCTGTCCGAGGGAGGCGGCCGCGACCGGGGTCATGTCGAAGCGCTCGAACGTCGTCGCGATCGGCGCGCCGTATGCCTCGACCAACGCGCGTTCGACCTCGGCGCTCGAGAAGGGCGGCACCGCGTCGACCAGCGTGCCGAGTTCGCCCAGGTACGGCTCTGGGATGATGTCCGCTCGTGAGGCGAACACCTGCGCGAGCTTCACAAAGGTCGGTCCGAGCGCCGTCAGGCGTGCGACGATCCGCCGCGCGCGGCGACGATGGAACGCCTCTGACCGACGAATGGGAGCGCCCCACCAGAGCCAGCGGCGCCGATCGCGGAGGATCGAGACGACGATCGGGCCGAGCGCGGCGACGACGCGGAGGGTGCGAAGAAAGGTGCGCATCTGTAATAGAAGCGTAACGGCTGAGAGCCGCGAGAAGTTCTACCGCTAGCCCGCGCCCTGCCGTTTCGGCATCTTTCGCTCTCGCGTTCTCTCCCGGACCACCCTGCCAACTCGCCATTCCGTGTCCAACGACGCCACCCCGCTCAAGCGCACGCCCCTCCACGCCGTCCATGTCGCCCTCGGCGCCAAGATGGTCCCGTTCGCCGGCTTCGAGATGCCCGTGCAGTACCCCTCGGGAATCACCGCCGAGCACAACGCCGTGCGGAAGAGCTGCGGAGTGTTCGACGTCTCGCACATGGGCGAGTTCCTGATCACGGGTCCGCAGGCGGTCGAGTTCGTGACCGCGGTGACGACCAACGACGTGGCCGCGCTCGCGATCGGGCAGGTGCACTACTCGGGGATCCTGACCGCCGAGGGCACCTTTGTCGATGACTGTCTCGTCTATCGCTATGCGGATCGCGTGATGATGGTCGTGAACGCGTCGAACAAGGACAAGGACCTCGCGCACATCTCGCGTGAACTCAGCCGCTTCGACGCGACGCTCACCGACATCAGTGACGACATCGGATTGCTGGCGGTGCAGGGGCCTGAGGCGCAGGCGATCCTGCAGCCGATGACGTCCACCGCACTCGACCCCATCAAGTACTACCACTTCGAGGTCGGGACCTTCGCCGGCGTGCCGGACGTGATCATCTCGCGCACCGGGTACACAGGAGAGGACGGCTTCGAGCTCTATCATCCGGCGTCGCGTTCGCGTGAGGTGTGGGACGCGCTGATGGCGACGGGGCGCATCACCCCCGCGGGGCTTGGCTGCCGCGATTCGCTGCGGCTCGAGATGGGGATGGCGCTCTACGGGAGCGACATCGATGACAACTACACGCCACTCGAGGCGAACCTCGCCTGGCTCGTGAAGATGAAGAAGGGTGAGTTCGTCGGACGCGGAGCGCTCGAAGCGCAGAAGGCCGCTGGCGTGCCGCGCAAGCTCGTCGGCTTCACCGTCGCGGAGAAAGCGTTCCCGCGACACGGCTATCCGGTGTTCGTGGGCGGTGCACCGAGTGGCGTCGTGATGAGCGGGACGCTGAGTCCGTCGCTCGGGTATGGGATCGGCACCGCGTATGTGCCCACTGCGCACGCTCAGCCCGGGAACACGATCGAGATCGACATCCGCGGGAAGCGGGTGACTGGCACGATCGTGAAGATGCCCTTCTGGCCGCACGGGTCGCATCGCTAGGGAGCGCGCGATGTCAACGCAGGTCCTCATCACCTTGGCCGACGTCGAGCTCGCCGTGCGACTCGGCGCGCTCTTGGACGCCGGTGGGGATGTCTCGACGGTGATGGTGTCGCCGCTCGACGATCTTCGCGCCGCGGTGACGAAGCACAAGCCCGCGGTCGTGATGCTCACCGGTGCGCTCCTCGACGCGCACGTGCTGACCGTGGTCCGCGATGAACTCTGGCGCGGCACCGGTGTGGTGGGTGTGGCCGACGTGGGCGATCCGCAGCTCGAGGCGCGGCTGAAGGCGATCGGGTTCAGCGAGGTGCTCCCGAAGCCCGTGCCGGTGGAGGAGCTGCTCACGGTCGTGCGGCACCAGCTCGATCGCCAACGCGTCGCGCGCGAGACGGGATTGCATGGCGAGAGCGCGAGCATCCGCGCGTTGCTGGTGCAAGTGGAGCAGATGGCACCCGTGTCGAGCACCGTGCTCATCGAGGGTGAGAGCGGTACCGGGAAGGAACTCGTCGCGCGGGCGATCCATCGCCTGAGCCCGCGGCGCAACAAGCCCTTCATCGCCGTGAACGTGGGCGCGCTCCCGGAGACGTTGCTGGAGAGCGAGCTGTTCGGGCACGAGAAGGGCGCGTTCACGGGTGCGGCCGAGCGTCGGATCGGACGTTTCGAGTTGGCGCACGGCGGGACGCTCTTTCTCGATGAGATCGGGGAGATCCCGGCGAGTGTGCAGGTGAAGTTGTTGCGTGTGCTTGAAGAGCGCGTGGTCACGCGCGTCGGCGGGACGCAGGAGATCCCGGTCGATGTGCGCGTCGTCGTCGCGACGAATCGCGGGCTCGCCGATCAGGTGCAGCTCGGCGCGTTCCGTGCGGATCTCTTCTATCGACTCAACGTGCTGCGGATCGCGCTCTCGCCTCTGCGCGAGCGTCGCGAGGACATCCCGCTGCTCGTGCGTCGCTTCGTGCAGGAGTTCAGCGAGCAGCACGAGCGCGCCTTCCACGGCATCTCGGCGGATGCGATGCAGGTGCTGGTGCGGTACCCGTGGCCGGGAAACGTGCGTGAGTTGAGGAACCTGGTGGAGTCGATGGTGGTGCTCGCGCACGGCCGCGAGATCGGGGTGGATGACATCCCGATCGGGATCCGCGAGGGTGGCCAGGAGCGCCTCTTGCCGGTCCATGTCGGCCCCGTGTTGCGTGCGGAGGAGGGTGCGCGGGGCGGGCGGGAACTCGAGTTCATCGTGCGGTCACTGGTCGAGTTGAAGCTCCAGGTAGAGGAGCTGCGCCGCCGAGTGGATGAGGACCGCACGGTGTTCTCTCAGTTGACGTCGTCGGGGGCTGGTCAAATGGGAATGGCGGCTGGCGAAGGCGGACTGGTACCGATGGGAGTGGGGATCGAGCCCCCCGTTCGGGCGCAGGTGTCTAATTCCGTGACATTCGCCCCAGGGATGACGATGGCCGAGATGGAGCGTGCCGCGATTGAGGCGGCGTTGCGCGAGACGCGGGGGAATCGTCGTAAAGCGGCAGAGATACTCGACATCGGGGAGCGAACGCTCTACCGTAAGTTGAAGGAGTTCGGTCTCGAGGGCGTCGGCGAGGATTGACGCGAATGCCCTAGGGCGCCCGGACTCCGACTAGGTTTTGAACAGTCGCCGGGTGCAGCGATCGGGATCGATGGGGATCCTGAGGAGCGCGCGGCGGATGCGTTGTCGATTCCGCGTCGCAGAACCCGACCCCCCTCGATGGCTTCCAGCCTTCCGCACGTGACGCCTAGCTCCGACCCCAAGAACCATCCGCGCATCGCCGGCGCTGTGCTGCCGTTGCAGCGCGCGGAGGAGTTGATCGCGCAGTTGGTCAGCGTGGTGAGTTGTCGGATCACGATCACCGACACCGGGCAGGTCGATACCATCCACGTGCTGACCAGCGGTGAGGTGCCCGCGAAGGCGATGGTGCGGAACATCGAGAGCGCGCTGATGGCGCAGCTCGGGTTGAAGGTCGATCATCGCAAGATCAGCGTGGCCGCGACCGTGCAGCCGAAGGTAGAGGCGAAGCCTGAGGCGAGTCCGGCGGTGCAGCACGCGATGTTGGAGGCCGAGCAGGCGTTGGCGGACGCGCGTGTGATCGCTGCGACCGCGTCGGCGGCGGTGCAGCAGGCCCAGGCGGCGGTGGCGAACCGGGTGGCGGCGAACCCGCCGAGCGCGTCGGGGACGGCGGCCGAACCCGCGAGCGCGATCGGTCGGAAGTTCTATTTCGAGGACGTGGAAGTGCGGCGGAGTCGTGCGGCGGGGATGACCTGCCGGGTGACCCTGCGGCGTGGGGCCGAGACGTACGTGGGCGAGGCGACGAGTGGCGTGGAGACGGAGCGCGCGCGGGTGGAGTTGGCTGCGCGCGCGGCGTTGGCGGCGATCGCGATGACGGATGACGGGAAGCGTCGGCTCGCGTTGGAAGGTGTGCAGGTGGTGGACGCGTTCGATCGCGCGTTCGCGATGGTGGGTGTGACCGTGCGGGTGGGGCGTGAAGCGACGCTGATGACCGGCACGTGTGAGGTGAAGGATCAGGACGGTGCCGAGACCGCGGCGGTGTTGGCGGTGCTCGACGCGACGAATCGATGGGTGGGGATGGAGTAGAGTGCGTGCAGTCGGTCAGGGGCGAGCGAAGTAAGTGACGGCGTAGCGATACGCACGAGCGGAGCTATCCGAGCACGGCGCCGAACAGATCGGCGACCATGATTGGGAGGTGACGCAAATGTTGACCTTGATTGCCCAGTTCCTGGCGAAGATGGTTTTCTCGGACGCTGCCATCTGGGGCTAGTCCTCAAAGGGATTCCTTGACCGACTCACCACGCAACTCGCAGGTCCCCGTCGCCGTCACGAATTTTGTCCTGGCGACGGTCGTCGCCTCCGTCGCGGTGATTCCACTCGTTTGGATGATGAGCGCCCGCGCGACCACCGACGAGGCCGTTGCCGCTGCGTTCTTCGCTGGCTTCGCCGCTCTGGCGCACGCGCTGGCTTATCGGACGGGTCGTGCGTCCCTTGGCTCCATTGCCTTTCTACCGCTGCTGACGGGGGCCGCGCTCGCTCCGACTGCACTTACGGTTCTCGCGACCGCGTTGGCGGTATCGGCGGGAGAAGTCCTCCAGCGCCGCGAGTTCCTCAAGGCGTCGTTCAACGTGGCGCAGCATACACTCGCTGTCGGCTTGGGCATCCTCGCGTATCTCCTTGCGGGAGGCGAATCGGTGCTCGGGAGGACGCCGCCGGTGCTTGCGTTCTCTGCGCTGCTGGTAAGCTTCATGCTGGTGAATAAGGCGGCCGTCGCGGTCGTCGTTGCGCTTGCAACACGAGCGCCTCTCTTGGCGTCTCTGACGCGCGGACTCGGGAGCTCGCTGCTCTACGATCTCCTGTCGTTCCCACTGGTCTACGTCTTTTCGATTGCGTACGCCAAGTTCGGTGCGGGGTGGTCGGCTGGGATCGCCCTTCCGATGCTCGGGGTTCGTCAGCTCTACAAGACGAACTTCGAGCTAGAGAAAATCAATGAAGATCTACTGTCGCTCATGGTTGCGTCGATCGAAGCTCGTGATCCGTACACTTCGGGTCATTCGAAGCGAGTCGCGCGATACTCAACGATTATCGCGCGGGCTGCGGGGTTCAGGTCAGGCAGAGTCGAGCGAGTGACAACTGCGGCGCTGCTCCACGACGTGGGGAAGATCCACGAAGAGTTTGCCCCAATTCTTCGGAAACCGGGGCGCCTTACGGATTCCGAGTATGCTGTGATGAAGACGCATGCTGCCAAGGGGGCGGAGTTGGTCGCGCGCGTTTCAAGTTTCTCGGATCTTGTGCCGCCCGTGCGCTCGCACCACGAAGCCTGGGACGGATCGGGATACCCAGATGGTTTGCGCGGTGATCAGATACCAGAGTTCGCGCGCGTAATTGCGATTGCGGACACGATCGACGCAATGGCGACATCACGCCCGTATCGCGATGCGATCGATCTCGACGCGGTTTTCGCTGAGCTGCAGCGCCAGTCAGCGAGGCAGTTTGATCCAACATTCGTGCGAGCAGTTCTTGCACCGCGCGCGCTGTCGGAGCTTCGCAGTGCGATCGCGGAGGAAACAAGTAGTGCGCCGCAGCGATCGAGCGACTTATCGGAACCCCCATCTGCACCGCGACCGCGTGCTTCAGCCGCCGTTACAGCGCCCGTCTGACAGTACCGCCATCTAGTGGAAAGACCGGCGTAAACTTCAGATTGCGCCTGGCGAGTGCGACTGAGGCGAGGGAGTCCGCCGCTTCTACTTGACCGAGAATCGCGTAGGTTCTCGCCTGGCACCATATCTCGAAGTCGAAGTCGCCGGAGCTGAGCAAGCGGCTCTGGAAAGGGCGTAGGATGTCCAAGGTCGATGCAGCGGCATCGCGATCGCCGGACAGCGCGCTCGCTAGGCCGTGGGCGGCCTGCCACCACATCCACGACAGAAGTGACGGGTAGCCCGCTAGGTCTGTTGCGCGACTGGGACCCACAGTTGCCACTACGCCCCAATCGTCCCTCGCGAGCGCGGCCATAGCATCGGCCCAGACTATCTGCTGACGTCGGCCATACCCGACAGCAGTGGAGAGCGCCTCGCACTCGCGTGCTAAAGCGATCAGCTCGGCGAATCGCCCCATATCTGCGAGCAGGTACATGCGCGCGTGATTCCCAAGGAAGCGAAGGCGCTCGCTCGCGTATCGCTCCGCGAGGCGCTCGTGCTCGCGAAGGTCTTCGCTCGCCTCCGAAAACGCACCCAATCGTCGCGCCACAAGCGCCCGTGCGCGGTATGCGGCGCACACCGAGTTCGGCAACCCAGCAGTCTCTAGGATCCGAATCCGATCAGTGGCCGCCTCATAAGCCTCCTGAAACTCGCCGCGGTGGCATGCCAGAACGATGTCGCTGAATGCCGCATCCACCCGTGAGCGCAGCGAAACAGGGGGAACGGTGCGAACTGCCGCTGCGAACCGCTGGAGGTAGTCCGCTTCGGCGTTATTGTCCGCGACTTGCAGCCCAAGTAACCCCGCGCGGAGGCGAGTAGTTCCTTCCTGTGTCTCGTCCTCTGCAATCGTCGCGAGGCGCGGAAGGAGAGTCGCTGGGCGCTCCGCGCGCGCAACCGCAAGCTCGAGTCCTACTAACTCAGCGGAATCAAGGAGCGAAGAAACAGCTGCGCGCTCCTCCGGCTGCGTCCGCTCCGCCACTTCCCGAAGCTCGATGAGTGCACGGTCCGTCGATTCGGTGTCGCCGAGCTCGAAAGAGCCTAGCACGAGCGCGTGAAGGAGCTGGCAGGAAGACGCTGCGTCACCAGGAAGCGCAAGGACGTCGCGGATCAGCGTTGCGTAGTAGCCGGCGCCCGCGTGATCGCTCGGACGCCCGACACAAGCAGCCAGACAGCGACGTGCGTCTACACCTGATCGAGCGACGCAGTAGAGTCGCGCAGCGGCCGCCAAGCGAGCGCGATCTCCTGCGCCCGCCTCGCGTTCAACCAGCGAAGCGAGATGGACGGCCATGGCGATCACTAGCGGCGCGTCCGCGTCCTCAACCGCGATGTCGGCCCACAAATCGTGTAGCACCAGCGCACCGTCGGCTGCGACCGACACGATGACTCCCGGCGGAATCGCGCTGATCGTGCGCGCGACCGACAATGAGTCGAGGCCGAGGGCGACCGATAGACGCTGGGGTGTTGCGAGCCCCTTCAAGAGTGCCGCAGCGAGCAGCAGCGCTCGTTGATCTGCGGTAAGCGTGCTCATTTGCTCGCTCAACGCAGCCGCCAAGGTCGACGGCATCAGCGAGGACGTCGATTCCGTCGCGGCGGACGCAAGCGCCAAGATGAACAACGGATTCCCTCCGCTTCGCTGTGCAAGAGTCTCCGCGCGGAGGGGGTCCAGGGCTTGCTGTAGGAGCACGAGCTGCCGACTGGATGACGAAGTCAGTGGCGCAACCTTGCATTCAACGAACGGAGCGAGAACTCTCCCGCGAGAGGATGAGTCCATTCGAGTCCGCGCAGCCGCTGCTATCCGCACTCCGCTTCGATGAAGCG
>JAIETI010000168.1 GCA_019745365.1 Gemmatimonadaceae bacterium | reverse complement strand
CGGAGTCGTCGCACCGCCTCGGTGATCGCGGCCGCGTCAGGGCGACGGATCACGCGAGGGCCGCACTCGCCACGCGCGCGCACTCGGCGAGCACCGCTGTGCCGACGAGCAGCGCGTCCTCAGCGGGGGCGTAACGTGGCGAGTGCGCAGCGATCGGTTCACCGCCTGCCTCGCGCGCCCCGATCCGGAGGAAGCAGCCGTCGAGGCGTTCGAGATAGAACGCGAAGTCCTCGCCGCCCATGTTCGTTGTGCCAAGGGGTACGACATTCGACTCCCCACACACGGCGATCGCCGCGCTGCGCGCCCACGCGGCGCCGCGCGCGGGATTCACGAGCGGTGGAGTGCCTTCGCTTAAGCGCACCTCCGCGCGCAGTCGGTAGGCGGCCGCGATCGTGTCCGCGAGCCGCTGCAGTTCCGCGACGATGAGCGCGCGCGCCTGTGGCGCGGTCGCACGGATCGTCCCGCGCAACATCGCGGACTCGGGGATCACGTTTGCGGCATCGCCTGCACGCACCGCACCGACCGTCACCACGCCCGGGAGCGCGGGGTCGAGGCGCCGAGCGACGATTGTCTGCAGTGCACCGATCAGCGCGCCGAGCCCGACCACGGGATCGGCGGACTCCTGTGGGCGCGCCCCGTGGGCGCCCGCACCGTGCAGGGTGATCTCAAAGGTGTCGGTGCTCGCGGCGATCGCGCCCGCATCTGCGACGACCTGCCCCACGGCGAATCGACGATCGACGTGGCCGCCGAAGATCGCGGCGACACCATCGAGCGCACCGCTCTCGAGCACCGCGAGCGCACCCTCGCCCACCTCCTCCGCGGGCTGCAGGATCACACGCACCTCGCCAGCCGCCGACGTCCGCGCGAGCAGCCGCGCCACGCCGACCGCCCACGACGCGTGGATATCGTGACCGCAGGCGTGCATCACCCCGCTCGTCGTCGAGGTGAACGGAAGGCCCGTGGCTTCGGTGATCGGAAGCGCGTCGATGTCTCCCCGCACCGCGACGGGCGGTGCCTTCCCTGTGCCGGGGATCCGCGCCACAAGCCCAGTGCGTGCGATCCGTTCGATCTGCGTGACGCCGCTCGCGCGCAGCGCCGCCTCAAGTCGAGCCTGCGTCGCCGACTCCTGCCACGAGAGTTCCGGATGCGCGTGAAGATCGCGCCGGAGCGCGCGAAGGAACTCGGCATCTGCCGCCGTGACGCGCGCCTGCACACCGGCTGCGAGTGCGTCGCTCATGCGCGCAACTCGGCAGTACGAACGGTCAGGGCGTCGATCCGCTCGCGGTCGATCGCCACGCCGATCCCCGGCGTCGCGCGGGGGACAGTGACCCATCCCTCCTGCATCGTCCACTCCGGCGTCACCACATCCTGCGTCCAGTACCGCGCGCTCGGCGACACGTCGCCCGGCATGGTGAAGTTGGGGAGCGACGCGAGGGCGACGTTGTAGGCGCGGCCGATCCCGCTCTCGAGCATCCCGCCGCACCAGACCGGGATTCCCTGTTCCTGACAGAAGTCGTGGATCGCGATGCTCGCGGCGAAGCCGCCCACGCGCCCGGGCTTGATGTTGATGATGCGTCCCGCGCCGAGGGCGACCATGTCCTGGGCGCGGTCGAGCGAGATGATCGTTTCATCGAGGCAGATCGGCGTGCGCAGCTGACGCTGCAGCGTCGCGTGCCGGACCAGATCGTCGTGCGCGAGCGGCTGCTCGATCATCATCAGCCCGAGTTCGTCGAGCGCCTGTAGCGTGGCGACGTCGTCGAGTGTGTACGCGTTGTTCGCGTCGGCCATCAGGTGCGCATCCGGGCCGACCGCGTCACGCGCGGCGCGCACGAAGGCGACATCGTTCCCGGGTTCGATCTTGATCTTCACCTTCTGATATCCTGCCGCGAGCGATTCCTGCACCTTCGCGACGAGCGCGGCCGGGCTCGGCTGGATGCCGAGTGAGATGCCGACGGCGATCCGTTCACGTACACCGCCGAGGAGGGTGCTCAGCGAGACGCCGGCCTGCGTGGCGGCGAGACCCCAGCAGCCCATCTCGACGCCGGCCTTGGCCATGAGGTGTCCGCGGAAGTCGTGTTCGAGGAGCGCGAACACATCGCCCGGGGCTTCGATAGAACGGCCGAGCACCCGCGGCGCGACCCACTGCTCGGTGGCAACCCACGCGGTGTCGATCGCCTCGGAGGAGTAGTTCGGGTGCTCGCCGGCGACGCACTCGCTCCACGCGGTGGCGCCGACGCGGTCGGTGAGTTCGAGGAGAAGGATTCGGCGCTCGGTGACCTCTCCGGACGAGATGCGGAAGGGCTGCTTGAGTCGCAGTCGAATCTCGCGCAGGACGATACGATCGATGTGAAGCATCTCAGCCGTCGTGGGAGAAGGTGTAGCCCTGCGTGCGATCGAATCCGGTGACGCGCCATCCATCCGCGAAGAGGCGGCGGAACTCAGAGCGGGTCCGCTCGCGCCATCCCTGAGCCGCGGCCGGGTCGGAGGCGACTATTGACTCCCAGTCGTCAGGGATCCGTACGCGAACCTGCTCCACGCTTGGCGCGGGCGCGCGTCGTGCACTCCCGTCGAGCGCCCATGCCGCGATGAACCGATCGGTGGGGAGCGCGCCCATCAAGACGCTCCCCGTACCGGATCCGTACATGTTCTCCACAAAGCTGTCGATCGAGGCACCGAGCTTGTTGAGATTGAAGTGTGCGTTGCGGGCCACGAGCGGATCGTAGGTCCAGAGCATCACCGAGACGCCGAGTGTGCGACACTGGTCCGCCTGATAGCGCTTGAGCGCCTCGGCCATCCCTGAGCCACGGAACGCTGGGCGCACCGCGAGCATGTCGGACCAATGCACGAGCTGCCCGTTGCGGACGCCGGTCATGCCGAACACGAAGCCAGCAAGCGTGCTGTCGGGCGTGAACGCCCCAGCGGTGACGCCGCCGATCTTCTGATTCACGAGCAGGATCGCCGTGGGGACGCGTTCGGTGAATCCGCGCCCCCACGTGGCTTCCTGCAGTTCGGTGCATGCGGTGAACTCCGCCTGCGACGCGAGCGGTCGGATCTCCCACGGCGTACTCATGCGTGGAATCTGGGGGGAGCGCGCGCGCGCTTCCACCGGGCGTGGCGAGGGGGTGGGCCACGGGCTACTATCGAGGCGACCTGAACCCCCCTTCCACATGTCTCGATCGCTCCGCCTTCTCCCCGTCGCTACGCTGCTGCTCGTCGCCTGTCGTCCGGGTGCACTCGGCACCACGAGTCGCACGGACGCGCCGTACGATGTCGTGATCACCAATGGTCGAATCGTCGATGGCACGGGAAACGCGTGGTATCGCGGCGACGTCGGGATCCGCGGTGACCGGATCGTGCGGATCGCGCTCCCCGGCGCCCTCGCGAACGCGAAGGCCGCGAGCCGCGTGGACGCGCGCGATCACATCATCGCGCCCGGGTTCATCGACATTCAGGCGCAGTCGTATGAGAACTTCCTTGTCGGTGACGGACTCGCGCTCGGGATGGTGACCCAGGGAATCACCACGGCGATTCTAGGTGAAGGGAGCACGCCCGCGCCGCTGACCGCGCACGGGTTCGCGGCCGCGGCCAAGGCCGACACCGCGTTCGGCCGAGTGGGCGCGAGCTTCCAGGGCGCCCGCGGTTTTGGCAACTGGCTGTCCGCGATGGAGCGGCACGGGGTGTCGCAGAACGTCGGTTCGTTCCTCGGCACGAGCACGGTGCGGCAGTACGCGAAGGACGAGTCGATGGGAGCGCCGACCGCAGCGGAACTCGATACGATGCGACGCGTGGTGCGTGACGCGATGCGTGACGGCGCCTTCGGATTAGCGAGCGCGTTGATCTACCCGCCCGACAACTACAGCTCCACGGCGGACCTCGTCGAGATGGCGCGGGCGGCGTCGCCGTTCGGTGGCGTGTACATCACGCACATGCGGTCCGAAGGAGCGAAGTTCGTCGAAGCGGTGGACGAGGCGATCACGATCGGTCGCGAGGGGCGGGTGCCGGTGGAGATCTACCATCTGAAAGCCGGCGGCGTACGCAACTGGCCGAAGATGGCGACGGTGATCGCGAAGATCGATTCCGCGCGTGCGGCCGGTCAGGACGTCGCGGCGGACATGTATCTCTACCCGGCCGGCGGGAACGCACTCGCGAGCTGCTTCCCACCGAAGTACGCCGAGGGTGGGAAGTTGTTGGCGCGCTTGCGCGATCCCGCCACGCGCGCAGAGATCAAAGCCGCGATGCTCGACGCGACCTCGACCGAGGAGTTGTTGTGTCGTGAGGCGACGCCCTCCGGCGTGATGATCGTCGGCTTCACCAAGCCCGAGCTGAAGCAGTACGAAGGGAAGCGGTTGAGCGAGATCGCCACCGCGATGGGGAAGGACTGGGTCGACACTGCGATCGAGCTCACGCTCGCTGAAGAGGGGCGGCTCGGCGAAATCCTCTTCTTGATGTCGGAGGAGAACATCCGCCGCCAGTTGCAGCTCCCCTGGATGAAGTTCGGGACCGATGCGGGTGGGATGGCGCCGGATCCGAGCGTGGGAGCTGTGCACCCGCGCACCTTCGGCAACTATCCGCGGCTGTTCGGGAAGTATGTGCGCGAGGAGAAGGTGCTCCCGCTCGAGGACGCGGTGCGGAAGTCGTCGAGCGCCGTGGCTGCGCGCCTCGGCATCCGGGATCGCGGGGTGATCGCCGAGGGGATGAAGGCGGACATCATCGTCTTCGACGCCACGACGATCCGCGACCGCGCCACCTTCGAGCAGCCGCATCAACTCTCCGAAGGGATCGAGCAGATGTGGGTCAACGGCGTTGCGGTGCTGCGCGATGGGAAGCACACGGGCGCGAAGCCCGGTCGTGTGGTGCGTGGGCCGGGGTACCAGCCGTGAGCGCGCGTCGCAGTAGGATCCTTGCCGCCACACTCCTGCTCACCGCGAGCGCATCGGCGCAGGCCCCGCCGAAGGAGTTGAAGGGGTTCGATGCGTGGGCGACGAAGGCGCTCAGTGACTGGCGCGTACCCGGGATGGCGGTCGCCGTCGTGCGGAACGACTCGGTGATCTTCGCCAAGGGATACGGCGTACGCGCGCTCGGCGCGCCGGATCCCATCACCTCCCACTCTCTGTTCCAGGTCGCGTCCACGACGAAGGCGATGACCGCCGCGGTGATCGGGATGCTGGTGGATGAGAAGAAGCTCCGCTGGGACGACGCCGTGACGCAGCACCTCCCGGGTTTTCAACTCTTCGACCCGAACGTCACACGCGAGCTCACGATCCGCGACCTGCTGACGCACCGCAGTGGGCTCGCGCGGGGCGATCAACTCTGGTATCGCACGACGCTCCCCCGCGCCGAGGTGATCCGACGGGTGCGCTTCCTCGCCCCCGCGTGGCCGGTGCGTTCGCAGTACGGCTATCAGAACATCATGTATCTCACCGCGGGCGAGCTCGCGGGCACGGTCGCGAAGCAGTCGTGGGACGACCTGATGCAGGCCCGACTCTTCGGGCCGCTCGGGATGACGGAGACCGGCACGCGCTTCGCGGACGCAGTACGGGCGTCAGATCGTGCGATGCCTCACGCCGACATCGACGACACGCTGCGGCTCCTCGAGTGGCGCGACTTCGACAATGTCGGTGGCGCAGGCGCGACCAACTCCACCGTGCTCGACATGGCGAAGTGGGCGCGATTCCAACTCGACAGTGGGCGCGTGAACGGGCGTCGGCTCCTTTCGGCGGCGAGCTACGCCGAGAGCCATACCTCGCAGATGTTCCAACGGGTCGACACGGCGGCCCGCCGAGTGAACCCGTTCCGCCATTACGCGACCTACGGCTTCGGGTGGACGTTGATGGACTACCGCGGGCGTGAAGTCGTGCAGCACGGTGGAAATCTCGACGGCTTCTCGTCGATGGTCGCGACGATGCCGGAGGAGCGACTCGGCGTCGTGATCCTCACGAACGCGAACGGCACGCCGTTGCGCGATGTGGCGATGTACGAGCTCTTCGACCGGCTCCTCAACGCGACGCCGGCGCGGGACTGGAGCGCGGTGTATCTCGCCGAGCGCGCGCGCGGACGGGTGCGCACCGATTCTGTGCGGAAGGCGCGGCTGGCGGAACGCGTGATGGGCACGACGCCCGCGCTCGCACTTGAGAAGTTCGCGGGCGTGTACACCGATTCGCTGTATGGCGACTACGCCGTGGCGTTCGAGTCGGGTGCCTTGGTCCTCCGGCGTGGCCCGAACTTCACCGGTCGATTGTCGCACTGGCACTACAACACCTTCGAGGTGAAGTGGGCGGACGTGGCACAGGGTACCTCGACCGCGACCTTCTCGCTGGGCGCGAACGGTCGCGTCGCGCGGCTCGAACTCGACGGACTGCCCCCTCTCCGGCGCCGGCCGGACGCTCCACCACCCGCACGGTGAGGCGCTCGCGCTCACTCGCGCTCGGCGCGTTCACAGCCCTCCCGCTCGCCGCACAGCAGGCATCGCCGCCAGCATTGGTAACGCGGCGGGACGCGTGGGTGGCGGTGTCCGCGCTCGCCGTGACCGCTGCAGCACTTCCGCTCGATCAAACGCTGCGCGATGCGATGCAGCGCCGCGGCGTGCAGCGCTCTCGCGTGGCCGGTCAAAGCGCGGACCTCTTCAATGTCTGGGGCTCGCCCGGTGTGTTCGTCGCCAGCGGCGCACTCTGGGCCGTCGGCGCCGCGCGGCATGATACGACGCTCATACGTGTTGGGAAGACATCACTACTTGGGATCGTCCTTGCGAGCGGTGTGACAGCCGGGGGGAAGTACACATTCGGTCGTGCGCGCCCGTACCTCTCACCGAACGACCCGTTCAACGCGCGCGCCTTCCGCGGCGGTGAGGATGGCTACACCTCGTTCCCGAGTGGGCACACGACCGCCGCGTTCGCCTTCGCCTCGGCGACGAGCGCGGTGCTGCGCGATCGCCGAACGCCGCACCGTCGTGCGATGACGGTCGCGCTCTACTCCGCCGCCGCGCTCACCGGTGCCGCACGGATGTATCGCGATCGCCACTGGGCGAGTGATGTCGTGGCTGGCGCGAGTGTGGGAACCCTCGGTGGGTGGCTCGCCGCTCGGTGGGAGGCACGGCACGCGTGGCGGTGAATGGGATCTTCATCCTCTTCGAGATCGAGGGCGCACTCGGCGATCGCATCCGCACGATCCAGCGGCGTTGGGATCCGAAGCTCGCGAATCTGCAGCCGCCACACGTGACGCTGATCGGGTCGTCCGGTGCGGGACCGATCCGCCCGGACGTGCCCGTCGCGCAGCTCCGCACGGTGCTCGCACCGATCGTGGCACGCACGGCCCCCCTCACGCTCCGCTTCGGTGCGCCGCATCGGTTCGTCGACCGCGACATCATCTCGCTCCCGCTCGATCCACATGGACCGCTGCGCGCGCTGCACGAGTCGCTGAAGCGGTCAGGGCTGCCGATGGATATCGCGCGCTACCCGTTCACGCCGCACTGCACGCTGAGTCTCTTTCCGCAGCTCACGCGCGAGGCGATCCAGGCGCTGATGGCCGTCCGCGAAGATGAGTCGTTCCAGCTGGATCGGCTGCGTGTGTACCACACCCGCGACCCGCAGCCCGCCAAGCGCCTCCTCGATCTGACGCTCGGCACGCCCTCAGTGTGAGGCGGGCGGGACGATCGGCGGGGGCGACTCGCCGGTCGGCCCCGGTGCGGTGACACGAGCGACGAACGCGGGCGCGCGATCCCAGAACTCCGGATTGTCGCGGAACGCATCCATGTGACCGCCGCGCGGGAACTCCACGCACTCCTTCGGCGCGGAGGCCGCGGCACAGAGTGCACGGCCGTGCGACACGGGGATCTGGGCATCATCGACCGCGTGCAACAGCAGCTTCGGCATCGAGATGCGGCCGATGCGCTCGATCGATGCGAAGCGGTTCGATGCCATCGCGCGGATGGGAAGCCACGGATAGATCTCCGCGCCGCGGTCCGGCACCGAGGTGAACGCGCCTTCGATGATCAGCCCCGCCGCGTCGACCTCGCTCGCGATCTTCGTCGCGATCCCCGAGCCGAGCGAGTGTCCGTAGATCACGATGCGCTCCGCCGGGACGTGGCGCACGGTGCGGAGATAGTCGTACGCGGCGCGCGCGTCGAGATAGACGCCGGCCTCGGAGAGTGGTCGCACCTCACTCGTGCCATAGCTGCGATAGTCCACGGCGAGCACACTCGCACCGGCACTCCGCCAGCGCGCATAGAAGTCGAGCAACCGCTCGTACGAGATGTTCCCGGCGTTGCCGTGGTAGTAGAGGATCCAGGGTGCGCTGCTGTCCGCGACCGGCATCGCCCACGCGGTGAGCCAGGTGCTGTCCGCGGCCTGCAGACGGAGCGGTTGCACCTGCAGCGACTCGGCCGGCGTCCGCATCGTGTGCCCGTCGAAGAGCTCGGGGTGGAACACGAGCGCGGTCTCATTGACCTTCACATAGGTGAGGACCGCACCGTACCCGACCACGAGCGCGGCAGCGATGAGCATCCCGATGCGGCGTCGGGTCACGAGCCGAGCCCCTTCTTCACCGCAGCCTCGATATCCTGGTCCGCGCCGACGCCGGTGTACACCACCTTCCCGGTCTTGTCGATCACCACGATGTAGCTCGTGGCCGGTGCATCGTACGCTTCTGCGGCGGCACCATCGCCATCATAGAAGCTGGTGAGCGGAAGTTGGTGCTTGGCCGCGTATGCTCTCGCGAGCGCCGCACTCTGGTTGATCGCGACTGCGACCCCCACGAATGCCACCTGCGCGCCGTACTTCTTGGCGGCGGCGGTGAGCTGCGGCTCGAGCTTCTTGCAGTTCGAGCACCACGCGGCCCAGAAGAGCATGAGCGTCGGACGCTTCCCTACGAAGGGCGCGAGATCAGCGGGCTTGCCGTCGAGCGTCGTGAGCTTGGCATTCGGCGCCTTCGCGCCGACCGCGATCCCACTGTCCTGCGCCGCGAGCGGCACGGCGACGAGTGCTGCGAGCGCGATGAGACTACGGACGATTCGTATCATAGGAGGAGCTTACCGGCTTGGATGAGATAGTACTCGGCGACGCCGAGCATCAGGAGTGCGAAGAACTTCTTGATCGCTAGCATCCATCGGCCGGCGCGGGGAAGGCGTGCCATCGACCCGGTCGAGAGCCCGACGACCACCAACAGCGTGCACATGCCGAGCGAGAAGACGAACAGATAAAGGAACCCGAGTCCCGCGCTCTGCGTGGTGGTGACCCAGGTGAGTACTGCCGCCATCACGGGGGCGGAACAGGGCGCGGCGACGAGTCCCGAGACGCACCCCATCGCAAATGCGCCTCCCAGCCGTCCGCCTTCCCCGACCTGCGTGACCTTCGCGAGTAGCGAGGCGGGGAGCTGGACGGGGAACACGTCGAGCATCGCGAGGGCGGAGAGGATGAGCACGTTCGCCATCCCGATGTAGAGCCACGGATTGCTGCTCACCGTGCCGAACATCGTCCCCGAGAGCCCCGCGACGAGGCCGAGCGCGGCATAGACCAGCGAGAGCCCCACCACATACGCGAGGGTGAGGAGTATCGTCCGGCGCCGAGGCACGGCTTCGCCCATCGACCCGCCGCCCACGATGGCGGAGGTGATCGGGATCATCGGGTACACGCAGGGGGTGAGACTCGTGAGCACCCCCGCACCGAAGAGGAGCGGGAGGGCGGTGAGGGGGCTTCCGGAGAGCCGCGCCGCGATATCACTGAAGTCCATATGAAGAAGATACGCCCGGCGGGGGGAGGGTGGTTCCTCCGCCGATTAGATTCCGTGTCCTATGGCACCGCAATTCATCTATGTGATGAAGGGGCTGCGGAAGGTGGTTCCGCCCTCCCGCATCATCCTCGACGACATCTGGCTCTCGTTCTATCCTGGCGCCAAGATCGGCGTCCTCGGCGCCAACGGCGCCGGAAAGTCCTCGCTGCTCAAGATCATGGCGGGGATCGACCAGGAGTTCCAAGGCGAAGCGTGGGCGCACAAGGGGACGCGCGTCGGCTACCTCCCGCAGGAGCCCCAGCTCGATCCCACGCTCGACGTGCGCGGCAATGTGGAGCTCGCGCTGCAGGAGCAACGCGCCAAGCTCGATCGGTTCAACGCGATCGCGATGGAGTTCGCGGAGCCGATGGACGACGACAAGATGAACGCGCTGCTCGAAGAGCAGGGGAAGCTGCAGGAGTACATCGACAACCACGCTCTCTGGAATCTCGACAACAAGATCGAGGTTGCGATGGACGCGCTCCGGCTCCCGCCGGGCGATGCCGACGTCGCGGTGCTCTCCGGCGGTGAGAAGCGGCGCGTGGCGCTCTGCCGCATCCTGCTGGAAGAGCCGGACATGCTCCTCCTCGACGAACCGACCAACCACCTCGACGCCGAGTCGGTGGCGTGGCTGGAGCATCACCTCGAGCGCTTTCCGGGCACCGTCGTCGCGATCACGCACGATCGTTACTTCCTCGACAACGTCGCCAAGTGGATCCTCGAGCTCGATCGCGGGCGCGGCGTACCGTACGAGGGGAACTACAGCGGCTGGCTCGATCAGAAGCGCGAGCGCTTGGCGCAGGAAGAGAAGGCCGCCAGCGCGCGGCAGAAGACGCTCGAGCGCGAGTTGGAGTGGGTGCGGATGTCGCCGCGCGCGCGCCAGGCGAAGAACAAGGCCCGCTTGCAGCAGTACGAGGAGCTCGCGAGCGAGGCGCAGCAGGACAAGATCGTGCAGAACGAGATCGTGATCCCGCCGGCGCCGCGCCTCGGCAACGACGTCGTCGTCGCGAAGGGGCTCAAGAAGGCGTTCGGCGACAAGCTGCTCTTCGAGAATCTCTCGTTCGCGCTCCCGCGCGCGGGGATCGTGGGGATCATCGGCCCCAATGGCGCCGGTAAAACCACGCTCTTCAAGATGATCAACGGTCTCGAGCAGCCCGATGGCGGCACGCTCAAGCTCGGCGAGACGGTCACCATCTCGTATCAGGACCAGAACCGCACGCTCGAAGGCAAGCGCACGGTATGGGAGGAGATGTCGGGCGGCCGCGAGATGCTCCCAGTCGGCAAGCGCGAGATCAACTCGCGCGGTTACTGCTCGGCGTTCGGCTTCAAGGGCGCCGATCAGCAGAAGCTCGTCGCGAACCTCTCCGGCGGTGAGCGGAACCGGCTGCATCTCGCGAAGACGTTGATGCAGGGCGGCAACCTTGTGCTCCTCGACGAGCCGACGAACGACCTCGACGTTGATACGCTTCGCGCACTCGAGCAGG
The DNA here is from genome assembly GCA_019745365.1 of Gemmatimonadaceae bacterium. GTDB lineage: Bacteria > Gemmatimonadota > Gemmatimonadetes > Gemmatimonadales > Gemmatimonadaceae > JAIETI01. The sequence continues at coordinate 17,653 of JAIETI010000168.1, read as the reverse complement.
CCGTGCTCGACTTCAGCGGTTGCGCGGTGGTGATCTCACACGATCGGTGGTTCCTTGATCGCGTGGCGACGCACATCCTCGCATTCGAAGGTGAGTCCGAGGTGGTGTGGTTCGAGGGGAACTACGCGGGCTACATCGAAGACCTGAAGCGGTGCAAAGGCCCGGATGCAGATCAGCCGCACAGGATCAAGTACAAGAAGCTCGTTCGCTAACCGCCCGCTACAGGATCGTCTCCATCGGATGCGATGCGTCCGCCAGCGCCACCGGGGTTCCCGGTGGCGCGTTCGGTATCTCCCCCGATTTCCCCGCCATTGAGAAACGCGCGCTCATCCCGGGGATATCGAGTCCGGGCAGGAGCACGTGCCAGTAGAACCAGGGCTCCGTCTGGCGTGCAATCGCATTCCATCGACTCTCGTGGAGCAGTTGCAGTGGCCCGATCCCCGGCAGCGGATACTCGCCCGGAAGTGGCTCGACATCGTAGTTGTAGTCGAGGGCGATCGCGCGATCCGGTCCGGTCGCCACGGTGCATCGACCATGACCATCGTACTCGGCGAGATGTGGATCACCCGCGAGCACGCGCGCGATGTTCTCCGCGACGACGCGCGCGGCATAGCGCGCCGCAGTCGCCGTCTTCGCGGTCGGGAGATTCGTCGCATCGCCGAGCGCGAAGATGTTCGCGGCCCCTCGCGCGCGGAGCGTGCGGGGCTCGGTGAGGACGAAGCCGAGCGGATCGCCGAGCCCTTCGGAGCAGCGCACGAACTCGGCACCCAGGTGGGGCGGGACGATCGCGAGCAGGTCGAAACGTTCTTCACGTCCGGTCCACGAGATGAGTGTCTTGCCGACGCCATCAACGCGTGCCGCGCCGAAGTCCGGGATAAGGGTGATGCCGCGCTCCGCCAACACCTGATCCAGTGTCGCCCCCGCCACGGTGCGCGGATAGGCGCTCGGGAGCGGGGTCAGGAAGCAGAGCTCGACCTGCTCGCGGATCCCGCGCGCGCGGAAGTACGCATCCGCTAGGCAGGCGAATGAGACCGGCGCCGCGGGGTTCCGGATGGGGAAGTCCGCGATGTCGATGAGGAAGCGCCCGCCGCTGAAGCCCGCCAGCGCGCGATTCAGCGCGACCGCCCCACGCAACGTGTAGAAATCGAAGACCGACGTGTGCCAGCCGGGGCCGACAAGCCCCGGGAGTTCCAGCGGGGCGATGCGTGCGCCGGTCGCGATGATGAGGATCTCGTAGCCGAGGCGCGTGCCGTCCTCGAGATAGACGGCGCTCTCGCGCCGTTCAACACGTATCACGCGCGCGGTGCGTACCGTGACGGAGGCGGGGAGTGTGGCGAGGCGCGGGCGCTGTACCGACCGCGGCGGCCGGGAGCCGAAGACCACGTCGAGGAGCCCCTGCTGCATGAGGTGGTGCGGCGCGTCGTCCACGACGGTGATGCGGGTCGCACCGCTCGCGACTTCACGCGCGAAGCGCCGCGCGAGCCGATGGGCGACCGAGGTGCCGCCCGCGCCTGCTCCAAGGATCACGATCTCTGCCATACGCCCTCCCGTCCGGGCGGACCCCACTCCGCCACCTGTACGAAGCGCCCCCGCGGGGCTTCCAGCCATCGGGGTTCCCGGGGAAGGGGCGTCGGGATTCCCCCCGCCGCACGGGAGGCGTTCCGCCACGCCGCGGCGTACCTTCTCAGCGTCGTCCTACCCGAGGTCTCGATGCCGATCGCTCTGCTTCGTCGCGCGCGGTACGCCGCGCTTCTGTTCGCCGCCGCCCTCCCCGCCCAGAGCGGGTTCACGATGGCGCAGGTGAAGTCCAATCCATTCCCGAACGAGCTCACCGCCGCGAGCGCCGCGCCGCGAATCGCGTGGGCGTTCTATGAGCAAGGGAAGCGCAATGTGTACGCGGCCGAGGGGCCGACCTGGACCGCGCGACCGCTGACTGACTTCACCCTCGATGACGGACAGGAACTCACCTCGCTGCAGCTCTCGAGCGACGGGAAGTGGGTGGTGTTCGTGCGTGGCGGTGAACACGGGGGCAATTGGGCTGGCCCGCCGCCGAACCCACTCGCGCTTCCGATCCCACCCAAGGTGCAGATCTGGGCGGCGCCCTTCTCCGCCGGTGGCGCAAAGGTGCTCGCTGAGGGTGACGATCCCGTGATCACGCCTGCGGGCGATCGCGTGGCCTTCCTCGTGAACGGACAACCGTGGATCGTGCCGATCGATGGCTCGGCCGCACCGAAAAGGCTCTTCCAAACGAGCGGTTCGGTCTCCGACCTGCAGTACTCGCCAGATGGGAAGCAACTCGCCTTCGTCTCCAACCGCGGCGATCACGCGTTCATCGGCATCTTCGTGGACGATCAGACGCCGTTGCGCTGGATCGATCCCGGTACCTACCGCGACGGTTCGCCGCGGTGGTCGCCGAGCGGGACGCGACTCGCCTTCATCCGTCGTCCGGGGTCGGGCGGCGCGCCGGCGCCGGTCCTGACGCCGCGGCACCAGCCGTGGGCGATCTGGAGCGCCGACGTCGCGAACGGCGCGACGATGCGACTCTGGCAGGCGCCGACCACGCTGCGCGGTTCGCCGCCGAGCACCGAGGGCGGCACGAACCTGCGCTACGCCGCGATCGGTCGGATCACCTTCCTTTCGTACGTCGATGGGTGGCCGCACCTCTACTCGATCGCGGAGACGGGCGGTGACCCGCTCCTGCTCACGCCGGGCAACTACATGGCGGAGTACATCTCACTCTCGCCTGACGGCAAGCAGCTCTACTTCGCTGGAAACACCGGGCCCGACACGAACGACATCGATCGTCGCCATGTGGTGCGCGTCCCGGTCGATCGCGCTGCCCCGGAGGTACTCACGCCGGGATCGGGATCGGAGTGGACCCCGGTGGCGCTCGCGGACGGCGCGATCGCTTACATCGGTGGCTCCTCGCAACGGCCGCCGCTGCCCATGGTGCGTGCTGCACGCAGCACGGCCACGATCATGCTCGGTGCCGAGCGGGTGCCCGCAGACTTCCCGAGCGCAAAGCTCGTCACGCCGAAGAAGGTCGTGTACAAGGCGAGCGATGGCGTGAGCGTGCACGCGCAGCTGTTCGAGCCGCCCGCGGGTGGGAGCGGGAAGAAACCGGCGATCATCTTCGTGCACGGTGGACCGCCGCGGCAGATGCTCCTCACCTGGCACTACTCCGACTACTACTCAGCGACCTACGCGATGAATCAGTATCTCGCGAGCCGCGGGTTCGTCGTGCTCAGCGTGAACTATCGGTTGGGGATCGGCTACGGCTTCGATTTCCATCGTCCGCCGAACGCAGGCGCGCAGGGTGCGAGCGAGTATCTCGATGTGAAGGCTGGGGCAGAGTGGCTCCGTGCGCAGCCGAACATCGACCCGGCACGTATCGGCATCTACGGCGGCTCGTACGGCGGCTTCCTCACCGCGCTCGCGCTCGGGAAGAACTCGGACCTCTTCGCGGCGGGGGTGGACATCCACGGCGTGCATGACTTCACCACGCCGAACTCCGGAGCGGGCGCCGCGCTCGCGGCGGCGATGACCGGTGGGCGCATGGAAGGCGATGACCGCGCCAACGCACAAGAACTCGCGTGGACGTCGTCGCCGATCGCGTATGTGTCGCAGTGGAAGTCGCCGGTGCTCCTCATCCACGGCGATGAGGACCGCAACGTGCGCTTCTCGCAGACCGTCGATCTCGTGGCGCGACTCAGGGCTCAGGGGGTGGAGTACGAAGAGCTCGTGATTCCCGACGACACGCACCACTGGATGCGTCATGCGAATGGCGTGCGCGTGTACGACGCCGCGGCCGCGTACTTCGAACGGAAGTTGATGAAGAAGTGAGTCCGGCGTTCGACGTCATTGTCATCGGGCTCGGCGCCATAGGGAGCGCCGCCGCCCGCGAGCTCGCGCGGCGTGGCGCGCGGGTGCTCGGCATCGATCGTTGGGCCCCACCGCACGCGATGGGGTCCACCCACGGCGAGACGCGGATCATCCGCGAGATCTATTTCGAGGATCCGCTCTATGTCCCGCTCCTGCAGCGCGCCTACACGCTCTGGGAGACACTCGAGGCGGAGTGCGGCGAGCGTCTCTTCACCCCATGTGGTGGGCTCATGATCGGCGCACCGGAGAGCGCGTTGATCCGCGGGACGCGTGAGAGTGCAGCGCGGTATGGGCTCCCCGCTCAGGAGTTCGATGCGCGGACACTCGCGTCGCGCTTTCCTCAGTTCGAGCTCCCTGCACACTTCGTGGCGCTGCTCGATCCGCGCGCGGGGTATCTCGATCCTGAGCGTGCGGTCGCGGCGCAACTCGCAGGTGCGCGCGCCGCTGGCGCCGCGATCCACACCGACGAACGCGTGCTCTCGTGGGCGCGCGACGGTGACGGCATCCGAGTGACCACCGAACGCGGCCGCTATCACGCGGCACAGGTCATCATCGCAGCGGGGGCATGGACGCGCGCGCTCATCGCACCCACGCGCGCGCTGCCGCTCACCGGCGAACGGCAGACGCTCGTCTGGTTCGACGCGGGCGCGGCACGCGATCGCTTCGCCGCGGATCGCTTTCCCATCTGGATCTGTGAGTTCGAGGATGGGCAAGCGATCTACGGATTCCCGGATCAGCCGCGCGGATGGAAAGCCGCCGTACATCATGCGGGTGGCCCGATCGACGATCCCGACACGATCGAACGTGCGGTGACCGCCGCGGACCTCGCGCGGGTGCGCGGTGGCGTGGCGCGGCTCTTTTCCTGGGTCGCGCACGCGCCGGTGAACGAAGCCGCAATCTGCTCCTACACCGACACGCCCGATCTGCACTTCCTCATCGATCGACTCCCCGAGGAACCTCGGGTGCTCGTGACCAGTGCCTGCTCGGGGCATGGCTTCAAATTCGCCGGTGCAATCGGCGAACTCCAAGCACAGCTCATCCTTGGTGAGACGCCGACCTTTGATCCCGCGCCGTTCCGGCTCGCGCGCTTCGGTGCGAGCGCGCGCTAGATGTTGTTGATCAGGACGTTGTTCACAGGACCTGAGCGAGTCGTGCTGCCGGAGTTTGGCCGTGCAGGCCGTAGTGCGGGCGGTGCGTGCTGAAATAGTACAGGTACTTGCCGAGCATCCGCGAGCGGGCGGCCGAGGTCCGATACGCTTGCGCGTACGCCCACTCGTGGAGCAGCGTGCGGATGAAGCGCTCCGCTTTGCCATTCGTGCGTGGGGTATACGGGCGGGTGAAGCGATGGGTGAGTCGGTGGTGCGCGACGGCGGTGCGGAGCCCCCGACTGCGATAGTTCGTGCCGTTGTCGGTGAGCAAGCGCCGGACCCGAATGCCGCGCGCGCGATAGAAGGCCAGCGCCCGCGCGAGAAACCCGACGGTGGTGGGCCCGGTCTCATCGGCGAGCACCTCCGCGTAGGGGAGTCGCGTGCAGTCATCGATAGCCACGTGCACATCCTCCCAGCCGATCCCGCGCACCCGCCGGGTCCGGTCGCCGTGCATCCGATGCCCCACCCGGCCGATCTTGCCGAGCTTCTTCACGTCGAGAGGGAGCAGATCGCCCGCGTGTGGCCATTCATAGCGGAGAATCGGGCGCGGCGGGTCGAGCCGTCGCAGCTGCGCGAGCCCCAGGCGCCGCTGCTCCCGCACGACCGTCGCGATCGGCAACTGCAAATCGCACGCAATGCGGCACGAACTCCACCGCCGCTGTCGCCGCCGCTGAATCTGGTGTCGCCGCCAGCGCGGGAGCCGGCCCGGACACCGGTGCGGCCGACTCGACCGATCGCCCAGGAGCGCCGTGCGCTCGGTGCGCCAGCGATCGCGCCACTTCCCCGCGGTCTGGCGCGAGACGCCGTACTCCGCCGCGAGCGCGGTGAGGTTGGCGCCCGGCCGCACCGCCCGCCGCGCCAGCTCCCCTCGCCGGGCCGGCGTTAACCGCGCATTCTTGTGGATGTTCACAGGTCCTCTGGTCGGTGCCGGTTGAGTGTCTCGACAACCCCAGCTTGGTACGACTACGGCCTGTGAACAACCTCTTGATCAACTACAGCTAGCGCCGCACGGCGACGTGCATCGCGACCGCGCCGCCCAGCCAGCGGCGTGAGGTGGTGAGCGCGAAGCCGGCGCGATCGAGTCGTGCGGTGAACTGGGCGGCGGTCATCCAGGCGCGGATCGAGGGCGCGATGTAGCCGTACGCGATCGGCTCGTCATGCCAGAGCCAACCGACGAGATCGCCGGCGCGCCGGAGATACCAGAGGAAGAGCGCCTCCCAGAGGCGCGAAGGCGGTCGATAGAAGTCGAGCACCGCGATCCGTCCGCCGGGGCGGAGCACGCGCGCACACTCTGCGAGCGCGGCGTCCGCGACGGGCACATTGCGGAACGCATAGGAGGCGGTGATCGCGTCGACGCTCGCGGCGGGTGCGTCGAGCGCCATCATATCGCCCACGGCGAAGGTCGCGGTGGTGGAACGGCGCTGCGCCAACGCGATCATCGCCGCCGACGCGTCGACGCCATGCGCGGCGCAGCCGACCGCGGCGCACGCGACCGCGAGATCGCCGGTGCCGCAGGCGAGGTCGAGCGTCCGTTCCCCAGCGCACGGTGCGAGTGCGGTGAGGAGTGCACGCTTCCACTGGGCGTCCATCCCGAAGGAGAAGCGGCGGGTGAAGCGGTCGTAGCTCGACGCGACGAGATCGAACATCGGCGTCACGAACGCCTGCTTGGTCGCGGGGTCGGCGAGGTGGGCGGCGAGGTCGAGCTCGCGGAGGGGGCGGGGGGCGTGGTCGGGCATCGGGGCTGCTGGAGTGTATCTTATCGCGCGATGCCTGCCCCCCCCGGATCGAAGAGCGGTGCTGGCGCGACCGCCGATGTCGCGCTGCCGATGAGCGCGCGCTCGGGTGTGGCGCTCGAAGAGAGCGGCGCGCCGCTCTGGGCGATCGTGTTCGCGGGCGGCATCGGGTCGAGGTTTTGGCCGCTCGCCTCTCCGGAGCGCCCCAAGCCATTGCTCGCGCTGGTCACTGGGCAGCCACTGCTGGCCGACACCATCGGGCGACTGCAGCCGGATATCCCGCCGGACCGTGTGCTCGTGCTTACGAGCCGAGATATCGCCCCGGCGATCCGTTCGATCGTGACCGGTGTGCCGGAGCAGAACATCCTTGTGGAGCCGCGACCGCTCGGTACCGCGGCGGCGCTCGCGTGGGGCGCGCAGGAGGTGATCCGGCGGGCCGGGCCCGATGCGCTTTGCGTCGCGATGCACGCTGACCTCGCCGTGGGGTTCCCCGATGCGCTGCGACTCACGCTGCGCCGAGCGGCGGCGCTCACGCAGCGCGAGCAGGCGCTCGTCGCGGTCGGGATCCGTGCGACGCGTGCCGAGCCCGCGTTCGGATGGCTGCATCTCGATGGAGCGCTGGATGCGGCGGCGCCGGTGGCGGCGGGCGGCGCGGCGATCGTCCGGCAGTTCGTGGAGAAGCCGAGCGAGACCGACGCCGTGCAGGCGCTCGCGGCGGGCGCGTACTGGCATGGGGGGATCGTCGTCGCCGCGGCCGGAGAGTTGCTGCGAGCGCTCGATGCCCACTGCGTCGAGATTCGTCCCGGGCTCGACGCGTTGCGCGATGGGAATCTCCCCACCTTCGTGGGGATGATCCGCGCGACGAGCATCGAGCGCGGGTTACTGGAGCGGCTTCCGAGGCTGCTTGCGCTGCCGGGCGACTTCGGGTGGGACGACGTCGGCACGTGGGCGAGTCTGCGCCGGGCGCGAGAGCTGGACGACGACGGGAACGGTGCGCATGGCCCCGTGCACTTCGTCGACTCGGAGAGCAATATCGTCCATACCGAACGTGGAACGGTCGTGCTCTACGGGACGCACCGGATGCTCGTGGTCGCGCTCCCCGGGCTCACCTTCGTGACGCCCCTCGATCGCGCGACTGACTTGAAGCCGCTCTTGGACGCGCTCCCGGGGAGTCTCCGGATCAATCCGGGTGGCGCGAAGTAGGCACAACGAATTCGCGTTCCCGCTCGTACATTTCTGCATCAACTGTAGGGCCGCCGTCGACGGCCCACGGCTCCTTTCTTCCCGTTCGGACATGTTCCGCGCTCTGTCGCGCTTCGTCGTCACGCTCGTCGTCACGCTCGTCGTCACATCCGCCGTCCCACTCCGCGCGCAGGCGCCGACCGCCAAGGATACCGCACAACTCGAGTCGGTCACCGTACGCGCGACACGGACCAACTCCACGCTCGATCGGACCGCGCTCGCCGTCTCGCGCGTGGGACGCGATGCGTGGACCACGGCGCGCGCCGCGGGGCTGGAGGATGCGTTGCAGATGGTGCCCGGCGTGCTCGCACTCTCGCGCTCGGGGGGCACGGACCTGCGGATCAACATCCGCGGCTTCGGGGCACGGGGCGCCGGTGATCGGTCGAACGCCGGCACCACGCGCGGTGTCCGGATCCTCCTTGATGGCATCCCGGAGACCGAGCCGGATGGACGCACCTCGCTCGACGGGATCGATCTTGCCTCCGTGGAGTCGATGGAGATTGTTCGTTCGAACGCCGGTTCCCTCTGGGGGAACGCCGCCGGTGGCGTCGTAAGCATCTCAAGCGTGCCGACTTTTGACGGGCGCCTCTCCGAGGTCTCAGTGGGCACCGGCAGCTTCGGTCTCAAGCGTTCGACGTTGCGTTTGGGGACGGCCACCGGGCGCGGGAAGAGCTGGCTCACCCTCACGCAATCCGATTTCGAGGGATGGCGCCCGAACTCAGCGCAGCACCGCACGTACCTCGGCCTAGGGACACACGCGCCCGTTGGCGACAGGACGCGCGTGGGCGTGTTCGGGTACGCCACCCGCAATCGCATGGGGATCCCCGGCCCACTCTCGCCGGCGGCGTACACCGCCGATCCGCGGGCCGCGAACGCGACGTACCTTGCGCGCGCTGAACGCCGCGACAATCGCGTCGGGCGCCTCGGCTCGACGATCGAACACGATCTCCCGGGCGGCGGGCAGCTCTCGGCGATGCTCTACGTGCAGCCGAAGGTGTTGCAGCGCTCGGAGCGCGGGACGTTCCGCGACTTCACCCGATATCACGTGGGCGGCAACACGGTCCTCCATCAGCCCACGACGTACGGGGCGACCGCGGGCACGCTCACCATCGGAGTCGACGAGGCGTACCAAGACGGGGCGATCCTCTTCTACTCGCTCTCGGCGAACAACACGCGTGGCGATACGCTGCGGCAGAACAAGCGGGAAGGCGCGAACAATATCGGCGCGTTCGTGGTGCAGGAGCTCCGGGTGAGCGACCACCTCGGCCTCTCGGTCGGAGCACGATACGATGCGATCACCTACTCGTCGAAGGATTTCTTCCCCGGCGGGCTCTCCTCGACAAAGGTCTTCTCACGCGTGACGCCGAAGCTTGGCGTCACGTGGACGCGGCGCCCGGGTTCCGTCTGGTATGCCAATCTCGGCGGCGGGGTCGAAGCGCCGGCCGGGAATGAGACTGATCCTGCGAGTACGTTCGGGCAAGACAAGGTCCACTTCATCAATCCGCTGCTCAACCCGATCCGCTCGACCACATACGAGGTTGGGAGCCGCGGGGCGCACGGCACGACGGGACTCGCGAAGGCGCTGACGTACGATGTGGCCGGGTACTTTGCGCAGATCACCGACGACATCGTGCCCTATCGTGGCGGTCGCTTCTACTTCACCGCGGGTTCGGTGCACCGCGTCGGCGTCGAGGCGACCAGCGAGCTCACCTTCGGCGACGGGATCAGCGCGCAGGGGACGCTGACGCTGAACCGTCACACGTACGCGGAGTATCTGGTCGACTCTGTGCACTACGGTCGTGCTGGGAGAACAGCGGACTATGCGGGCAACCGGACCGTCGGTGTCCCCGATGTGATGTACGGCGCACAGGTCAACTGGGCGCCGACGGCGGGGCACGGGGTACGCGCATCGTTCGGTGTGACGGCGATGGGTGAGTACTTCGCCGACGACGCGAACAAGGTCTCGGTCCCCTCCGCGACGGTGTGGCGTGCGACGCTCGCGACGGCGCGGCCGATCACGTTGGGCGGCGGCGTCGGGCTCGTCGGGTCGATCGCCGTGAGCAATCTCTTCGACGCGAAGTACGTGTCGAGTGCGTTCCTCAATCCCGATGTCGTCGCGAACGCCCCGCAGGTGTACGAGGCGGGGCTCCCACGTCAGCTCTGGTTCTCGGCGTCGCTTACGCGGACGAAGTGACCCGCGGCTGACTCACCGCGCTCGCGCCGAGGAGAATCAGCGCGAGCCAGGTGAGGTCGGCGCCGAGCAGGTGCAGGAGTTGGAGCGGAATCGGCGCGAGGAGGATGAGATTCACCACGCCGAGCGCGATCTGCGTGACCACGGCGATGCGCACCCAGCGCGCGGGACGCGCGGCGGCCCCATCGGGGCGGCGGCGCGTCGCGTATCCGGCACACCACCACGCGCCGATCGCGAGCACGACCGCGGCCGCGGGATGCCAGACGCGGAGCCGCACGAGGAGATGTGCCGTCTCGGACACATCCTGTCGCAGTCCCTCAGCGAGACTCTGCGCGGGAAAGAGCGTGTCGCCGAGCGCGGTCACCGCGCCGGTCACGCCGACGAGCAGGGCGCCGAGGAGCAGCGGCGCGACCCACCGACGCTCGGCGCGCACCCGCGCGCGATCGGGCGGCGCGTGCCCCGCGAGCCACCACGGCGTGAGCACCAGCGCCGCGAGCAGCGCGAAGGTGTTCATCAGGTGCGCGGCCAGCCACCACGCGCGCGCGATGGAGGCGTTCTGCGCGACCATCTCGAAGAGCACGAGTCCCGCGCCCACGAGCGCCTCGGTGACCATCAACGCCATCGCGGCGTAGGCCGCGCGTCGCGCGGCGGTGGAGACGCCGACGGCACGTCGCACACGCCACATGAGGACCGCGACCGCGAGAAAGGCGAGCCCACTCGTGACGCGGTGCGTGAACTCGATCCGCGTCGCGACGGCGACCGCCCGTGGGACGACTTCGCCGTTGCAGAGCGGCCAGTGCGCACCGCACCCCGCACCACTCCCCGAGGCGCGCACGTAGGCCCCCCAGAGGATCACGAGGAGGTTGAAGCCGAGGACCGCCCACGCGTAGTTTGCGAGGCGGCGGTGCGCGAGAGGCGGATCGTCGGTTGGCATCGACGTGTAACCTATGGCATGGCCTGCGACTCGTGACCCCTCGTCCGTTCTACCACCGCGTCACCGACGGGATCCGGATCACGGTGCGACCGTCGTTCCGGGAGGCGGAGTCGTCGCCGACGCACGGGCAGTATGTGTTCGCCTATGCGGTGCGGATCGAGAACATCGGCGAGCAGCCCGCGCAGCTGCTCACGCGGCATTGGCGGATCCACGACTCGATCGGTGAGGACACCGAGGTCGCGGGCGATGGCGTGGTGGGCGCGCAGCCGCTGATCGCGCCCGGGCGCGTCCATGAGTATCAGAGCTTCTGTGTGCTCAAGTCGCCGTCCGGGCACATGGAGGGCGTCTATCGCTTCGTCCGCCCGGATGGGTCACGGTTCGACGCCGCCATCCCGCGGTTCCTGCTGCGCGTCGACCCGCACCTCGCCCACGACGAGTAGTGGCGCTCGGCGGCGCAGCACCTCCTGCGCGCCAGCGAGGAGGAGTAGCGCGGTGCCGACCAATACGACCGATACGTCGCGGTCCTGCGGCGAGGCGGCCTCAGTCCAGCTCGCGATGGCGCTGAAGCAGGGCCCGGCCACGATCGCGATCCCCCAGGTGAGCGCACTCATCCCCGCCCACGCGCGGAGCGCGGCGTACCCGACCAGACCGGCGAGTGCTCCGGCGACGGGAGGGATCCAGCGTGCCACGCTTGCATCGCGTTCCGCGACGATGGCAAGTGCGGCGGAGAGCACGACGATTCCAAGTACGCGTGCCCATCTTGGGCGGACCCACGCGCCCGCGATGAGCAGGCCAAGCGGCAGGAGGGCCGCGAAGGGGAGCGCGGTGAGCCACTCGGCCGTCCCACTGATCCATGGCCAGCGCGCGTCGAGGACGGTGTTGGGCGCGGTGAACCAGCGGGAGGTTGGGGCTGCGCGTGTCAGCAGTTCGAGCGCGGTCGGCATCGCCGCAAGTGCGAGCCCCGAGAGCATCGTCGCGCTCCCGTTCGCATCGAGTGTGCGGGACGGAAAGAGTGGGATCCCGACGCGGCGTCGAACCGCGTCGGTCAGTTGCAGCGCGCCGAGACCACTGAGGACCGCTGCAGCGAAGAACGCCGTCAGGAGCAACGTCATGGTCGAGTAGGTGGACCACGGCATGGTGCTCTCCCAGCCCGCTTCTTGCGAGGCGCGGCTGTTCGCCATCGTCACGATCGCGGCCGTCACCGTGACGACGGCGATGACGAGTGTGGCACGCTGGGTGATCCACGCGTCCCCGAGCAGCGGCGCCCAGCGTGTGGTGCGCCAGAGCGCGAGGCCGAACAGGATGATCAGGGTCAGCGCGATGACCGAGGCGATCGCCGTCTCGCGGTCCTCGCGGGCCCGATCGCGGCGCTCCCACGACTCGGGCAGGTCGATGTAGCGACGCACGGTCGCGATCTCCGCGCCAGCGAGTTCGACGTCGACGCGGGATGTCGCTCCCGCTGGGAGCCGGCGCGAACTGTCCTCGAAGGTGAGGGTGGCATCGCGCCGCGCGGCGCGCGGCTGGAGTTGCAGCGCGACTTCGCGGAGCGGGGCCGTCGCGATCCCCGCACGGCGCAGCGCGCTCGTGGCGAGCGTACGGACCGAGTCCGCCGCGATGGTGGCGCCTGCCTCCGCGAGTCCACGCTCCCGCACCACCTCGAGCACCTGACCGTCGGGGGTGAGTCGCACGCGCCACCCCTCGGCACGGGCCGCGACCGTCCCTTCGATCCGCATGTAGCGCACCTCCCACTGCGCGGCCGGCTGCACGTCGCGGGCGAGCGCGCGTGCGATCGTGTCGGCGCGATGCTCGCGCAAGAAACGTTGCCGCGGGCCGCTCATCAAGGACGCGGTCGTCATCGCGACACGGAAGCGCCCCGGATCGCCACCCCACGCGCGCACGGCGGAATCGGCGCGGTCGCGCACAGCCGTCGGCGTCGCGGTGAAGGCGGGGCCGAGTCGACGCGCCGGCACCGGGCGGAGCGCGCCGATGAGCGCGGCGAGGATGGTCACGATCGCCATACCGCGCGCGAGCGGTGAGAGGGCGCGCACCGAGAAGGCCGCGGCGCGCGGCACGCGCGGTGGCGGTGGCGCGGCGATCCACTCGCTGAAGCGCCGCGGCGTGGCGCTCGCCCCTCGCCGCCACGCGAGCAGGATCGCCGGGGCCGCGAACGCCGCGAGGGCGACGCCGAGCGTCACCCGGTGCGCGAGCGAATCACCGGAGAGCGCGAACAGCCCGAACCAGGTGAGGTCGTAGAGCACATGCGCGACGATCGTGCTGAGCAGCCCGATGCGGAGGTACACCAAGGCCCAGATCACCGCCTCGGCGAAGAGTTCCACTCCACGCGAGTACGCGGGCCACGACGGGTAGTTCGCATGCCCGAACCCGAAGAGGAGCGAGGTACCCACCACCCCGAGCGTGATCGCCGGCCGTGCGCGCGCCGGATGCCGCCGCCCATAGTCCACGCAGAGGGCGAGTGGGATCGCGCGGAACAAGCACTCCTCGAGGACGCCGGCCTCGAGCGCTCCGGCGAGCATCGTCACCCATGGGAACCGCGTCGCGATCTGATTCGGATCGTCGAGCACGCCGGTGGGGACCCACCATCCGAGTCCGCGCTGGGTGAGCAGGTAGAAGCTGCCCACGTAGGCGAATCCGAAGGCGGCGAGGGCGTAGCCGAGCCAGAGCTGGGTGCGCACCTCGGGGGCACCGCGGCTGCGCCAGCCGTCGTACCAATCCAGCGCCTCTGGAAAGGCGCGCCGCGTGAGCGTCTCGGCCACCGCCACCAAGAGCGCGGCGTAGAGCGCGGTGAAGATCGCGGCGAACACACCGAACACGACCAGCTTGCTGCGGAAGAGGTCGGCAGACGTCGCGGTGTCGTAGCCGGCCCACGCGGCGGACATCCCGTTCAGCCCCGCGCCAAGCGAGAGCACGCCGAGCGTGATGCCAAAGGCGAGCGCCGGACGCCAGCGCACGTCGCCGGTCCGGGCGAGTGGCCAGAACGCCATCAGCCCCAACACCAGGAAGATCGGGATGGAGATCTGCGCGAACACCGCGAGCTGATCGTTGCGGGTGCGCATCTCGGCGTAGCGGCGCGTCCAGCGGTCCGGGATCTCGATCGCCTCATGCACGCGCGTGACGAGGTCGCCGGAGACGACGACCGTGAGCCGCATCGGGGCGCCGGCCAATCGGCCGTCGGGGCGTTCCCAACGGAAGGTATGGTCTACGCGTCCGCTGCCGGGCTTCGTCTCCGTCGAGCGCCCCCGCTCGACGTATCGGGTGAGCGCGGGGAGCCCCACGCGCGCCATCGCGTCGGTCGCGAGCGTGAGTGCGGAGTCCTCGCTGAGCGCCGGGCGCTTCAGCGAGTCGGGAAGGTGGCGACGGAACCCAGCGAACCGCCCATCCGCGAAGAACGTGAGGACGGCCTCGTCCGCGCTCCCTGGCGAGAAGAGCCGAACGCGCCAGCGGTAGAGCGTCAGATCGCGGCGTGCGAGCGCGCGGGTGAGCGAGTCGCGGCCGAAGCCGAGGTCGAGAAAGGTCTGTAGGGAATCATCGTTCTGGAACGCGACAGCTGTCTGCGCACTCTGGGGAGCGAGTGCGAGTTCCGCCGCCCGGGCCCGGGCCGTTGCTTCGATCGACTTCGCATCGGTCGTGAGGCGGAGGTCGAGGAACTGGAACGCGCGTGGTCCCACGGCGACGGCGATGAGCCCCAGCAGCAGCGTCGCGACGATCAGTCGCGGTGTGGTCATCCAGCGCGGCATCACGACCCCTTCGACGTCCGCGCGCGGTGCATCTGCACGAAGAGCCAGAGCGAGAAGAGCACGCTCGCCAACCAGATGCCGAACGCGATCACGCCGAGTCCCTTGGCGATCGTGCGGTCATGCGGGAGCCAATCGAGCGTGCGCAGGAGGTAGTTCCAATCATGGTCGCCACCGTCCGGGGAGAAGCTGACGAGGTCGAGGTCCATGTCGCGCGCATCGGCGATGTAGAAGCGCAGCTCGGCGGCGCTCTCCGCGAGCCAGAGCCCGCAGACCGCGACGCCGAAGAAGTCGTTCGCGCGGCGGATGGCGAACGCTGCACCGAGCGGCACGAGCAGCTGCATCAACGAGCCACCGAGCGTCGTCAGGAACTGTCCGGTGAAGACCGCGAAGAAGAGGTGGCCGAACTCGTGGGCGCCGAAATTGATCGGTCCGAAGATGCTCCACGCCTCGTCGAAGGGGCCATGCCGGAAGGGGACCAGCGCCTGCACGGCCAAGAACCAGAGGAGGAGTGCGCGCCACCACCACGTCCGCCCTTGGACCCACTCCGCGAGATCGTCGCGCCACCCCCAGCGGTCATCGCTCATCCCTCAATGGTAGCGCGTCCGGCGTCGGCGTGCGCGGTCGCGGCGGGCCGAACGAATCGGTAGCTTCGGGGCGGTGAGACTCTGGCTTCAACCCCGTCTCCACTGGGCGCACGCGCTCGTGGTGTGCGCGTTGCTCGCGGCGTGCTCGCGTGAGCCCGCGAGTCCGGAGAGCAGCGTGCGCCGGATCACCGTGTCCGTGGCGCCCACGATCGTGTACGCAGGCAACACAGTGCAGGGGACGGCACGTGCGGTGGACGAGGCCGCGCGTCCGGTGGAGATCGACCAGTTCACCTGGAGCTCATCGGCGCCGAGTATCGCGCGCGTGGATCAGAACGGGGTCGTCACGGCGCTGACCGTTGGGAGCGCAACGATACGCGCCTCCGTCGGTACCGTCGTAGGGCAGTTGGACGTCCAGGTGCTCGAGCCCGCGATCGCGACGCTCGCGATCACGCCTGACACCGCGTCCGTGCTCCTGCCGGCGGGCACGCTCCAACTCGGGGTGAACGCGCGCGATGCGACGGGAATCCTCCTCCAGAATCCGACGTTGCTCTGGCAGAGTTCGGCGCCGCGCTTCGCGACGGTCACCCCGACGGGACAGGTGCGCGGCGTCGCAGCGGGTGAGGCGACGATCAGCGCACAGGGGCAGGGGATCACGGCCACCGCGCGCGTCACCGTGCGGGCGCCGGCGTCGGTGACGGGGCCTCGGATCACGAGCGTGTCGCCGATCCCGCTCGTGCCCGGGAGTGCCGCGACGATCGTGGGGACGGGGTTCGCTGCGATCGCGACGGGAAATGCCGTGCTCATCGATGGCGTCCCGGTCACCGTGAACGCGGCGAGCGCGACCTCGTTGACGGTGACGCTGCCCGCGACGGGCTTCGCCTGTGAGCCGTCACGTTCGGTCCCGGTGCAGATCACCGTCGGCACGGAGCTCGGCGTCGGCTCAGCGACGCTCCAATCCGCAGCCCAGCGTTCGCTGCAGCCGGGCCAGTCGGTGATGCTCGCCACCGCCGCCGAAGCACGCTGCAACGAGCTTGCCGCGAATGGTGGGCGCTATCTGCTGAGTGTGTACAATGCCGCGCGCGTGATGGCGACCGGTGGGTCGGGTGTCACGCTCCGCGGGGCGACCGCGACCGCAGTGAGCGCCGCCTCGATCGGTGCGCTAGGCGCTGCGCCAGCACCCGTCGTGGAGGCGCCGCGGATCGGATCACCACGGTGGGCCGGGCTGACGATGCTCGATCGGGACCGCGAGCGAGAACAGGCACATCGCGCGGTACTCGACTTCAATCGCGCGACCTTCCAACGCTTGGGATCACCGCTCTCGTGGTGGCGTGTCGAGCGCGCGCGTCCGCGGCTGCAGCTCGGGCCGACGCTCGCGCAGCAGGTGAACACGCCCGGCGCGATCACCCCGCTCAAGATCCCGAACCTCGACACGCCGAACGCGTGCAGTCAGAGCATCGCGATTGGTGCGCGCACGGTCTACGTCGGTACGCGCACGATCGTCGTCGAGGACACGATCAGCACGCTGAACGGTCAGCCGACCACACGTGGGCAGGTGGACTCGTTGCTCCGCGCGTTGGGCGATGAATTCGATCGGGTCGGCTGGGGGATCGACAGCGCGACCTTCGGGAATCCGCTCGCCCTCGACGGGCAGCTCCAGAACCTCGGCAAGGTCGTGATGGTGTATTCGCCGCGGATCAACACACTGGTCGGCGGACGGATCATCGGATTCGTCGTGAACTGTGACTTCTATCCGACCTCCGCGGCTCCGTCGAGCAATCAGGGTTCGTTCTTCTACGCGTTCACGCCGACCGGATTCACGAGCGGCCTGGGCGCCACGAACACCCAGGACTGGTATCGCCTCATCCGGGCGACCGTTGTGCACGAGGTGAAGCATATCGTGTCGTTCGGTGAACGGATCGCACGGAACGCGAGTCTCGAGGATCCCTTTATTGAAGAGGGATCGGCGCGCATCGCGGAGGAACTCTACGCGCGTGCGGTGCAGGGGCTCGCGGCGAAAGGGAACATCACCTACGCCCAGTCGGTGTTCTGCGAGGTGCGCCCCACGGACCCGACCTGCGGCGGCGTGCCGATCATGATGCGGCGGCACGTGGACAACCTGTACCGCTTCTCTGAGCAGGCGGCGCTTCTGTCCGCGATCGGGCCACAGAACGCGAACGACGCGAC
>JAIETI010000023.1 GCA_019745365.1 Gemmatimonadaceae bacterium | reverse complement strand
ATCGTCGTGAGCCGCTCCAACGTCGATGAGCCGAGGAGGAAGTGCGACGACATCCCCGATCCCTGCCCGATCACGGCTCCCTCCTTCGCGAATGGAGCGTGCGCGAGGGTGATCAACGGGAGGAGGATCTGCGTCGACTCGTCGCCATCGACTCGCTTGCGCTTCTCGAAGGGCGCGGGCGGTCGGAACCAGACCGGTGAGAGCGACGCGTCCGGTTTGCCGTTCGTCGCAAGCGAGTACTCGGCGCCCGGTCCATTGCCGACATCGGCGCGGCGCACGCTCACCGTCGACGTACGTCCGTCGGCGTAGAACGCGATCTCGCGTTCGCCCGCCTTGGGGACGCTGCCGTATCGGAACACCCCCGCGGTCGTGATCCCCGGATCGATGCGCGCGCCGATCGCGGTCGTGATGAGGATGCCGAACGCGCCCGCCGCGCTCATCGCCGCGAAGCGTGCCGTCTCCGCATTCGTGCGCCCGGCCCACCACAACAGGAGCACACCGAGCGCCATGTCGATCCCGCCGCCGATCAACAGCAACGTCTTGAAGCCGAGCAGCGGCAGCAACACGAGCGACGCGAGCGCGGCGCCCACGATCGAACCGAGCGTGTTGACACTGTACACCTGACCGATCGCGCGCTCACCCGCGCCGGCGCCGATCAAGAGCCGCGTGATCAGCGGCAACGTCATCCCGGCACAGAACGTCGCGGGGAGCATCACGATCAGGCAGATCGCGTAGCGCGAGAGATTGAAGATGCGGTACCCCTCGTCGGTCTTCTGTAGCGCGCTCAGCAGATACGCGGTCCAGTCGAAGGTCGAGAGGTAGAAGCCGAGCGTGGCGACCGCGGCCGCGCCCATCAACCACTGGATCACCCCGAGCGTGCGGATCGGATCGCGCAGCGTGTCGGCGCGAGCGCGGATCCACCACGCCCCCAGTGCGAGCCCGAGGATGAACGCCGAGAGCATGAGCTCGAACGCGTGCGTGGCGCTCCCGAGCACGAGCGCGAGCATGCGGATCCAGACGATCTCATAGACGAACGAGGCGAGCGCGGTCCCAAGGGCCACGCCGAGGAGGAGACGCCGCAGCGTCGGCAGCGCGGGCATGACCGGGGCATCGATCGGTGGCGGTGGGGGCGGCAGTGGCTCGCCCACGAGTGGCGCTTCCGCCTCGCGCTGCAGCCGCACGATCGCGTACACCGTCCCGCCGCAGATCACGTTCAGGAAGGCCGCGGTGAGGAGCGTCCCGGGAAGGCCGTAGGCACCGAGGAGATAGAACCCCGCGACCAGCACGCCGGCCGCCGCACCGATCGAGTTGGCGAAGTAGAGGAGACCCAGCACCCGACCGCTGTCGGCCACGCCGTCGCTCGTGGTGCGGCGCAGGAAGCCGGCGGTCATCAACGGGAAGGTCGCGCCGAGCAGCACGGACTGCGGGAGGATCAACGCCGCCGCGAGCGACCACTTCACCACGGTGAGGAGCACGCCGCCCGCGAGCGCAGGAAAGAGCCGCGCATATGCGAACGCGGACACCGCGCCGAACACATCGTGGAACGCGATCCCCGCCATACCCACGAGCACCTCGATCACCGCGTACCAAAGCAGCGGATCGCGGATGCGCGACGATCGTCGGCCGATCAGGGCCGCCCCGGCCGACATCCCGCCGAGGAAGATCACGAGGACGATGACCTGCGCGTACGCGCTATGGCCGACGAAGAGTCCGAGGTAGCGCGACCAAATGGACTCGTAGATGAGTCCGGCGGCCCCCGAGAGGACGAAGACGAGCGTGAGCAGGAGTGGCATACGCCTCGAAAGCTACCCGCTCTCGCTGGTCCCGGTGGGGCTCAGCGCTTCGGCTTGGGGAGTGGCGGTCTCATGACCATCGCGTCGCGATTGGCGAGGTGCCAGAGGAACGACGCCGTCACCGCGGACGCCTGCTTCAGCTCATCTTCGAGGACCCAGCCACTTCCATCGAGCGCGGTGTGGTGGGTGCGCGAGTCGTAGTCGGCGGGATCCTGGAGCGAGTTGAAGGTCGGGATCCCCATCGCGAAGAATGGCATGTGGTCGGTGCTGCCGTGGTTCCGAAGCGTGACCGTCCCGGCGCCGCGCGCGGCCCAGGGCGCGAGCAACGCGCTGGTCATCGCGCGCGCGCCTTCGTTCGCCGCGAGTTCGAACCCGCGCAGACGCCCCGTGCCGTGGTCGAAGTTCACGTAGGCCGAGAGTCGCGCCTGTTCTGGGAGGAGTGACATCGTCACCGGATCGCCGAGGTGCTGCTTCACCCACCCCATCGACCCCCAATAATCCTCCTGCTCCTCGCCGTCCCACAACCCGATGCGGATCGTGCGACGCGGCGCGGTACCGAGCGCGCGGATGATCCGCACGACCTCCAGCGCGAGCGCAGCGCCGGTGGCGTTGTCGGTGGCACCAGCAGCGGCGTGCCAGCTATCGAGGTGACCGCCGAGCATCACCACCTGGTCCTTGAGCGCGGGGTCCGTCCCCGCGATCTCCGCGATCACGTTGTAGCCGATCGAGTCACGTCCCACGCGTGCGTCGAGCGCGAGCGCGACCTCCGGCTTCTCGCCGAGCTCGAGCATCGCTTGCAGCGAACGGAACTGCCCGCGCGCGAGCACGAAGGCCGGGATGTTACTCGCATACGGTGAGCGATACGACGGGTAGCCGGTCACCACGAGTGTGAGCTCACTCGGGCTCGCTTGGATGGTCGCGACCGCACCGGCCGCGATCAGGCGTTGCCGGAGCTTGGCTTGCTCGGCGAGATCGGCGAGATACGGATCGGCTTCGTCCCAATAACTCTCCGGTTCCCCCGCGCCCCGACTCGCCGACTGACGCACGAGGTCGGAGTCGCTGAGCACCGTGAACGGATTCGCCTTGCGCGTGGTGGGGGCGATGAGCGGTGGCACGCGCCCGATCATGACGATTCGGCCGCGGAGAGAGGTGCCGGCTGAGTCGAGCGCGGCCGCCGTGAGGCGGGGGAGCACGACCGGGACGCCGCGGACGGGCTTGGTAAGCGCGCGCGCATAGGCCTTCGGGATCGCATGCAGCCGGAGGTAGTACGGGGCGACGAGCTCGGCGGAATGGCCGCGGAGCTGCCATTCAGGGGAGCGGGCCCCCCACGGCTCGAGCACGGCACGCGATGCACCGAAGCTGGTGAAGCGCGCGGTGAGCCAGTTGGCCGCCTTCATATAGTTGGGCGACCCGGCGAGTCGCGGGCCGAACCGTTCGGCAAGTTCGCGCGTTGACTCGACGACCCGTGATCGCTCCATCGCCTCAGCAAGGATCCGTCGGTTGGCGGCGGTGTCGATCGGCTCTTGGGCCGTAAGGGTGGCGGCGGCGAGGAGGGCGGCGCGGAGGAAGGCGGGGGTGGGGCGCATCCGGTCAAACTAGCGCCCCACGAGAACCGCTTGCATGCAAGCAAGCGCTTGCACATAATGTAAGTAGCTACTTACATTCTCCCTCATGCCAGAACCCACCCGTACCCAACTCCTCCACGCCGCGTTCGAGGTCTGGGCCGAAGCCGGCTCCCGCGGCGCGACCACACGTGCCATCGCCGAACGTGCCGGCGTCAATGAGGTCACGCTCTTCCGTCTCTTCGGCTCGAAGCAGACGCTGCTCGCGGAGGCGATCCAGCACTGCGGGATGCGTCCCGTCGTCGCGCCGCCGCTCCCAGATACGCCGCGCGATCCGCTGCAGGAGCTCGGCGCCTGGTGCGCGGCCCAGCACGAGCACCTGATCGCGTCACGCGAGATGATCCGGCGTTCGCTCGCCGAGATCCACGAGCAGCCGGAGGCCGCACCCCGTAGCTGCGAAGGCCCAAGCCGCGCGCACGACGAGCTCGTCGGCTACGCACGCGCGCTCGAACGCGCCGGCCTCTGCGAGCGCGTCACCGACGCGCGCGCCGCGGCCTCGATGCTCACCAGCGCGATCTTCGCTGACGCGATGCATCGCGATCTCATGCCCAACTGCTTCCCGCAGCCGGCCTCCGCTGCCCCCGCCGCCTACGCGCGGCTCTACCTCCGAGCGCTCGGCGTCGACGCTGCGCGCCTCCGTCGTCCGGCACGCGCGCGTCGCGCGAGCTGACCTCCGATGTCCTCTCCTTTGACCCGTTCCATCGTGCGACTCTCTCGTTCGCTCATTCTCTTGCTGGCGCTCCCCACGCTGGCGCTCGCGCAGGCCCGTTCTGCGGCGACACCGCTCACGCTCACCGATGCCCTGCGTCTCGCGCAGACCGGCGCCGAAGCGCTCCGGATCGCCGAAGCCGGTGTGCTACGCGCTGAGGGTCAGCAGGCACAGGCGCGCAGTCAGTACCTCCCACAGATGAATGGGAGCTTCGCCTACCAGCGCGCGATCCAGAACCAGTTTCAGGCGATCACCAAGCGCCTCAGCTCGAACGAACCCGACACCGGCTCGAGCGGTGGTGGCGGTGACTTCACCGACTCGCCGATCGCGCGGATCTTCGCCGCGCCCAACACGGCGATCATTGGCGTCACCTTCTCGCAGAACCTCTTCACCGCCGGCCGTCTCGCGGCGTCGAAGGCACTGGCCGAGGCGGGCCGACGCGGCGCAGACCTCACGCTCAGCGGGGCCCGCGCCCAGATCGTCGTCGATGTCGCGCAGGCCTACTACGACGCGGTCGCGAGCGATCGGATCGTGCAGATCGCGGAGTCCACGCTTGCGCAGACGGAGCGCGCGCTCGCGCAGGTCTCGCTCCAGAAGTCGGTCGGGTCGCTCGCCGAGTTCGATCAGCTCCGTGCGGCGGTCGCGCGCGACAACACGGTGCCCGTCGTCCTCCAGGCGCGCACCACCCGCGAGCTCGCCTATCTCCGGCTAAAGCAGCTCCTGTCGCTCCCGGGGAACACCGAGCTCGCGTTGACCACGCCACTGCGTGACACCGTGAGCGCCGCGGAAGCGCAGGCGATGTCGCTGGCGACGGTCCTCTCCTCGCGCACGCGACTGGTCGGCGACAGTGTGATCGACACGCGCCCCGACACCACGCTCGGCATGCGCGCGCCCGTCCGCCAGGCGCAGGCCGCGGTCGAGGCGAGTGAGGCCGCGCTCCGCGCCGCGCGTTGGGAACGGCTTCCCTCGCTCCAACTCACTTCGAACTATCAGCGCTTCGGCTACCCGCCCGAGGGCACGTTTCTTCCCAACTCGATGGGACTCTTCTTCCCGAACTGGAACGTCACCTTCGGGATGTCGTTCCCGCTCTTCACCGGCGGTCGGATCGGTGGAGATCGGCGCGTGGCGCAGGCGAACCTGATCGAGGCGCAGCAGCGACTGCAGCAGACCCGCGAACTCGCCGATCTCGATCTCCGCAGCACGCTCGCGCAATACGAACAGGCACTCGCGGGCTACGCCGCAGTCGCGGGCGCAGCTGAGCAAGCACACCGCGCCTACGCGATCGCCGAGGTCCGCTATGCCGAGCGCATCTCCACCGCGTTGGAACTCGCGGAGTCGCGCACGCAGCTCCAGCAGGCGCGTCTGAATCGGGTGAACGCCGCCAAGACGCTCGAAGTCGCACGCCTCCGCCTCGCACTCATCCGCGACCTCCCGCTCGCCGCGCCGAACATCGGAGGACGCGACTGATGCGCTCCTCCACCTCCTTCTCTTTGACCATCGCTCGGGACTCCCGCCCTATGTCGTCGCTCCGCACCGCTGCTCTCCTCGCTTCGATCGTCGCGGTCGCCGCCTGCGGCGGCGGCGACGCACCCGCCACAGCGCAGGCTCCCGCGACCGTCAACATCGGTCCCGACAACGTGATGGTCTTGGCAGTCAGCACGATGTCGTCGGGCCCCGCGTTCAGCGGCTCCCTTGTCGCCGAGCGCACGGCCCAGATCCGTGCCGAGGTTGCGGGTTCGGTGCTCACGGTGCTGCGCGAGCCTGGCGACCGCGTGGCGGCGGGCACCCCGCTCGCGCGCATCGATGACCGGGCGATCGCGGACGCCTTCCTCAGTGCCAAGGCCGGCGTGACGCAGGCGCAACTCGGCGCCGACATCGCGAAGCGCGACTACGAGCGTGCGCAGCGACTCTTCGCCGCCGGTGCGATCGCCGAGCGCGACGTGGACACCGCTCGGCGCGGCACGCTGAGCGCCGATGCGCAGCTCGAGGACGCGAAGGCGCGCCTCGCGCAGGCGCAGCGGCAGAAGGACGCGACGATCGTGACCGCGCCGTACGCGGGTGTGGTCGCCGAGCGGATGGTGAACGCGGGCGATATCGTCGCGCCGGGGGCGCCGCTCTTCACCGTCGTCGATCCCTCGACGATGCGCCTCGAAGGCGCGGTCCCCTCCGCGCAGCTCGGTCAGGTGAAGCTCGGTGCCGGCGTGCGGTTCAGCGTGACCGGATATCCGGAGAAGACCTTCGCCGGATCGATCGCCCACATCGCGCCGTCCGCCGATGCGCAGACGCGGCAGGTGCACATCATCGCTCGCATCCCGAACCCCGGGAGCCAGCTCGTGGCGGGACTCTTCGCGCAGGGGCGGATCGCCTCGCTCGCGAAGGACGGCCTCGCGGCGCCGATCACCGCGATCGATCAGCGCGGGCTGCGGCCCACGGTCTCGCGACTGAAGAACGGAAAGGTCGAGCACGTCGAAGTCACGTTGGGGCTCAAGGATGACGCCACCGAGCGCGTGGAACTCCGCAGCGGCGTCGCCGCGGGCGACACGCTCCTCCTCGGCGCCGCGCTCGGCATCACGCCGGGGACCCCGCTCAAAGTCAGCGCGCCGAGCGATTCGCCGGCGCGGAAGCCGTAAGGAGCCGCCGTGTTCATCGCCGATTTCGCCATCAAGCGCCCCATCGTCACCGTCGTGTCGATGGTCGCGCTCGTCGTGTTCGGGCTCTTCGCGCTGATGCAGTTGCAGACCGATGAGTTCCCGGATGTGCAGCAGCCGATCGTGAACGTCGCGATCGCGTATCCCGGCGCCTCGCCGGACGTGGTGGAGCGCGAGGTGCTCGATCGCGTCGAAGAGGCGGTCGCCGGGATCTCGGGTGTGGATCGCATCAGCAGTGGGGCGCAGGACGGCTTCGCGAACATCACCGTCTTCTTCACCTTCGAGAAAGATCTTCAGCAGGCGTCGCAGGACATCCGCGACAAGATCAGCGGCATCCGGTCGGAGCTCCCGGTCGA
The DNA here is from genome assembly GCA_019745365.1 of Gemmatimonadaceae bacterium. GTDB lineage: Bacteria > Gemmatimonadota > Gemmatimonadetes > Gemmatimonadales > Gemmatimonadaceae > JAIETI01. Next base: position 24,070 of record JAIETI010000023.1, on the reverse strand, counting down.
GATGAAGGAGCCCGTGCTCAGTCGGTTCGATCCGGCGGATCAGCCGATCATCCAGCTCGCGCTCAACTCGTCGACGCTCACGGGTCCGGAGCTGACGCGCGTGGCCGATCCGGGGATCACGCGCGCGCTGCGCGGGATCACGGGGGTGGCCGAGGCGACCGTCGTGGGCTCGATCGAACGCGAGCTCACGGTCGAGATCCGTCCCGATGCGATGCGGCAGGCCGGGCTCTCCGTGGCGCAGATCGTGGGCGCGCTGCAGCAGCAGAACTTGGCCGTGCCCGTGGGGCGCGTGAACGGCGCGCTCGACGAGCGGTCGATCCGCTTGAAGGGGAAGATGGAGACGCCGGAGGACTTCCTCGCGCTCGTGGTCGCGCAGCGGGGCGGGAAGGCGATCCGGTTGGGCGAGGTCGCGGATGTGCGCGACGGCGTGGCCGAAGCGCGTACGGCGGCGCAGTACAACGGCCGCGACGCGGTCGGCGTGATGGTGAAGAAGAGCAAGGGCTACTCGACCGCACAGGTCGCGAAGAAGGTCATCGCGGCGGTGGAGCAGGTGCAGGCCACGCTCCCCAAGGGGACCACGCTCGAGGTGGTGCAGAACGCGGGCGAGCGCGTCGAGGCATCGGTGCGCAACGTCGAGGAGACGCTCGTCGAGGGCGCGCTCCTCACCGTGCTCGTGGTGTTCCTCTTCCTGAATTCGTGGCGCTCGACCGTGATCACGGGGCTCGCGCTCCCGGTCTCGGTGCTCGCGTCGTTCATCGCGGTGTGGGCGTTCGGCTTCACGCTCAACACGATGTCGCTGCTCGGTCTTTCGCTCGCGATCGGGATCCTGATCGACGACGCGATCGTGGTCCGCGAGAACATCGTGCGACATATCGAGATGGGGAAGGATCACTTTCGCGCGTCGCACGAAGGGACGGATGAGATCGGGCTCGCGGTGACGGCGACGACCTTCTCCATCGTCGCGGTGTTCGTGCCGATCGCGTTCATGTACGGGATCGCCGGGCAGTGGTTCAAGCCGTTCGCGCTCACGATCGCGTGCGCGGTGCTTGTCTCGCTCTTCGTCTCGTTCTCGCTCGATCCGATGCTCTCGGCCTACTGGCCCGATCCGCAGACCGAAGCGCACGAACGCGGCAACATCATCGCGCGTACCCTCGACCGCTTCAACCAGTGGTTCGAGCGGATGTCGCACAAATACACGAAGGTGATCGGCTGGGCGCTCGACCACCGCCTGGCGATGGTCGCGCTCGCGGTCGGCTCGTTCGTCGGCGCGCTCTGGTTGCAGGGGACGTACGGCGGCTTCGGCTTCGTGCCGATCTCGGATCGGTCGGAGATCACGATCCAGGTCGAGACGCCGCCGGGCTCGAACCTCGAGTACACCAAGATGAAGGTCGAGGAGGCCGCACGACTGGCGCGAGCACACGGCGCACAGGTGCGCTACACCTTCGCTACGATCGGGGGTGGCGTGGTCATGGATCCGAGTCAGGCACTCGGCGCGGTGGACATCGGCTCGATCTACGTCCGGATGGTGCCCAAGGCGGATCGCTCGATCTCGCAGGAGGATTTCGGCGCGGTGCTGCGCGAGGAGGTCAAGCAGATCGGTGGCGCGACCGTCTCGGTGTTCACGAGCGGATTCGGTGGCGCACGCAAGCAGTTGCAGATCGAGATCCGCGGGGAAGATGCGCGCACGCTGCAGCGCGTGGCCGACAGCGTCATGACGCTGGTGAAGTCGGTGCCGGGGGCAGTGGACGTTGGGCTCTCGACCAAGGGACAGAAGCCGGAGCTCTCAATCGCGCTCAATCGCGGGCTCGCGGGCTCGCTCGGCGTCACGGTTGGGCAGGTCGCCCAGTCGCTGCGCCCGGCGTTCGCGGGTGTCGATGTCGGCGATTGGGTCGATCCCAGCGGCGAGAACCGGAAGGTACGGGTGCGACTCGACGCGGCCTCGCGCACGCGGACGGCGGATATCGAACAGCTCTCGTTGACGGTGCAGGGCGAGAACAATCGCACGAGCGTGATGCCGCTCGGGCAGATCGCGACGGTGGAGCAGGGACTTGGACCCGCGCTCATCAGCCATCTCGATCGCGACAATGTGATCATCGTGCAGGCGAACACGGCGGGGCGGTCGCTGGGCGAGGTCAACACCGACATCGACAAGCTGTTGGCCGCGTACACGCTACCACCCGGCGTCCGTTTCTCGGCCGGCGGTGAGGTGAAGGACCAGCAGGAGGTGTTCGGGCGCATCTTGGCGGCGCTCGCGCTCGCGGTGCTCCTCATGTACCTGATTCTCGTGATGCAGTTCGGGTCGTTCCTCGAACCGCTCGCGATCTTGATCTCGCTTCCGCTCTCGCTGATCGGCGTGGTGCTCGCGCTCCTTATCACGGGTGATTCGCTGAACATCATGTCGATGATCGGCGTGATCCTGCTGATGGGGATCGTGGCGAAGAACGCGATCCTCCTGATCGACTTTGCGAAGTGGGGGCAGGAGCAGGGGATGGAGCGTCGCGCGGCGATCATCGAGGCGGGTCGCGTGCGGTTGCGCCCGATCATGATGACGACGCTCGCGCTCATCGCGGGGATGATCCCGGTCGCGCTCGGCCGTGGCGAGGGCGCGGATTTCCGGTCGCCGCTGGGGCGTGCGATCATCGGCGGCACGATCACCTCGACCGTGCTCACGCTGCTCGTGATCCCGACCATCTATGAGATCCTGGACGATTGGCGGCAGAAGCTGACGGGGCTGTTCAACATCCCCAAGCGGCCGCCGACCGAGGAGTACATGATCCCGACGCACGCGATGCACGCCGCCCCGCGCCCGGAATGAGGTGGGTGGACGCGGTGTCAGCCGTACGCGATTAACATCCGATCGCTGGGGGCGTCTACACCTGTGCCCCCACGCACCTGACTCTCGGGCTGGGCCCGGGAAGGAGAACCTGATGCTGAGACGCCACACCCTGTTCCTCGCTGCCGTCGTCGCGGTGGCAGCCTGCGACCAGACCCCCACCGACTTCCGCCGCTTCGACGAGGCCGGGTTGGCTTCGGTCGAGCCGAGCTATCTCATCGACACCACGACGGCGACCTCCGGCTTCGGCCGCGGCCCGGGCGGTGGCCCGATGGGCGCGCCGCGCGCGGTGCTCCCCGATTCGCTCAAGCTGACGGATGCGCAGAAGGCGCAGATGACCGCGATCCGGACGGCGTTCGAGACGGCGAACGCGACGAACCTTGCGGCGCTCAAGGCGATCCACACAGAGGCCCGAGCGGCCGTGCAGGCGGGGAAGACTCGCGATGAAGTGCGCGCGATCCTCGAGAAAGGGAAGACGATCCGCGATACGATGAAGCCCGCGTTCGAGGCGATGCACGCCGCGATGCAGGCGGTGCTCACGCCGGCGCAAAAGGCGTGGCTCGACGCGAACCGGCCGCCGAAGCCGCCGCGTCCGCCGCTCGGGCGGCCGTAACCGCACGCAGGCCAGAGACACAGACCGGGCACTCGCGAAGGCGGGTGCCCGGTTTGCGTTGTGGTGACCTGTTTGGGCTACGGCGCGGGCTTCTTCGTCGCACGCCCCGACTTGGAAGCGGACGCCTCGACGATCTGCGCGTCGCGGTAGTGCTTCCAGTTTCTGGGCGACGCACCGCGAAGTTCACGCATCAACTCGCGTGCCTCGTTCAAGCGTTGAAGTCCGGTTCTTGGGGAAAGCGAGGTGGCGACCGGCGACGCGAGTCCGATCGCCGATTGGCGCCCGTCCTTTCGCTTTCGGAACTCGAGGGGATCAACGCTGCGTGCAACGATCAGTGCGCTTGCAAGATCATATTCGTTCGCTTTCGACTGATCGATCTCGATGACAAGTTCCTCGTTTGTCGTCGACCGCAGTTGGATCGCCGCACCGGTGAGTGGAGTCGCAACGATGCGCACTGTCTGCCCTGCACCAGAAGCACGGGCGTCCATGTACTCGACGATCTGCCAGCACTGCTGGCGGTCGTCCTCGACGACCACTTCCCCGGTATTCAGGTCGATGTATCCGCTGATGGTACGGAGGCAGACCTCGTGACCGCCTTCGTTGCCCATGCCGCCGCCGGTGCCGCCTCTGCAACCGGGAGCGTCGGAGGTTTGCGTGAATCGGTCCGCTACTCCGTGATCGACCTGGCTAAACACAACACTAAGCGGAAGTGAGGCGCCGTTCCCAACTCCGGCCGCTAGGGAGAACTCAGCATGAAAGGTTCCCGTCCCAAGCATGGTCAATTCGCACTTTGCTCCCGCATCGCCCAGCGACATCGTGTACTCCTGTGTGACATTGAGCGGTCCCGTGTACAGCGGGATCGGAAGCGTAAGCACTCTAGGGCTAGGGCTCCATGTACCGACTGCGACGCCATTCGAAGTCACGGCAGTCGTGACCTGGGCCGACCCAACATTTCCGCGAAAGGTCAACGCGGCAGCGGCGCTCGCGTCGCGAAAGGAACCATCCTCCGCCGCAGACGCCCACTGGGTCACGCTCGCATTCAAGATTGCTGCACCGCCGAGTGCGGCAGATGGGTCAGGGTCAGACTCAAGAGTGCTCCTGACGTTGCCAGGCGGGGCGATTTCGATCGGCGCCGTTGCAAGTGTCACTTGTGCGCGAAAGCGATCCGATGCGGGAGAAACACGCGCGGACGATGCCAGTGTTCGCAGGTGTGCTACCGCAGTCGGACCTTCCCGCAAAACGACCTCCGTAGGGCGCGATGCGCGCGGCAACTTATCTCTACGCAAGGTCTCCGTTGGGGCACGATCACACGCGACCGCGAGCCCTATCGCGACGCCGAAGCCAGAACGAACGAACGAACGAACGAACGAACGAACGAACGAACGAACTACATCTCGCTTGCGTCTTGAGAATCACCTTCTCCTCCCCTTGTGTGAGAATGGCGCGGCAGGCGACGAGGCTTCGAGGCGGCGCCACGCCGCGAAGCCTGGACACAGTTCCGTGGAATCTGAAGTCGAACGAGGCGAGGCACGGCGGCGCCGAGCGCACCCGGGAAAGAACTGAACAGCGCGGTAAGCGAACCATCGGACTTCGAAGCGAGCACAACCCGGGAGTCGGCTCCGGGTAGTGAGGCGATGCTCAGGCGCCTCACGCCTCCACCAGCAACGAAAAACAAGGCCGGCGGCGTGCGCGAGTCCGATCTTCCAGCACCTACGGCGAGAGTTCGCGAATCAACGGAGGCCATCGAAATGGTCGCGGCGTCTGAGGTCGGAAACGACGGCACGACCTCGCTCCAGCTACTCCCGTCATCATTCGATCGAACAATCGCGACCATGCCGGAGTCCGCGCCCGAAGCTCGATACAGCACCACCACGAACATCGTGTCTGCTACGCTCAATGCCGCAAAATCGATCGGGACCGCGCGTCCAGACCTCCAGACGGTTTGGAGCGACGCGCGGGGCGCGCTCGAGTCCTTCCGTACGAACTGAATGCTGTTCAGATCCGTCGACGACGTATCGGTCGCAGGCGCCTGCACGATGACGCGCGGTCCGCTCGGCGTGCCAAGAATCTTTGGCCGCAAGGCGGTGGTGATGGGCAAGGCGATCGACTCACGCGCAAACTGCGGCTGCCGGCCGAGCGCGGAGCGAAGCAACAAGATGCTGCTCGGTAGCGAACGGAGCAGTAGAGCAAAGTATAGCGACTCGCCGATTCCGATGGCGTTCGAGATATCGGAGGGCGGGAACTGGATCTCGTTTGCGATGCGCTCCGACCCTAGCGCAACCGAGCTCTCCCGCAGTAAGCGAGAAACCGAAAGCACCGTCCCCGGGCCGCTCGTGTCCACAGTCACAGATCCGATCCAAGAACCCGCACGCACCGTCCGTGTCGGGAGCGCCATCGTTGTGAGAGGCGCACCAAGAAAGTGAGCGCCCGATAGGGTCAGGACGACTCCTTCGTGAACCGACACGGTTCGAGTCGAGCTATCAGGAACGACGAGGCTCGGCGCGCCAAGCAGCAAGAGCGAGTCCCGCGTCCATTCTGCCGTGACCGGTTCTGCGAAGATAAGCCTCGAGCTGTTCGGGTGCAGGCGAACGAAATCAAACGACGGCGGCACCACCGGACCGCAGGCGGAACGCTGTTGTGCACGACCCGTCACGGGTCCGAGACAGAAACACAGAACGATCGCGGTTCCGCTGAGGTGCATCGTGAAGCGCCGCAGGCTCAACGCCCCCTCCCGTGAAGTGCGATTCTGGCGCCGCCGATAGTGTCGCGTGCGAACAACGTCCGCAAGGGCGCACTAGGAGGCGATCTTCAGCGCAAGCGAAGGCCGTGCCTACCCCGCCGCCTCCCCCAACAACTCCCACGCTCGCGCCAGGTGCCGCTCCTCCGTGCGCAGATTCCCGATCGCGATCCGGAGCACGTAGCGCTGGCCGAGTTTCGTGTGCGAGAGGAAGACCTCCCCGCTCGCGTTCACCTTCTCGAGGATGAGCGCGTTGTGCGCCTCAAGCTCGCTCTCGTCGGTCACGCCTGGCGGCATGTGGCGAAAGCAGACGACTGACATCGGTGTCGGCGCGCACAGCTCCCACTCCGGCGTCGCCGTTACCCACCCCGCGACGACCTGCGCGAGTCGCACATGCTCACGCACGCGCGCGGCCATTCCCTCCACGCCGAACGCGCGCATCACGAACCAGAGCTTCAGCGCGCGAAATCGTCGTCCGAGCTGCACGCCATAGTCGCTGAAGTTGAGCGCCTGTTCGCCATCGGTGGTCTCGAGATACGATGGCGTGAGTGCGAAGGTCCGCCGGAACACCCGCGGATGCTTGGTCCAGAGCACCGAGCAGTCCATCGGCGTGAAGAGCCACTTGTGGGCGTTCACCACCACCGAGTCGGCCTGCTCGATCCCCGCGAACAGCTCGCGCGCTTCGGGGAGCAAGCCCATCGCACCACCATACGCGGCATCAACGTGCAGCCAGAGACTCTCGCGCGCACAGAGCTGTGCGATCGCCGCGATCGGATCGACACTCGTTGTGCTCGTCGTCCCTGCCGTCGCGACGACAGCAAGCGGGCGGAACCCCTGCGAGCGATCGGCCGCGATCACGCGCGCCAGCATCTCGGGGCGCAGGCGATACGACTCATCGGTCGCGACACGAATGACGTTCTCCAAGCCGAGCCCGAGCGCGATGCACGCCTTGTCCACGGACGAATGCGCGTGCTCTGAGCAATACACGCGCAGCCGCGGCAGATCGCTCCGCCCGGCCATCCCGCGTTGACGGATCGCGAGCGCCGGATCGCGCTCGCGCGCCGCGGCGAGCGCGTACATGGTCGAGATCGACGCGGTGTCGGTGATCATCCCGAACCACCCCGCCGGAAAACCGAGTGCATCGCGGAGCCAATCACAGGCGACCTGCTCGATCTCCGCCGCAGCGGGCCCGGTGCGCCAGAGGATCCCGACCTGATTCAGCGCGGCGGTCACGAGCTCGCCGAGGATGCCGGGCACCGACGCTGTGTTCGCGAAGTAGGCGAGAAAGCCGGGGTGGTTCCAGTGCGTCACCCCTGGCATCACCACCCGATCGAGATCGGCGAGGATCGCATCCATCGACTCGCCCTGCTGCGGTGCGCGCGCGGGGAGGAGCGCGCGGATGTCGCCCGGTTTGGCGCGCGAGAGCACGCTCACCCGCTCGGGATGCTCGAGGGTAGAACGGATCCAGGCTGCGAGTCGCGAGGCGTGACGCTCGAACTCGTCGAGCGGAAGGTCACCAGTGTGCATTGCCCTGTGGCTCAGGTGTCGCTCCGCGCGCGGATCACGCGCATTATTCCAGAGCACTGACCGAAATCGACCCACCCGCTTCGGAGTCCGCAATGCCTGAACCGCGCGATGCCGCGCTCGCTCGTGCGCTCCTCGACGCCGAACGCCACGGGATCATCTCCGCCGCGCAACGTGCCGCGATCGAACAGCTCGCGGAACCCGGGCCCGCTCCGGTGGAGCCCCCACGCGGTGTGAACCCGGTGACGGTCGCGTACGGACTCGGCGCCGCTGCGGTCATCTACGCCCTCGGGTGGTTTCTCGCCGATCGCTGGAAGTCGCTCGGTCCGTGGGGGATCGCTGGCGTCGGGGCGCTGTACGCCCTCCTCTGTGCCGCGACGGCACGCGTCGTCGCGCGTGAGGGATTCCGCACGGCGGCCGGGATCGCGACGCTGCTCGCGGCCGCGCTCGTCCCGCTGATCGTCTTCGGCGTCGGCCATGGTGCGGGGCTCTGGCCCGCGTCGAATCCCGCGTACTGCGGCACCTGGGGATGGCCCTTCCCAGAGTGTGTATCCGAACGGATCACGCTCGAGCTCGTCGCGGTCGCGGCCGCGTTGATCGCCATCCGCATCCGCGCGTTCGGGCCCATCGCGCTCATCCCGTTCACGATCCTCGCGACCCTCGCGTTCGATCTCCATATCGCGATCTGGGAGAGCGATCGCGGCGCCGCCACCGGCGGATGGAACCTCCTCACCGCCGCGAGCATCGTTGCGACGGTCGCGTATCTCGTGGATCGACGGCAGTCGCCGGAGGAGGACTACGCCCGCTGGGGATGGCTCACCGCCTCCTACGTCGGTGTGATCGCGCTCGGCGCGCTCTGGAATGCGTACGACGAATACCATCCGCTCCTCGGCGCAGTCGCCGTCGTGATCGTGACCCTCGCAGTCTGGCTCCGCCGTCGTTCGGTGCTCTTGGTCGGGGTCGGAACCACCCTCTGGTTCATCGGCTGGCTCGCGTCGAAGTATTTCAAAGGCACGCTCGTCTTCCCGCTCGCGCTCGCGGGGCTCGGTGTGGCCACGATCATCGTCGCCGTGTGGGTGCAGCGGAGGGGCTTCCTGCGCCGCTCCGGCGATGCAGCCGACCGTCGAGTACCCCTCGGCGCAACGCTCTTCATCGTCCCTGCCTTCCTCGCGGCGTTCATGCACACGGACGCCCGGGCGCGCGACCACGAAGCGCGGGTGAGCCAACGCACGCAGCAGCGGGCGGCGCGCGCACGGGACCGCATGGCCCCCAAGCCGACCGCGCCGAATGGAACAGCGGAAACCACGGGGGGTGACAAGCCGTAAGGAATAGACCGCCTCTCACCCGCTGAACCGATGCCGCTGCTCCTCCCGCTCACGCTTGCCCTGCAGGTCACCGCCGATGTGCGCACCACGCGCCCGCGCACCGATTCGACGAAGCGTCAGACGAGCATCACCGTCGGGGTGAGCTTGGGAGCTGGCAATCTCGAGGACCGCAAACCGCCGCGCCGCGTGCCGGTGACCGATGAGCTGCGGCGCACGGCGTTCAAGGACGAGTCCGCGCGCACGTTGCTCCTGCGCGCGCGCGTGGCACGCATGCAGCAGGACTCCGCGCTGCTCGCGTACGACGCGATGGCGTATCAGCGCATCAATGTCGGTATGGGGCTGCGAGCGATCGGGCGCGACCGCGTGCTCTTCCGCCACGAGGATGCCTCGCGCGTACGTTGGCAGCGCGGGCGAGGCGTGTGGGCGGAGATGAAAGGGGCACGCTCGTATCTGCCTGGCGATTCCAAGAGTGATGATCCGTCGAACGATCTCGATGGCGATATCCCGATCCCGTACTATCCGGGGCGCGAGCAACTTTGGGTCGGAAGCGGGCTCGCGAAGGCGGAGGTCGATGAGCGCGAGCTCGTGCACCCGATCGCCGAGGGTTCGGAGGCGTACTATCGCTACGCGACTGGTGACTCGGTGATCATCACGCTCCCCGACGGCAAGAAGCTCACGTTGCGCGAGCTGCGATGCGAGCCGCGCGCGCCGCGGTGGAACCTCGCCGTCGGATCGTTCTGGTTCGACGAACAGAGCGCGCAGTTGGTGCGCGCGGTGTACCGGCTCGCGATCCCCATCGACATCTGGAATGTGGCGCAGGCGGAGGACTCGACGTCCATGGACGATGTGCCGATGTTCGTGAAGCCGCTCATCTCGCCGATGCGCGCGAACATCTCCGCGATCAGCCTTGAGTTCGGCCTCTACAACCAGCGGTTCTGGTTGCCGCGGCTGCAGGAACTCGAAGCCGAGGCGGTCGTGAGCTTCATGCGCATCCCGGTCACCTTCGAGCAGCGATTCAAGTACGCCGCGGTGAACGGCACGGACTCGCTGCCGACGATCGTGGCGGTGAAGACCCGGCGTGAGCTGCGCGACTCGCTCAAGACCGCGGGCGTCACGGACTCGCTCGTGCGCGATTCACTGGTGCGCGACATCCGCCGGTCTCGAACCTCGGCCGCGCAGGAGCGGAAGAAGGCGCAGTGCGCCGCGACCGGGACCTACACGACGCAGCAGTCACGGCAGGACGGCGCGTTGCAGCAGGTGCTCGAGGTTCCGTGCGACGCGAAGAAGCTCGAGAACTCCGCCGAGTTGCCCGGCTCGCTCTTCGGCTCGGACGAGAGTGTGTTCCAGGAGTCTGACATCGAAGAACTGAAGAAGTCGCTCGATTTCGGGTTGCAAGCTGCGTGGGGACCGCGCCCACCGACGGTCGAGTGGGGGCTCGCGCACACGCGCTACAACCGTGTGGAAGGGTTCGGGAGCGGCGTGCTCGTGAAGTCGGAGCTCGGCAAGGGATACGCCCTCGGCGTCGGTGCACGCGCATCGTGGGCCGACCGCCAACTCAACGGTGACGTGACGCTCACCCGGACGAACGGGCGCGAAACCGTCGGTGTCACCGCGTACCGTCGGCTCGCCGTCGCGAGTGACTGGGGCTCACCACTCTCCTTCGGAACCTCGGTCGCCACGCTGCTCAATGCGCGCGATGAAGGGTTCTACTACCGCGCGGCGGGGCTCGAGCTGACCCAACTGCGGCGCGGTGGCAAGACGCGCTCGCGACTCTTCGTCGAGCAGCAGTTCAACGCGCCGGTCGCGTCGCGCTGGAGCCTCACGCGCGGCGCGAACGACTCGCGCTTCCTCACGAACGTCGCGGCCAACAAGGGTGTCTGGTACGGCGCGGCGACGGAGATGCGGGGTGGGCTCGGTCTCGATCCCCGCGGACTTCGGCTGAGCACGCTCACGAAACTCGAGGGCGCAGCGGGCGAGAGCGGTTACCTCCGCGGGGTGTTCGAAGCCACACTCTCGCGCGAACTCCTCGGCTCCGCAATCGCACTCACGGCGGCCGCCGGCACCACGGAAGGCACCGTCCCCGCACAGCGCGAGTTCTTCCTTGGCGGGCTCTGGTCGGTGCGCGGGCAGGCGGCAGGGACGATGCGGGGTAACGCGTTCTGGATGGGACGCGCGGAGATCGCGCTCTCGAACGGGGTGTTCCGGCCCCTCGTGTTCGGCGACGTGGGTTGGGCGGGCGATCGCAACGCCTTCGACCGCCCCGGGCGGCCGATGAGCGGTGTGGGCGTCGGCGGCTCGCTGCTCGACGGGATGATCCGCATGGATGTGGCGCGCGGACTCTACCCGGTGAAGCAGTGGCGGACGGACCTCTATCTGGAGGCGCGCTTCTAGCGCATCTTCTCGGGGTTGCGGCCACGGGGGGAGGGGCGTCCTCTCTTCGTCGGCCACGTTCGTTCCCCCGCTGCTCCACCCGCTGTGTCTGCACTGCCTCACATCGTGCACAACGATCGGACGAACGCCGAGATCCTGCTCTGGCAGGCGCGGTATCGCACGGTCTTCGCTGGGATCATGTCCACGGCGGCGATCGTGCTGAAGGCCACGGGGCTCGTCGCATCGAACGCGCTGGTCGGGATCGTTGCGCCCGGACTGAACCCCCTCGCGGTCCTCGCGGGGCTGGTGGTGGTCTATCTCCTCTTCGTCCAGCTGCACGCACGGGTCGTGGGACGACGCGGGAGCGCGGGCACCGGCGCGGTGATGACGGTCGTCGCGGCCGACCTGCTGATCATCTTCACCGCGATGTTCTTGGTCACGCCGCCGCCGGAGTACTCGCTCTGGCTGATCGTCGCCGTGTTCGCCCTGCAGCTCACGCAGCTGTACTTCGGGTGGGCGCCGGCACTGTACAATCTTTTCGCGATCGCGATCGGCTACAGTGCGCTCGTCGCCACCGCGACGCGGTTGGGCGCGCTCCGTGACCCGGCCGACGCCCTCTGGACGTTGCTGCTGTTCATGATCGGCGCGCTCGCCTACCTCGGCCTCCAGGGGGCGCGCACCGCGCGCCTCGGACGGCTGATGCGGGTGTTCGAGCGCGGCGCCGAAGGCGACTTCTCCGCATCGTACGATGAGACCGGCGATCGACTCCCGGACGAGATCACCTTCGTCGGGCGCGCGTGGAACCAGATGCGCGGCAACCTCGAGCAGATCGTGCTCACCGACCCGCTCTCCGGGTGCTTCAACCGCCGCGGCTTCGATCAGCTCAGCCAGCGTGAGATCGCGCGCGCGGTGCGCGCGAGCAACGAGATGGCGGTGCTTGCGCTCGATATCGATCACTTCAAGCGCGTGAACGATCAGTACGGGCACCTCACCGGCGACGAGGTGATCCGCGAGATCGGCGGTCTGCTGCGCGAGCTCGCACGCGCGGGTGACGTTGTCTCACGGCCTGGCGGGGAGGAGTTCACGATCCTCGCTACCGACACCGGTGCCCAGGGGGCGATGCACCTCGCCGAGCGCATCCTCACGGCGTTCCGGAGCCGTGCCTTCACGTCGGTGCGTGGGCAGATGCCGATCACCATTTCGATCGGCGTCGCAGCGGAGCAGGCGCGGAATGACGAGGTGGTGAAGACGCTGATCGCGCGGGCGGACGAAGCGCTCTACGCGGCCAAACGGAACGGGCGCGATCAGAGCGTGCTCTGGCACCCGGGGATGCGGACCTTCGACGCCGCGGGGCGGCGCACGGGAAGCTACCCGACGATCAACTGACCGTCGGGTCGGGGAGGGTCATCGTCCCCTCCGACACCTGCACCGCCCACCCTCCGACGCGGATCCCCGTGACGGTGCCATCGCGCTTGTCGGCTTCGAGCTCCAACCGACTCGGCCGCAGCATCTCGATCCCCTGATCCACGGTCCAGCGGAAGGTGCCGTTCTGCGTGCGCTCACGCATCGCGAGCCACCCCGCGAGCACCGCGTTCGCTGAGCCAGTCGCCGGATCCTCGGGAACGTTGAGCCCCGGGCAGAACACCCGCGCACGTAGATGCGATTCGCCCTGCGACGGATCGAGCGCGAAGACCATGATCTCCGGCGCCCAGTACGTGCGGAGCGTCTCTTCCCAACGCTCCATGCGGATCTTCGCGCGGGTCACCGCCGCCACGTCGCGCAGTGCCACGAGGAGAAAAGGGACCCCACAGGAGAGCGCCTGCGGCGCCTTCGCACCACCGAGGATCTCATCGGTCTCGAGACCGAGAATTTTGGCGAGCACGCCGCGCGACGGCGGCGGCGGGCCGATCTCGGGCAACTTCGCCACGCTCAACTGCCCATGCCCACGGCCATCAGCGACCGCGCGCACGCGCACCGGGACGGGGCCGACCCCTTCTTCGAGCACCAGCGTCTCGCCGGTCGCACCGGCGAGCGCTAGCGCGACCGCCGTACCGACGGTCGGGTGTCCCGCGAACGGCACCTCCGCCCCCGGCGTGAAGATCCGCACCTTCGCCGTGTGCGCGGGGTTCTCCGCCGGATAGCAGAACGCCGTCTCGGAGAAGTTGAACTCGCGCGTGATCGGCAGGAGCATCGACTCGGGGATCGCGCGCGCGTCGGGGATCACCGCGAGCTGATTGCCGCCGAGGGCGACTTCGCTGAAGACGTCGAGCGTGACGTACGGGATTCGGGTCACGCGTCGTCCATGAAGGGGTAGGCGTAGTGCGTCGGCGGCACAAAGGTCTCCTTGATGGTGCGCGCGCTGGTCCAGCGCACCAGGTTGAGCTTCGAGCCGGCCTTGTCGTTCGTGCCGCTCGCGCGCGCGCCGCCGAAGGGCTGCTGCCCCACCACCGCGCCGGTCGGCTTGTCGTTGATGTAGAAGTTCCCTGCCGCGCTCCGCAGATGCGTGTGCGCGTCGATCACCGCGCTGCGCTCGCGCGCGAACACCGCGCCGGTGAGCGCGTACGGCGAGGTCTGATCCACGAGCTGCAGCGTCTCGATCCACTTCGCGTCGTCGTACACATACGCGGTCAGCACCGGGCCGAAGATCTCCTCGCAGAGGAGGCGATACGACGGGTCCTCCGTCTGGATGAGCGTCGGCTCGACGAACCACCCGTCGGCGCCGTGCGTCTTCCCGCCGGCGAGCACCTTCGCGTTCTTGGCGGCGTCGCCGAGGTACGCGGCGATGCGATCGAAGGCTTTCTGGTCGATCACGGCGCCCATGAAGTTGCGGAAGTCGTTCACATCGCCCATCCGCAGCTCGGCGATCATCGCGACCGTACGATCACGCACATCGTTCCAGAGCGACTTCGGCACGTACACGCGGCTCGCGGCGGAGCACTTCTGCCCCTGATACTCGAACGCGCCGCGCACCATCGCGACGGCGAGCGCCTGCGGGTCCGCGCTCGGGTGCGCGACGATGAAGTCCTTGCCGCCGGTCTCGCCGACGATGCGCGGATACGACCGGTAGCGGCTCATGTCGCTCCCGATCGTGCGCCACATCGCGTTGAACACGCCCGTCGAGCCGGTGAAGTGCACGCCGGCGAGATCGCGGTGCGTCAGGAGCTGATCCGAGATTGCCGCCGCATCGCCCGGGACGAAGTTGATCACCCCCGGCGGGAGACCGGCCTCGTGCAGGATCTTCATGATGTAGTAGCCCGAGAGGATCGCCGTCCCGGCGGGCTTCCAGATGACGGTGTTCCCCATCAACGCCGGCGCTCCGGCGAGGTTGCCACCGATCGCCGTGAAGTTGAAGGGCGACACCGCGTACACGAACCCTTCGAGGTGGCGGTACTCGAGCTGGTTCCAGATCCCCGGCGCAGCGATCGGCTGCTCGCGGTAGAGCTCCTCCGCGAACGACGCATTGAAGCGCCAGAAGTCGATCAGCTCGCATGCGGCATCGATCTCCGACTGGAACGCGGTCTTCGACTGGCCGAGCATCGTCGCGGCGTTCAGGGTGCTGCGCCACGGGCCGGCGAGGAGCTCCGCCGCCTTGAGGAAGACCGCCGCGCGATCCTCCCAGCGCCACGCGGCCCACTCCTTCTGCGCGTCCGCCGCGGCCTGCACCGCTGCCTGCACATCCGCCGTGCGCGCCTTGTGCCAGGTGGCGATCGCGTGCCGATGCTTGTGCGGCGAGGTCGCGGTCACGGTGTCGCCGGCGCGGATCTCGCGGCCGCCGATGATCAACGGGATCTCAGGGCAGTCGCCCTCCATCGCGGCGAGGCGGCGCTTCAACTCGGCGCGCGGCGCGGTGCCGGGCGCGTAGCTGTTGATCGGCTCGTTGATCGGATGCGGAGTGCGGATGACGGCGTTGCGCATGGGCCGGAGAGGGCGAGGGGACCGGGAAGGCACGGAGACCGAGCCTCGAAAGATACCGCCGGGGGGCCCCCCCTCCCAAGCCGTCCCCCCTCCCATTCCCAGAGGGGGGGCGCCACATTCCGCTCTTGACCGCTCCCATGAAAGTCCTCCTCGCCGACGATGACGCCTTCACGCGCCTCTTCTTGGAAGAGGTGCTGGGGGTCATCGGCCACGAGGTGGTGACCGCGGCCGATGGCGAAGCAGCGTGGACGGCGTTCCTCGAGACGCGACCGCCGATGGTCATCCTCGACTGGCAGATGCCGCTCCTGGACGGGCTCGAGCTCTGCAAGCGCATCAAGGCGGACGAGAGCACGCGCCACACCTTCGTGCTGATGGTCACGGCGCGCGACGGCGCCGAGGACCTGGCGAGCGTGCTCGATGCGGGTGCCGACGATTACATGGCGAAGCCGGTGACGCCGGAGAATCTCCAGGCGCGGTTGCGTATCGCCGAACGACGGATCGCGGTGGACGCGGCCCGCCGCGAGGCCGAGGGCGAGCTACAACGGGCACGCTACCTCGCCGGGATCGGCGAGACGACGCTCACCATCCAGCACGAGATCAATAACCCGCTCGCGGCGCTCATCACGAACGCCGGACTGATCCAGAGCGGCGTGCTCGATGCCGCCGAGTCGGCCGAGAGCGTGGAGGTGATCGTGGAGCAGGCGCGTCGGATCGCGGATGTCGTGAAGCGGCTGGCCAAGCTCGAGAACCCGAAGTCGGTGGAGTACCTCCAGGGCGCGCGGATGATCGAGCTCTCCAAGCGGGGCTTCGAGGCGGACGCCAGCGAATGAACCGCATCTTCGGCGCGCATGTCGCCGATGAAGGCGGGTTCGCGATGGCCGCGCGCCGTGCCGGTGCAGGCGGCTTTCGCGCGCTGCAGCTCTTCACCGCCAAGCCGACCTTCTACAACGAGCGCGCAGGGGTCAGCGCCGCGAAGGCCGCCGCGTTCACCGCTGCGCGTGAGGCCGCGGGGATCGAGGGCCGTCACGTGCTGGTGCACGCAGCGTATGTGCTCAACACCGCGAGTCCCGAGCCGGAGAAGGCCGAGCGTGCGCGGCTCGGACTGACCAAGGAGCTCGAGCGGACGAGCGCGATCGGCGCGCTGGGGTGCTGCTTCCATCCGGGCTCCGCCGGTGACGACGACCCCGCGCTCGCCTGCGAACGCGTCGGGGACACGATCCGCCGCGCGGTGGAGACGGTGCCGGGCACAGCTCGAATTCTCGTCGAGAACACCGCGGGTGCTGGACGGACGATGGGGCGTTCGGCCGAGGAGATCGCGGCGATACTCGCGCGCGTGCCCGCCGAGTTGCGTCATCGCACCGGCTACGGGCTCGACACCTGCCACCTGTTCGCCGCCGGGCACGACATCGCGAGCGCCCCCGAGGCGCAGGCGGCCGTCCTCGCGCATTTCGAGCGGGTGATCGGTGAACCCCCCGCATTCTTCCATCTGAACGATTCGCAGCACCCGTTCGGCTCGAACAAGGACCGCCACGCGCTCCTTGGCGAGGGGACGATCGGGGCGGAGCCGTTCCGCTGGCTCGTGCGCGACCCGCGCGCCGAGGGGATCCCGCTCATCCTCGAGACGCCCTCCGAGCGGAAAGAGGTGGCCGACGACGATGCGTCGCCCGACGCGTTCGATGTGCGGATGCGCACGCTCCTTGAGGGGTTTCTCGAGGGGGAATAGGGGCGCGGTGCGCGTCGCGCACGCGATTCTCCGAGGGGGATGGGTGCGTTTCCAGAGGGAAAAAACGGAAATTCCCTATTGCATCCCTCGGAACGTGTTGTAGTTTCGGAGCGCAGGACGCGTGCTCGACCGGGCGAGCCGCACTCCTAAACCCATCCCGTTCGAGGAGAAACTCCGAATGGCCGCGAAGAAGAAGACTGCGAAGAAGGCCGCGAAGAAGGCCGCGAAGAAGCCGGCGAAGAAGAAGTCCGCGCGTAAGCCGAACGCCGCGTTCATGAAGCCGGTGACGCCGAACGAGACGCTTGCTGCGATCGTCGGCGCCTCGCCGATGCCGCGCACCGAGCTCACGAAGAAGCTCTGGGCGTACATCAAGAAGAACGGCCTCCAGGACAAGAAGAACCGCCGCATGATCAACGCCGACGACAAGATGAAGAAGCTGTTCGGCGGCAAGGCCTCGGCGTCGATGTTCGACCTCACGAAGTTCGCCAGCAAGAACGTCAAGTAAGCTGGCTTTCGTTGGTCCGCGCGGGCGCACTCTCGAGTGCGCCCGCGTTGTTTTCCCCGCCGCGGCCCCGTTGCGCTCCTCGGCGGCGGGGACAGATTCCCTCCGTAACGCTCCCTCTCGCCCCGACCGCACGTGGCCAAGAAGTCGTCCGCAGGCAAGCCGAAGAACAGTGTCGCCGCCGCTCGTGGGGGCGGTGGTGGTGGGTTCGATCTCAAGCGTTTCTGGGAGGGGTTCAAGTCGCTCGCGGCCACGGTCGCGATCTTCCTCCTCCTCCGCGCCTTCCTCGTCGAGGCCTATCGCATCCCGTCGGGGTCGATGATTCCGTCGATGCTGATCGGCGATTGGCTCTTCGTGAACAAGGTCATCTACGGGCCACACCTCCCGTTCACGCGGATCAACCTGCCGGGCTACGCCGAGCCGACGCGCGGCGACATCGTCGTCTTCGTCTCGCCGCCGCAGATCGATCAACCCGAGGATCCAACGCCGACGCTCGTGAAGCGGCTCATCGGGATGCCGGGCGACACGCTCTACATGCGTGGCGGCGTGCTCTATCTGAACGGCATCGCGCAGCGGCAGGGCTTCGGCGCGAGCGAGAACCCCAAGGGCGACGGAAGCTTCACGCACCCACTCTTCGCTTGGCAGAAGCAGATCGCGCTCACCAACACCCGCTTCGGGAGCGCGCCGGCGGAGCCGACGCTCGATGACTGGGGCCCGCTGCTGATCCCGGCGGGGCACTTCTGGATGATGGGCGACAATCGCTACAACTCGAAGGACAGTCGCTATTGGGGTGTGGTGCCGCGCGCGAATGTCCGCGGGCGCCCGATGTTCGTGTACTACTCGTGGAACGCGGACGACAGCGATCGTCCGCTCCCGTTCCTCACCGATATCCGCTGGTCGCGCATCGGGCACTGGATCCGATAGTCGCTGGTCCGCGTGGGAGGGTTGCCGTGACTGTCGCACGTCGCTGTCTCTCGTTCCTGCTCACGGGCGCGCTCGCGCTCCCCGCGCAGCGCCCGCCGCTCGAGACGCTCGCGCAGAGTCGGCTCGCCACGCTCGATGGCGAGCTCCGCGTGCCGGAGCTCGATAGTGCCGTCGAGGTGCGGCGTGATCGGTGGGGGGTGCCGCACATCTACGCGCGCACCACGCACGACCTCTTCTTCGCGCAGGGGTACGTCGCGGCCCAGGACCGGCTCTTTCAGATGGACGTCTGGCGCCGCGCCGGCGAGGGGCGGCTCGCCGAGGTGTTCGGTCCGCAGTTCGTCGCGCGCGACCGACTCGCTCGGCAGCTCCGGTGGCGGGGTGATACCGTCGCGGAGTGGACGTCGTACGCGCCGGACGCCCGCGCGCTCGTCACCGCGTTCGTCGCCGGGGTGAATGCGCAGATCGCGGCGGTGCGCGAACGGCCGCCCGTCGAGTTCACGATGTTGGGTTATCTACCCGAGCCGTGGACGCCCGAAGTGCCGCTGCAGCGGATGGCCGCGCTCGGGATGACCGGGAACGCGCTCGAGGAGCTGGCGCGCGCCCGGGTGGTCGCCGCGATCGGCCCGGAGCGCGCACGTGCGGTGATGCCGACGGACCCGCCGCGCGCCTACGATCCCGCCCGCGGGCTCGATCTCACTGGCCTCGACCCCACCCTCACGCCGAATCTCTCCGCGCTCTACGCGCAGCTCCGGCTCCCCCGCGTCGAGGGCTCGAACAACTGGGTCGTGAGTGGCGCGAAGAGCGCGAGCGGCAAGCCGATCCTCGCGAACGATCCACACCGCGCGATCCAGAACCCCGCACTGCGCTACCTGACGCATCTCGTCGGGCCCGGGTGGAACGTGATCGGCGCCGGGGAGCCCGGCGTGCCGGGCGTCGCCGCCGGACACAACGAGCGCGTGGCGTTCGGCTTCACGATCGTCGGGATGGACCAGCAAGACGTCTATGTCGAGACGGTACGTCCCTGCGCGCAGGTCGCGCGCACGGTGCGCGCTGAGCGTTGCTACCTGAATCACGGCACGTGGAAGCCGGTGCAGGCGCTTGCCGACACGATCCGCGTGAAGGGTGAACCGCCGCGCGCGGTGATGCTCGAGTTCACGGAGCATGGCCCGCTCATCGCTGATGACACGCTCCGGCGCCGCGCGATCGCGATCCGCTTTGTGGGAAGTGAGCCGGGTACCGCGGGCTACATGGCGTCGCTCTCGATCAATCGCGCGCATGACTGGAAGAGCTTCCGCGCGGCCGCTGCGCGTTGGAAGCTCCCCACCGAGAACCTCATCTACGCCGACGTGGACGGGAACATCGGCTGGATCGCGGCCGGGTTGATGCCGCTCCGCAGTTGGAGCGGACTCCTCCCCGTGCCCGGCGACGGGCGCTTCGAGTGGACGGGGTTCCTCTCCCCGGATTCGCTCCCGAGCTCATACAATCCGGCCGCGGGGTTCATCGCGACGGCGAATCACAACATTCTGCCGCCGGGCTACCGCCACGCGCTCTCGTACGAGTGGGCGGCGCCGTTCCGCGTCGATCGCATCAAAGAAGTGCTGCGCGCGCGCGACGGATGGACCGTCGCGGATTTCCAAGCCCTACAGCACGATGCAGTCGCGCTCCCTGCGCGCGCGCTCGTCCCGCTGCTGATCGATGCCGCCGCCCGTCGTGGCCTCGCGGAGCGCGCCGACGTGCGCTTGCTCGGTGCGTGGGACTACACAATGCGCCGTGAGAGCGGCGCCGCGCTCCTCTACGCCGCCTTCGAGCGCGCGATCGTCGCGCGTGTGATCCGGCCGCGCATCCCCGCCGAGGTCGCGGAGTATGTGTCGGTCACGGACGGCGACGGCCTCGAGCGGACGATTGCGTTCCTCCGAGAACCGGACGCGGTGTTCGGCGCCGATCCGACGGCGGGGCGCGACGCCGCCCTGATCGCGGCGCTCGACGACGCCACCGCACAGGTGAGCCGCGAGTTCGGCGCCGACCCGACCGCGTGGCGCTGGGGCGCCGCACACGTCGCGCGCTTCCCGCATCCCGTGGCGAGCGTGTTCGATCTACCGAGCGTGTCGCGCGGGGGCTACGGCTCGACGGTGTATGCGACGGGGGGCTCGGGGTGGTCGCAGAGTTCTGGGGCGTCGTTCCGTGAGATCATCGACCTCGCCGACTGGGATCGCTCGGTGGCGACCAGCACTCCGGGGCAGAGTGGGCAGCCTGGCTCGCCGCACTACGGGGACCTGCTGCAACTCTGGGCCAAGGACGAGTACTTCCCGCTCGTGTACTCGCGCGCCGCGGTCGAACGAGAGACGCTCCACACGCTGATCCTCGTGCCGGCGCTGCGGTGACCGAGGCCGCAGCAACGCCGGCGTTCCGGCGCGACGTCTCACTGCTGGGCGTCGTCGCGCTCTGCGTCGGCAACATGGTCGGGACGTCGATCTACACCCTGCCAGCGGCGATGGCCTCCAAGGCCGGGCCGGCGGGGCTGCTCGCATGGGCACTCACGGCGGCCGGCTATGCGTTCGTCGCTATCGTGTATGCCGCGCTCGGCGCGCGCATGCCGCAAACCGGCGGACCGTACATCTTCGCGCGCGAGGCGTTCGGCGACTTCGGCGGCTTCATCGTCGTCTGGTCCTACTGGATCAGCGCGCTCATCGGGAACGCGGCGATCGTCACGAGTGCGATCGCGTACGCGACGGGCTTCAGCACCGCGTTCGGTGCGAGCCCCCTCATGCAGTTCGCGGTCGCGCAGCTCCTCGTGTGGGGGCTCTGCTGGTTGAACATCCGCGGCGTCCGATTCGGGACGCGGTTGCAGATCGTGCTCATGTTCCTCACGATCATCCCGCTCTTGATCGTCTCGGTGATGGCGCTCGGCGAATTCGATGTGCAGCGGCTGCAGCCGTTCGCGCCGCAGGGGTATGGGGCGATCGCCGCCGCCGCCGCGCTGGTGGTGTGGGCGTACAGCGGCGTCGAATCGGGGACGGTGCCCGCGGAGGAGATCCAGGACGGGGGACGCACGATCAAGCGCGGGACGATCATCGGGTATGTGGTCGCGACGATCATCTTCCTCTCGAGTGCGCTCGCGGTGGCGGGAGCGCTGCCGAATGGGGAGATCGCGGTGTCGAACCGCCCGATCGCGCTCGCGGCGGAGCGCACCGCTGGCACGGCCGCCGGGGTGATCATCGGGGCGACGGCGATCGTGGCGGCGCTCGCGACGCTCAACGGGTGGATCCTGATGGCAGGGCGCATCCCTGTGACCGCGGCGGACGACGGGCTCCTCCCGCGCGGCCTCGCGCGCCTGCATCCACGCTACGGCACGCCGCACATCGCACTCGTGGTGGCGGCCGCCGTGCCGAGCGCGCTCCTGCTCATGTACTTCAGCCGGAGTCTGCTGCAGGTGTTCGAGTTCATCGTGCTGCTCGCCGTGCTGACCACGCTGGTGCCGCATCTGTTCGCGATGTGTGCCGAGTTCTATCTCGTACGGAAGCACCCGGAGCGGTTCACCGATGGGGACCGCCGCCGCGCGTATGTCGTGGCACCACTGGCGTTCGCCTTCCTCTTGTTCGCACTCTATGGGGCGGGGGGCGACGTCGCGATGTGGGGGGTGATCACCCTCCTGCTCGGCCTCCCCGTGTATGCGTGGATGCGCACTGACTCTGTGGGAGCCTCGTCGTGAGCTTCGTCTTTCCGTTCGACCCCGATATCACCCGCGCGTCGACGATCCCGTCGCGCTGCTACGTCGATCCGCTCTTCCTCGCCCTCGAGGAGGAGAAGGTGTTCGGGCGTACGTGGCAACTCGTCGGGCGCCGCGAGCAGCTTGCTGAACCGGGCGCCTTCCTGACGGCGACCATCGCGCGCGAGCCGATCGTGATCGTGCGTGACGGGGAACAGCTACGCGGCTTCCACAACGTGTGTCTGCATCGCGCCGGGCCCATCGCGCAGGGGTGTGGCGTTCGTAAGACACTGCAGTGTCGGTACCACGGATGGACGTACGGTCTCGACGGGCAGCTCAAGCGGGCGCCGGAGATGGAGGGGACCGACGGCTTTCGCCCCGAGGAGTTCCGGCTGATGCCGGTGCAGGTGGCCACGTGGGGTCCGCTCGTGTTCGCGGCGCTCGACAGCAAGACGCCGCCGCTCGCGCATTTCCTCGACGACCTCCCGGCGCGCGCGGCGCGCTTTCAGCCCGACGCGATGCGCTTCGTGACGTCGAAGCGCTGGACGATCGCGTGCAACTGGAAGGTGTACGTGGACAATTACCTCGAGGGGTACCATCTCCCCGCGGTCCATCCGGGGCTCTACAAGGAGCTCGACTACGACCAGTACCGCGTGGAACCGCATCGCTACTGGTCGCTGCAGCACGCCCCGCTGCGCGCCGCGCATGGGGCCACCGATCGGAAGTACGTGCCGAAGCCCGGGGAGGAGGACGCGCAGTACTACTGGCTCTTCCCCAACGCGATGCTCAACGTGTATCAGGGGCAGATGCAGACGAACGTGGTGCTTCCCCGTGGGCCCGACAGCTGCGAGGTGGTCTTCGAGTGGTTCGCGGCGCAGCCGCCCGAGAACGCGGCGACCGATCCCACGTGGACGCGCCTTCTCCAGTTCTCCGACGAGATCCAGGACGAGGACATCGAGATCTGCGAAGCCGTGTACACGAATCTCCGGTCGCGCAGCTACGACCGCGGGCGTTACTCTGCCGCGCGCGAGAACGGCGTGCATCATTTCCATGGACTTCTCCACGAGTTCCTCACATGAGACGCACTCTTCTGCTCCTCGGCCTCGCGGTGACCGCGGGCTGTACTGATGTCAGCGGGATCGCCGCCGATAACGTCGATCGGCAGGTATCGCTCTGGAACAAGAACGGTTTCGCAAAATACTCCGCGCTCCAAGCGCGCCTCTGTGTGTGCGCGGAGAACGAACGTCGCGTCCGCATCGAGGTGGTGAACGAGGTCGTGACGAAGGCGACGTACGAGGACGATGGCACGCCGCTCTCCCCGACGCAGCGTGCGCAGATCAAGAGCGTCAATCAGCTCTTCGACTTCATCCGCGCCGCCCGCGCCGCCAAGCCGGTGCAGTTCCGATCGGAGTATGACCCGGAGCTCGGGTATCCGACGCTCGTCCAGGTCGATCCCAGCGGCGAGGTCGCGAACGACCAGAACGGGTACGCGCTCTCACAGGTGACGAAGATCCCATGACCCGACTCGCCGGCGGGCTCCTCGCGCTCAGCGCACTCGTGATGATGGGATGTCATGTGTCGGTCTCTCGCGGTGGTGGTGACTTCGAGGTCTTGCAGCCCTACGGCAAGCCCAAGAACCCGTTCTCACCGGCGGTGCGCGTCGGGAAGCTGATCTACCTCTCCGGCGAGGTCGGTACGGACAGCACCGATACCCTCGTTCCGGGCGGGATCGAGGCCGAGACGCGCCAGACGATGGAGAACATCAAGCGCACGCTCGGCACACTGGGGCTGGGGATGGATCGACTCGTGAAGTGCACCGTGTTCGTCGCCGACATCGCGGAGTGGCCGCGGATGAATGTGGTGTATCGCTCCTACTTCCCCGACGGCAAGTACCCCGC
>JAIETI010000054.1 GCA_019745365.1 Gemmatimonadaceae bacterium | reverse complement strand
CTACGCCGTCGGTGTCGTGCTCTTTCTGATCCTGATCGGGATCAACTTCATCGTCATCACGAAGGGTGCTGGGCGCGTCGCCGAGGTCGCGGCCCGCTTCACCCTCGATGCGATGCCCGGCAAGCAGATGGCGATCGATGCCGACCTCGCCGCCGGGCTGATCGATGAGGGGACCGCGCGTCGGCGCCGCGACGAGATCTCGCGCTCCGCGGATTTCTACGGCGCGATGGACGGTGCCTCGAAGTTCGTGAAGGGCGATGCGATCGCGGGGTTGCTCATCACCGGCATCAACATCGTCGGCGGGATCTTCATCGGGATGGTGCAGAAGAACCTCCCGTTCGCGCAGGCGGCGAGCACGTACACGATCCTCACCGTCGGCGATGGACTCGTCGCGCAGGTCCCCGCGCTGATCGTCAGTACCGCGGCGGGCCTCATGGTCACGCACGCGGCGGGAGGCACGCGCCTCGGCAACGTGCTCGCGACGCAGATCGGCGCGCATCCGCGCGCGATGTGGATCGCCGCCGGCATCCTCGGCGCGTTCGGCCTGATCCCTGGGCTTCCGACCGCTCCCTTCCTGCTGCTGGCGGGGGGACTCGCAGTGACTGCGCGGCTCGCTCAGCAGGCGATCGACACGCGCGCCGCTACAGCCCTCGCCGCCGAGCCGGTTGTGAAACCGGAGGCGGCGCCCGCCGTGAATCCGATGAAGGAGCTTCTGCAGATCGACCCGATCGAACTCGAGGTCGGTTACGCGCTGATCCCGCTCGTGGATGAGTCGCAGGGTGGCGACCTGCTCGATCGCATCGGGATGCTCCGCAAGCAGGCCGCACTCGAACTCGGCATCCTCGTGCCATCGATCCGCATCCGCGACGACGTGCGCCTCCCGGCCTCGGAGTACGTGATCAAGCTGCGTGGCGCGGAGGTGGCGCGGGCGGAGGTCATGCCCCGATTCCTCCTCGCGCTCGACACCGGCGGCGTGATCGCGTCCATCGATGGGATGGAGACGATCGATCCCTCGTTCGGGATGCCTGCGCGTTGGATCGCCCCGGGGCGTCGCGCCGAAGCCGAGGGCCTCGGCTACGTGGTGGTCGAGCCCGCGACGATGGTCGCGACGCATCTGATGGAGACGCTGAAGCTGAACGCAGCGGAGCTCCTCGGCCGGCAGGATGTGCAGGAGATGGTGGACACGCTGAAGAAGACGCACCCGGCGCTGATCGATGAACTGATCCCCGCACGCGTCTCGCTCGGCGCGCTCCATCGCGTGCTGCAGCGTCTGCTCAAGGAACGCGTGCCGATCCGCGACCTCGTCACGGTGCTCGAAGCGCTGGGCGATGCGGCCGACACGGTGAAGGACCCGGATCAGCTCGCGGAGCACGCGCGCCGCGCGCTCGGCAATGTGATCGCGCGCTCCTTCATGGATGAGCAGGGGGTCGTGCGCGCGATCACGCTCGGACCGCGCCTCGAAGCGCAGTTGATGGGGCTCTTCTCGCCGCGCGGTCTCGCGCCGGGCACGTCGCTGCTGAGCCCCGATGCGCTGGCCGGACTCTTGCGTGAACTCCATGCACTGGCCGCTGCGTCGCCCGATGGGCGTGTGGCTCCGCTGGTGGTCCCGCCGGGCCTTCGGATCGGCGTGCGACGGTTGATCGAGCCGGTGCTGCCGGCGCTCCCCGTCGTCTCGCTCGCCGAACTCCCGGCCGCAGTGAACCTCACGTCCCTCGCGCTCTGGGAGATGAAGCATGCGGCTTGAGACCTTTCGCGGTCGCGATCTCGCCTCGGTGTTCCACGTCGCACGGCAGACGCTCGGTGATGATGTCATCATCGCGCATTCCCGATCCACGATGGATGGACGCGGAGACGTCGAAGTCATCGCGGCCGCGGGGCATGAGGTCGCGCGCGTGCGTCGCCTGCTCGCCACGCCAGAGGCACGCCGCACGCCGCGCCGTCGGGGCGCGCCGCCCTTCACCATCGCGCTCGTCGGGCCGACCGGGGCCGGCAAGACCACCACGGCGGCAAAACTCGCCGTGCACCCGGATGCGTTCGGCGGGATGCGCGTCGGCCTCCTCCTGCTCGACACCTTCCGGGCCGGCGCGCTCGAACAGCTCGCGGCCTACGCCGATATCGCGGAGTGCCCGCTCGAGGTCGCCTACGACGCGCGCGACGTCGGGGCCGCGCTCCGCCGACTCGACGACTGCGATGTGGTGATCGTCGACACGCCTGGCCGTTCGCCACGCGCGGACGGACCCGGCTGGCGCGACCTCCTCGCGGCCATCCGTCCCGATGAGACGCACCTCGTCGTCCCGGTGACCGCACGCGCGGAACTCACGGTCGCCTGGCGCACCTCGTTCGCCGCGCTCGGACTCACGCACTGCATCCTCTCCAAGCTCGACGAGGTCCCCGAGGACGCGATGCTCGCGTCGATCGCGGGTCACGTCGATCTCCCTGTCCGCTGGATCACCGACGGCCAGCGCGTGCCGGAGGATCTGCGCGGCGCCGCGAGCGTCGTCTGGCGTGCCTTCACGGCCGAGGCCGCTGCGTGAACACCCAGACCGACACACTGCGGCAGTGGGTCACCGAACGCGCGACCACGCCGTGGCGCGCGAGCGAGGATCCGATCGTCGTCGTCGCGGGTGCCAAGGGCGGACTCGGGACGAGCACGACCGCAGCGTTGATGGCCCTCACCGCGGCTGAGCGCGGTCGGCGCACGCTCCTGATCGACACCGATGCGCACGTCGGCACGATCCATCGCTGGTTCGGACTCGATGCCCCGCGCTCCATCGCCGACTTCGCGCGGGGCGACTGCTCGGTCGATGAGGCCGCGCTCCATCTCGCCGACGGGCTCTTCCTCCTCCCGGGTGGCCCCGGCACGTGTCGCGCGCCCGGTCTCACCGCGAATGATCGCCGCGCGCTTCATCGTCGCTTGAGTGCGGTCACGCCGCGCTTCGATCTCACCATCATCGATGCGGGCGCGCAACTCGAAGCGCTGGTCGCGGCGGGCACCGTCGGCGTGCGTCGCCTGATCGCGGTCGGCAACGTCGACCCGGTCGCTCTTGCCGCCTCGTTCGCGCTGCTCAAGGCCGCCGACGCCCGATGGCCCGGGATCCCGGTCGAATGGCTCGTGCCTCGCCACGAGGAAGCACGCGCACGCCGCGCGTTCGATCACCTGCAGTTGGGGAGCGCCCGCTTTCTCGGTCGCGAACTCGTTTTCGCTGGCACGATTCCTGAAGACAGTGACCTCGAGTCTCGACTCGCGGCCGGGCACACGCTGCCCGGTGCGGCGATCGGGACCGCGGCACTCACCGCCGCGGACACCATCACGCGGCGGACCCTCGCCGAGCTCGACGACGTCACGCGCCGTTCCATCCTCCCTCGTACGTACGCTCGGAGCAGTTGAACATGGACAGCACCACACTCTGGCAGCGCTACTGGGCTGGCGACGAAGATGCGCGCCAGCGCCTGTTGAACGACCACCTCGGCCTCGTCCACTTCGTCGCGCGACAGGTCGCGCGCGGACTCGCCGTCGAGATGGACTTCGATGAGCTCGTCAGCGCCGGCGCCGTGGGCTTGATGAACGCGCTCGAGAGCTTCGATCCGAAGCGTGGGCTCGCCTTCTCGACCTTCGCCGCCCCGCGGATCCGTGGCGCGATCCTCGACGAACTCCGTCGCCAGGATCATGTGCCGCGTTCGATCCGGCGGAAGACGCGCGAGATCAACGCCGCCCGCGACGCCCTCGGTCGAGAGCTCAAGCGAGCACCGAGCGCCGCGGAGACCGCCGCCCACATGGGGGTCGACCTCGAGACGCTCTGGCGCTGGCAGTCAGACGTCGAGAACGCGGTGCAGCTCCCGCTCGATCGTCGTGCCCAGACCTCAGATGAGACCGCCCCGACGCCCGCAGAAGTGCTCGCGATCGACGAGGACGATTCGGTCGAGGATCGGATCACGCACTCGCAGGAGGTCGAGATTCTCCGCGAGGCGATCATGACACTGAAGGACCAGGAGCGCACCGTACTCTCGCTCTACTACTTCGAGGAGCTGAAGCTCCACGAGATCGCGCACATCCTCGGGCTCACCGAGTCGCGCGTCTCGCAGATCCGCACCAAGGCACTCGGCCGTCTGCGGACGGTGATGGCACCGTTGCGCGAGAACGTGGCGTGAGCGCGACGCGCGCCTTCGTCGCCGCCGCTGTCCTCGGCGCGCTCGCGGCGCTTGCGGCGGCGGTCGTGCTCACCGCACCGACGTTCACGCTTGGGTCACGCACGATCGATGGGCGCGTGCTCGCGGGTGGCGCGTTGCTGCTGCTCGCGCTCCCACTGGTCCGCGTGCTGCGGCCTCGCACGGCAGCACCGACGCGTCCACGCGATGTGCGCGCCGCACAGCAGCTGGTCCGCTGCGGCACCGCCGCCAACGTCGTCGCGCGCCATACCCGGCTACCGCAGGATGTCGTGCGCACGATGAAGGTCCGGCAGCTTCGCCCCCGCACGGCAACCCCTGCCGCCCCGCGACTGGGTTCGAACGCACTCATCCGGCGCCTACTCCACACGTAAGTCGTTGCTGGGCGAGGTGTTACAGATCCCCGCAAGCACGGCACGCTGGTTGCAATGACTCTCGGTATCACGGAGGGTCGCCATGGGCATCAGCATCACACCGAACGGACTCGACACCGCGGCTGCGGCGCTCCGCTATTGGGAGCGGCGCCAGGAGATCTCGTCGAACAACCTCGCGAACGTTGAGACGAGCGGGTTCCGAGCGGAGCGTGCGTTCTCGCACCTCCTCGCCGATGGTGTGACGCCGGAGATCGGCACGATGACCGATCGTCGGACCGGCGCCATCACGCGCACCGACAACCCGCTCGACGTTGCGCTTCCCGGCGATGGCTTCTTCGTCGTCCGCGGCGCGAACGATGAGGAGAAGCTGACCCGCGCCGGTGCATGGCGCCTCGACGCCGAGCGGCGGATCGTCGACCCCAGCGGTCGCCCGGTGCTGGGCGAGGGTGGTGAACTCACCCTCCCGCCGGGCGCGAGTGCGATCGAGATCTCGCGGACCGGAGAGGTCATGGCCGATGGGCAGCAGGTCGGCCGCCTCCGCATCGAGCAGATCGCGACGACGACGCCGCTGCAGCACGAAGGCGACGGCGTGTTCACGATGCCCGACGAGCACGAAGCGATGCCCGACGAACAGCGGGTCGTGCAGCAAGGCGCGATCGAAGGGAGCAACGTCACGAGCGTGACCGCGCTCGTCGACATGATCGCCGTGCAGCGCGCCTACGCGGCCGTACAGAAGACGATGACCACCATCGATCAGGTGCGCGGGATCGCCGCCACCGATCTCGCGAAGCCGGTCTGATCCCGGCGAGGACGACACTATGGATCCCGCACTCCGCACCGCTGCGACGGGCATGATGGCGCAGCAGACGCGCACCGAGGTCATCGCCAACAACCTCGCCAACGTCAACACGACCGCGTTTAAGCGGTCGCGTGCCCACTTCGTCGACCTCCTCTACCAGACCGTCCAGGGCACCGCGACGGTCTCGCAGAACGACGCCAACACCACGCCCACCATCCAGGTCGGTCGCGGTACGCGCCTCGCCGCGGTGCAGCGACTCGAAGGGCAAGGCCCGGTCGAAGCGACGCAGCGCCCGCTCGACATCGCCATCGAGGGCGACGGCTACTATCAGGTGCAGGTCGGCAACGGACAGGTCGCGTACACCCGCGACGGTTCCTTCCAGATCTCCGATCAGGGCACGCTTGTCACCTCGGGCGGGCAGACGATCGTCCCCGGCATCAAGATCCCAGCGGATGCGTCGCTGGTGACGGTCGCGCCGAATGGGATCGTGAGCATCAACCGCGAGGACGGACGCTCCGAGGAAGTCGGCCGCATCGAACTCGCGCGCTTCGCGAACCCCTCCGGCCTGCTCGCCATCGGTGAGAACCTCTTCCGTACCACGCCAGCCTCCGGCGATCCGATCACCGGCTTTCCGCAGGATCAGGGAATGGGGCGCCTTCTGCAAGGACATCTCGAAGGAAGCAATGTCGAGATTGTGCAGGAGATGGTGGACATGATCGCCGCGATGCGCGCCTACGAGCTCAACTCGAAGTCGGTCAAGAACAGCGAGTCGATGACCGAGATCGCCAACAACCTGGTACGCTGACGTGGACACCGCGCGCTCCTGGACCCGCGAACTCGTGACGGCACTGGCATTGCTGGCCTTTGGTGCCGCGCTCCTCACCGCACAGTCCGCCACGGTCGTCGCCATGCGCGATCTCCCGCGCGGCGTCGCGCTCGCCGCCGCCGACATGCGCGGGGAGTCGCACGCGGTGGACGCCGTCGCTGGATGGATGACGCGCCGCACCGTCCGCGCGGGCGAACCGCTCGCCCCGCCGACCATCGAACCGCCCGCGCTCGTCACGGCCGGTCGTGTCGTCACGCTCCGCGTCCGCAGCGCCGGCCTCGCGCTCTCGCGTCCGGTCACCGCGCTCGGCACGGGGATCCGCGGCGAACGCATCCGCGTCCGCATCGACGCGCAACGTCAACTCTCGGCCATCGTCACCGGCCCGGATGAGGTCACCCTGCCGTGAACACGCGTGCGCTCCTCGCGCTCCTCGCGCTCCCGATCCTTGCCGGAGCCCAGGCGCGCGGCCGCGCCCCTGCGGCGCCGGTCGTGACCGACTCGTTCGCGCTGCAACCTCCACAGCGGCAGTCGTGGACGAGCGATCGCCTCCGCCTGGGCGTCGGCGACATCGTTACGGTGCTCATCGACGAGCGGACGCTCGCGACCGCCTCGCTCCGTGACGACAACTCCGACCGTCGCACCAAGGACCTCGGCGCCGACCTGCGCCTGCCCGGGAGTGGCACCGCGCCGAGCACGCGCATGCAGGCCGATATGTCATTCGACAATCGCGGCGATCAGCGCACGCTTGGCGAGAGTGCGCGCCAGAGCCTGTTCCGATCGCAGATGAGCGTTCGCGTGGTCGCCGTCTCGCCGACCGGCATGCTCCAGATCCGCGGCTCCAAACTGGTGAACGTCGATAAGAACCCGCAGAACGTCGCGCTCACCGGGTGGATCCGTCCGCAGGATATCGCGCCGGGCGACAACACCGTCGAGTCGGCGCGCATCGCCGACGCGCAGCTCACCTATGCGCAGAGCGGCAAACTCGGCAAGCCCAAGTCCAGCATGATCGCCAAGCTCCTCGGCGCGGTGTGGCCATGAGCGGGCGTCGCGTGCGGCACTGGCTTGCGCTCGGTGCGTGCGCGCTCGCGGCGCTGCTTGCCGCGGCGGAACTCAGCGCACAAGAAGTCCGCGTCCGCGACCTGATCATCCCCGACGCCGCGCCACCCGTGCGGCTCATGGGCTACGGGCTCGTCACCGGACTCAACAACACCGGCGATCGCGTCACCGGCGCCGCCGGCTCGCGGCAGACGGTGCAGTCCGTCGTGAATCTGCTGCGTCGTTTTGACGTCGAAGTCCCGCTCGATCTCCTCCGCACGCGCAACGTAGCGGCGGTGCTTGTGACCGCGGAAGTGTCGCCGTTCCTCCGTCCGGGCGGCCGCTTTGCGGTGCGCGTGAGTTCGGTCGGCGATGCGACCTCGCTCCGTGGCGGCGTCCTCTGGATGACGCCGCTCCTCAATGACGCAGGGCAGCGCGCCGTCGCTGGTGCGCAGGGCGCACTGGTGATGAGCGAAGGGGGCGCGTCCGCGGACAATCTCCCGGTGCTCACCACCGCGCGCGTCCCCGATGGAGGGATCGTCGAGGCCGAGCTCGCCCGCCCGGATTTCCGCTCCGTGACGAAGCTCCTCCTCCGGGATCCGGATGTCGCGACCGCGTCGCGCATCGCCGCCGCGGTGGACTCGGCGTTCGGCGCCCCAGGCACCGCCGTCGTCGATGACCCCGGCGCGATCACGCTCACCCTCAAGGACACCATCGGTGGACTCGTCGCAACGATCGCGAAGGTGCGTGAACTGCGCGTGCGGTCGGATCGCCCGGCGCGCATCATCATCGATAGCCGTGACGGGACCGTGGTCACCGGCGGTGAGCTTATCGTGAACGCGGCGGTCGTGAGTCACGCGGGGATCACGCTCACCATCGGCACCGTCGCCGACACCGCGACACTCCGTGGCGACGTCCGCCTCCCGAGCGGGACCACCGTGCAACGCATCGCCGCCGCGCTCCACGCGGCGCAATCGACCGCGACGGAAGTGGCCGCGATTTTTGATGCGCTCCGCGAAGCGGGCGCGCTCGCGGCCGAGATCCTCGTCCGATGACGGCACCGGTCACGGGCACCAACAGCGCCACACCGACCGCGGCGGGCGAGCAGGCGCCTCTGCAGCGCGTCGCCCGGCAGCTCGAAGGTGTGTTCGTACAGCAACTGTTCAAGGCGATGCGCGAGACGGTGCCGCAGGACGGCGCGTTCTCCGGTGGCGCCGGCGAGGAGATGTTTACCTCGATGCTCGACGAGCGGATGGCCGAACAGGCCCCCGCGCAGTGGGACCGTGGCTTGAGTGGCGCGATCGTCCGCGCCTTCCGCGACCGCGTGTCCTCGACCCCGACCGTGGAACCGACTCGATGAGCGCCCTCGCCCGCCCGATCGCCCATACCGAGGCGACCCATGCGGCGCTCGCCGACGCGCTCACACGCGAAGCGAAGCTCCTCGACGACCTCCTCACCGTCATGCGCCGGCAGCGTGAGTCCGTCGCCCGCGACGATCTCGATGGGGTCGATGAGAGCGTGTACGCGACCCATCGCGTCCTCGTCACGCTCGGCGAAGCGCGGCGGCGGCGACGCACCCTGAACCACCTGCTCGGCGAAGGTGACGACCTCAGCATCCAGGCGCTCGAGGACGCGATGGGTGGAGAGCTCCCGACGCCGCTCCGCGAAGCGGCCGATCTGCTCACGGTCGGCGCACGACTCTTGCAGCACGAGGTGGACATCAACCGACGGGTCCTCCGCGAAGCGATCGCGGCCGGCGACCGCGCCGCGCGGAGCATCGCGACGGCGGCGGCCTCGCTGACCGGGATGCGCGAGCCCCGGACCGGTGGTGTCCTCCTCGACCGGAGAGCGTAGATGGGACTCGGCGGCATCCTCTCGACGGCACGCACGGCGATCGCGGCGAATCAGGCCGCGGTGCAGGTCGCGTCGCACAACATCGCGAACGCTGAGACCGAGGGGTACTCGCGGCAGCGCGCCGCCACGGAGCCGTTGCCCGAGCAACGCACCCCCATCGGAGCGATCGGGACCGGGATCCGCGTCGCACGACTGGAACGGATGCGCGATGCGCTCATCGATCAGGAGTTCCGCGATCAGTCCGCCCCCGCGGCCGGAGACAAGGCCAGTGCTGAGCTCCTCGGGCGCGTCGAGTCCGTGTTCGCGGAGCCGAGCGAACTCGGATTGGCCGCGGTGCTCGATCAGTTCTGGAACTCGTGGAGTGATCTCGCCGGAACGCCATCGAATGCGAGCGCGAAGACCGTCGTACGCCAGCGCGCCGACGCGTTGGTCCGCACGCTGAACGGCGCCGCGACGCAGATCGCCGACATCCGGGCGAGTACCGTCGCGCGCATCAGCGACACGGTCGCGCGCGTGAATGCACTGGCGTCGCAGATCGCCCAGATCAACCAGCAGATCGTGCCCGCTGAGGCAGGACGCGGACCCGCCGGCGACCTGCGCGACCCGCGTGATCGTCTGATCGACGAGCTTTCGAAGTACGTCCCGGTTCGGGTCGCCGACCGTCCCGACGGCGCGAATCAGGTCTACATCGGCACCAGTTCCGTCGTCGATGGTGCCACACCCCAGTCCTTGAGCATCGCGCCGGGGAGTCCGCTCACCTTCCGGCTCGGCACCAGCACCGAACGATTCCGCGTGACGGGCGGGAGTCTCGGCACGATGATGGACGCCGTGAACACGACGATCCCGGGTATCACCGCGCAGCTCGACGCGATCGCCGCCGGGATCGTGCAGGATGTGAACACGCTTCACACCGTCGGCTGGTCGCCGACCGCCGGGGCGACGGGCGTGGCCTTCTTCGATACCGGTGCGGGGAACAACACCGCCGCGACGATCCGACTCTCCGCCGCCGTGCGCGCATCCGCGAGTGCGATCGCGACCGGGCCGACGCCGAATGCACCAGGGGATAACGCCACCGCACTCGCGATCTCGACGCTCCGCATGAGCGCGCCGAGTGCCACGAGCGGGAACTACGGCGCCGACTATCGCGATGTCATCAGTGATCTCGCCTCACGGAAGTCGTCGGCCGATGCCGGCGCCAAGGTCGGCGACACGCTCGTCGCCAAGGCGGGCGAGCGCCGCAAGTCGGTGAGCGGCGTCTCCGTGGACGAGGAGCTGGTGGAGTTGATCCGCTACCAGCAAGCCTACACCGCGGCCGCCAAGATCATCACGACCGTGGACGAGATGCTCGACACGCTCCTCAGCCTGAAGCGGTGACCGTATGCTGATCCTCTCTCGCAAGGAAGGCGAGACCATCCAGATCGGCGACGGCGTCAAGATCGTCATCATCTCGAGCGATCGCCGCGGCGTACGTGTCGGCATCGAAGCACCACCCGACGTGCGCATCCTCCGCGGCGAGATCGTCGCGCAGGTCACCGAGGAGACGCAGCGCGCCGCGCAGGGCCCAGCCAAGGAGTGGGTCGCCGCGCTCCCGATCGCGCCGCGCCCCTAGCTCCCCGAACGCTCGGCGCGACGGACACCCGCGAGCGACGCGATATGCAGCGTCGCGTGCCCGCTCGCGCCGGTCGCGATGATCCGGATCGCATCGCCGTCCGCCTCCCAGCGCAGCGAGACGACCTGACGAGGCGCGGCGGCGCGCGCCACGAGCGCACAGAGCACGCGGGCACACTCATCGCGCCGACCGAACGCCGGCGGGGCATCGGCGAGCGCCGCCGATTCGACGACCGCGTCGGGGAAATCGACATGGTAATGGAAGAGCGCCGCGGCATCGTGGGCCACATCCGTGAGCAGGAGCGGCTCTTCGATCACCCCGGGGCGCTCGGGCACCAGCCGATACAACGTGAGGAGCGCGTCGACCTGCCGGGGTTCGGAGTTGAGCATCTCCCGCAGTTCATCGTCGATCGGTTCGCCCCCGAGCACGAGGTCCATGTTCATCGCGAGAGCGTTCAGCCGGTTCGCGAGGCCGTGATTGAGCCCACGTAGCAGGGCATCGGAGAGGGCTTTGGACTCCGCCAGCGCGAGCGGAGGGTCGAGTCGGGGTTCATTCGCCATCAGAGATCCGATCGGTCAGGGTTTGGCCGGGAGCGGCCGATACTCGGGACAGTGCGGTCGCGGACCGCAGGGAGACGCATTCCAGGGACGGACGCGTGTTTCTGATCATCGGCCTCGTGGTCGTAATGGGTAGTGTCATCGGTGGGTATGTGATGCATCACGGCGAACTCGCCGTGCTCATCCAGCCCAACGAATTGCTCATCATCGGCGGTGCCGGGTTGGGCTCGATGATCGTGGGCAGCCCACCCAACGTCTTGAAAGGTGCCTTCCAACAGGTGCTCGCGCTGCTCAAGCCGAACCCCTTCGATGGGAAGGCCTACGCCGAACTCCTGCAAGTACTGTACGAGGTCTTCCAGAAGGCCCGCAAGGACGGACTCGTGGGACTCGAAGCGCACATCGAGGACCCCAGCAAGAGCGAGATCTTCAAGAAGTACCCGAACTTCATGCATCACCACCACGCGGTGGCGATGCTCTGCGATACGTTGAAGGTGCTGCTCACCGGCGCCGTCGAGGACCATCACCTCGAGGCGATCCTCGACGCCGATCTCGAGCAGCAGCATCACGAAGCGATGCAGGTCCCTGGCGCGATCACCCGGGTCAGCGACGCGATGCCCGGCTTTGGCATCGTCGCCGCCGTGCTCGGCGTCATCATCACCATGGGCTCGATCGGCGGTGCGGCGAGCGAGATCGGCGAGAAGGTCGCTGCCGCCCTCGTCGGCACCTTCCTCGGCATCCTTCTTTCGTACGGC
This sequence comes from Gemmatimonadaceae bacterium, assembly GCA_019745365.1. Classification (GTDB taxonomy): domain Bacteria; phylum Gemmatimonadota; class Gemmatimonadetes; order Gemmatimonadales; family Gemmatimonadaceae; genus JAIETI01. Next base: position 19,238 of record JAIETI010000054.1, on the reverse strand, counting down.
ATCCTCGGCCCGATCGCGACCTCGATCGAAGGGCGCATCCAGGCCGAGCACGCCTATATGCTCTGCATCAAGACCGCGCTCCTCGCGTTCGCACGCGGCGACTCACCGATGAGTGCGGTCGAGTTCGCTCGCCGGAACATCGAACCGCACGAGCGCCCCTCCTTCAGCGAACTCGAAGAGCTGACGCGTCGCAAGGCGGCCTAAGTGACGCAGAAGGCCCACAAGAAGCCCATCATCATCAAGAAGGTCAAGAAGGGGGGACACGGCGGCCACCACGGTGGCTCGTGGAAGGTCGCCTACGCCGACTTCGTCACCGCCATGATGGCCTTCTTCATGGTGATGTGGATCCTCGGCATGGACGAGTCCACCAAGCAGGCCGTCGAGGGGTACTTCTCCAATCCGGTCGGCTACAAGCAGGGATACGGCTCCGGCAACTCGCCCATCGCCAACGGCAACAGCCCGCAGAAGATCACGCAGGCGCAGGTGAAGTTCTTCGTGCATGTCGCCGAGGAGAAGGCGCTGAACGAAGCCGGAGAGCGCGTGAAGATGAAGCTCAACGGCGCGCGCGGCGTCTTGGGCTCCGGCCGCTTCGAGGTTGATGTCACGCAGGAAGGACTGCGCATCGAGCTCATCGAGTCTTCCGCGCAGGATCAGTTCTTCACGAGCGGGTCGGCCGAGTTGCGACCGATGGGGACGGCCGCGCTGGAGCTCATCGCGATCGAGCTGAGTGCCCTGCGCAACCCGGTGATCCTCGAGGGACACACGGACGCCAAGCCGTTCGGGAGTGATCGCGGCTACACCAACTGGGAGCTGAGCGCGGACCGAGCGAACGCGGCGCGGCGCGCCCTTGCGGAGGCCGGCCTCGACCCCACACGCTTGAAGGAGGTGCGCGGCTACGCCGACACTCGGTTGCGCGTGCCGGATGACCGCTTCGCACCGCAGAACCGACGGATCACGATCTTCCTCCCCTTCAACACCGCGTCGCCCGCGTCGCCGACCGTCGCCGCCGCACCGACCGCGCCCGCGAACTGAGGCGCTAGGTCGCGAGCACCTCCGCCGTCCACTGCACGGCGTCGGTGTAGATCGCGGGGAGGAGGTCATCCACCCCCATCAGCGACGCGGCGGAGAGCGCACGATCGAAATCGCCGCGCTCGTACGCTTCGGTGACGGCGAGGAACGGTGTGTACGGCCCTTCCTCACGCCGAAGCGCCGCCTGGACCTCCGCGCCGAGCCCGAGCGCCGAGGCGAGCTCCTTGATCGGCACGCCGAGCACCGCGTCGAGCCGCGAGAGCAGCCCGGTCAGGAAGAGAGGCGACGCGATGTTCTTGCGCCCGACGGCTTCTGCCGTGAGTTCGCACATCCGTCCCTGCTCAAGACACGACCGCAGGAGCGCCTTCTCCACCCCGCTCCGCAAGGGCGCCGACGTCATGAACAGTAGCGTCAGCCACCGGTGCAGCGTGCCGCGCCCGACCACGCGGAGCGCCTGCCGTACCGTCTCGATCCCGCCGCGGCCGATCGCCGCGCTGTTCGCGATCCGTAGGAGCTTGTAGGTCAGCACCGGATCGGTGCGAAGCGCCTCCTCCAGCTCGTTCTCGTGGGTGCCGTCGTCGCTCGCCATGCGCATCAACTGCGCCACCCGCGCACTCTCCGGGGGGAGATCCGGGCGCGTCACGATCTCCGGGCGTGAGAAGTAGTAGCCCTGAAAGAGCCCGTAGCCGAGGCCGCGGCACCGCTCGAGCATCTCACGGGTCTCGACGCGTTCGGCGAGCAGGGTCGCGTCGTAACGCTCGAGGCGTTGCGTCATATGCAACAGCGCCGCATCCGATGCGTCGAGCACATCGACCTTCACCACCGACGCGAGCCGCAGCAGGGGATCGTACTCCTCGCCACCCACGAAGTCGTCGAGGGCGAGCACATAGCCCGCATCGCGCGCGGCCGTCGCGGCCTTGAGGACCTCAAGATCAGGCGTGATCGTCTCAAGCAGCTCTAACGTGACCTGCGTCGGATCGAGCAGTTCCCAATGGCGCGAGATCAAGAGCTGGCGCGGGATGTTCACGAACGCGCGCGTGCCCGCCGTGAGTTGGGGGATCCCGATCGCGAGTGCGGCGTTCACGAACGTCGCCGCCGTCATCGTCTCCGTATCGGTCCCGGTCGCGGCGGTCGCCGTCGGCGAGGCGCGATAGAGCAACTCGTAGCCGTGCAGGCTGTCGGTACGGTCGAAGATCGGTTGTCGTGCGAGGTGGACCTCAGCCGTCACGTCAGTACCAATACCCGAAGATGATCCCCATCTCGTCATCGCTCGTGAGGCCGAACCGGACGACCTTGGACGGATCGCCGCGATACGTCACCTCACTCGTCAGCCCCTCGCCGGGCTGAAGGACCAGTGGGGTCGCGAACTCCTTGATGAGCGGATGCTCCCAGTCGTTCGTGTCGTACAAGAGCTCCCCGTCGCGCGGACCGCCCTTCATCCGCACGACGAACCGGATCCCGCGCTTGTGCATGTGGGAGGTCAGGCTGAGTATCGTCGTCCGGGCGGGAAAGGTGAAGCTCGTGCGGATCGTCGTGTCGCGACCGGCCGGGATCGTGATGTTCTGGTTGTTCAGGAAGAGCGCTTGGGCTACTTGCTGGACGGCGCTCTGCGGCACAGTGAAGAGGTTCACCTCTGCCTGCCCCGTGATCTCGCCCCGCCCGGGGTTCACGTAGTGCGAATTCAGATCGAGCCGCGCGTTCGCGGGCACCCGCAACGCGACGCCGGCCGGGAATCGATACTCTGTGGTCGGTGACTGCGCCCCGGCGAGGAACAGGTGGTAGGGCATCGCGATCATGTTCAGGAGATTCTGGCTCCCGTCGGGATTGCGGATGTCGCGGATCGCGCCGGTCGCAGGCCGGAAGATCGCCGGGAGATCGCTCGTGAAATCGTACGCGATGAGGTGGTGGCTTCCCGTCCGCATCTGCATCTGGATGCGGTTCACGTAGATGTCGGTGACGTTCCCAACAGGGAGATACTGGAAGAACTCGCGTTCGAACTGTGGCGCTACCTGGAACGGTCCGAGCGTCAACTGAAAGCCCTGTTCGGGGCGCGTCAGTGGCGCGTACGTGGTGCTCACCTGCGCGGTGCTTCCCGTGAGCAACTGCGGGTCGATCGCATCGCTGGTCGCGCTCGCCCCCGCCAGGATCCACCGCCGCACGAACTCCAACTGCTCCGCACTCACCGCGGTCCCGCCGATCGGCATCGGCGCACCGTAGTCGCGCGCGTGGTGGCCCGGGACCCAGCTCAACTTGTGGTAAAACAGTGAGCTATCGGGTTGCCCCGGACGGACGAGCTTGAGGCCGTCTGCGAGGGCGTTCGGATGGCTCGGCGGTTGATTGATGAGCTTGGCAGCAGCATCCGTTCCTGAGAGGTCCAACGAGGTCAACCGCGAGCCGGGCACATGGCAGCCGGAGAGCGCGCACGACTTGAGGAGCACCTGCGTCTGCAGCCGCGCGAACGACGTCTGCTGCAAGGCGGGGGGTTCGACGTTCGGTGTATCGCCGCCGCCGCAGGCAGCCAACACGACGACTACGACCATCTTCCACGAACGGTTCATCGACGCCTCCTCCGGTACACGGATACTCGCACCCCCGCCCGGGCCCCGAAAGCCCCCACGATCCGCCTTCTATAGATTGCAGCCAGGCGGGAAGCGCTGCGACCCGCCACAGACCTTCGGTGCCGATGGGCAGGGAGTCGCTATGCGTATTCGAAAGGTCGGCGTCATTGGCGCCGGCGTGATGGGGCACGGGATCGCCGCGCTCGCGGCCTCCACCGGCCTCCCCGTCGTCCTCCTCGACATCCCCGGAAGCGACGACCCTACCTCCCCCGACCGCTCCGCCCCCGCGCGACGTGGTCTCGAGAAAGCGCTCAAGGGGAAGCCGGCCGCCTTCCTCGACCCCGACACCGCGCGCCTCGTCACCGTCGGGAACACCGCCGATCACCTCGTGCTCCTCGCCGACTGCGATTGGATCGTCGAGGTCATCATCGAGCAGCCCGCGCCCAAGCAGGCGCTCTTCGCGGAACTCGAGCGTATCGCCCCGCACGCGATCGTCACCTCGAACACCTCGGGCATCCCGATGGCGACACTCCTCGAGGGGCGCACCGCCGCGTTCCGGTCGCGCTTTCTCGGTACGCACTTCTTCAATCCGCCGCGCTACATGCATCTCCTCGAGCTCATCCCGACGCCACACACGGCGCCGGCGGTGCTCGACGCGATGCGCGAGTTCTCCGAACGCGTGCTCGGTAAGGGGATCGTGCTCTGTAAGGATGTCCCGGGCTTCGTCGCGAACCGCCTCGGCGTGTACGGGATGTTCACGACCTTCAAGCTGATGGAGCAGTTCGGCCTCACGATCGACGAGGTCGATGGACTCACCGGCGCACTGATCGGCCGCGCGAAGAGCGCGACATTCCGCACCGGCGATCTCTCCGGGATCGATGTGCTGAAGCACGTCAGCGCGGGGCTCGGCGCGAGCACCGGCGAGGACTTCTCCCTCCCCGCGTGGGTCCACACGATCGTCGAACGCGGCTGGCTGGGCGACAAGAGTGGAGGCGGATTCTACAAGAAGCAGGGGAAGGAGATCCTCACCCTCGACTGGCGCACGCTCGAGTACCGCCCGCAGCAACGCTACTCGACACCCGAGATCGAAGCGCTCCTCAAGCTCCCGGTCGTCGAGCGGATCGCGCGCGCGCGCGATCTCCCCGGCGTGCACGGCGACTTCCTCCGCGCGCTCTTGGTCACGGTGGCGTACCACACTGCGCGCCTCGCCCCCGAACTCGCACACGACATTGCCGGTGTCGACCGCGCACTCGAGTGGGGCTACGGCTGGGAGATCGGCCCGTTCCGCGTGATGGACGCGCTCGGTCTCGATTGGCTGCGCGCCCAGTGCACCGCCCTCGGACTCGGCATCCCACCACTTCTCGCGAAGGCCGGCGCGGCGTTCTACGCTGGGAGTGGGTCGGGCGAGCGGCTGCTCGCGATCGAGGGTTCCGTGTCCGCGCCGCCTCAAGCGGACGGCTACGCGCCCGTGTCGCGTGTGCCACATCGCCTTGCGCTCGCCGCGCTCCGCGCCGACGGGAAGGTCGTGGACGAGAACAAGGAAGCCCGCGTCCTCGATCTCGGCGACGGCGTGCTCTGCCTTGAGTTCGCGGGGAAGATGAACACCCTCGGCTCAGGCGTGGTCGAGATGATCGCACGCACGATCGATTGCGTGGCTCGCGGCCCGTACGTCGGACTCGTCCTCGGCAACGATGATCCGCGCACCTTCAGTGCTGGTGCGAACCTCGCCCAGAGCGCCCACGCCTTCGCGAGCGGCGACTGGAAGGCGATCGAGCACGCCGTGCGTGCCTTCCAAGCCGCGACGATGTCGCTGCGACGCGCGCCCTTCCCGATCGTCGCGGCGCCCTTCGGCCTCACCTTCGGCGGCGGATGCGAGTTCTCGATGCACTGTGCGTCGGTGCAGGCGCATGCCGAGCTGTACATGGGTCTCGTGGAGGTCGGCGTCGGCATCGTCCCGAGCGGTGGCGGCACGAAGGAGCTCGCCTTCCGCTTTGCGGCGGACCTCGCGCCGTACGATGGCGCTGATCCGTTCGAAGCGTCGAAGCGTGCCTTCCAACTCATCGCGCTCGGACAGGTGAGCGGTAGCGCGCACGATGCGCGACGTCTCGGCTATCTCCGCCGCGACGACCGGATCTCGATGAACCGCGACACCTTGCTCTCCGATGCCAAGGCACGCGTGCTCGCGCTCGCGCCGGGCTACGTCGCCCCGCCGGAGCAGCGGATGCGCGCGCTCGGACGCGCCGCGCTCGGCAATCTCGACTACGCGCTCTGGTCGTTCCAGGAGGGCGGACAGGCGAGTGCGCACGATGTGCGGATCGGACATGAAGTCGCGTACATCCTCGCCGGGGGTGACGGTCCGCCGCGCGAGGTGACGGAACAAGATCTGCTCGACCTCGAGTGTGAGGCGACCCTCCGCCTCCTCGGCACCAAGGAAACCCAGGCCCGGATCGCGCATATGCTCGAGACCGGCAAGCCACTGCGGAACTGAGGCGACGACGATGACGATGCTCAAGGAAGCCGTGATCGTGAGCGCCACGCGCTCTGCGGTCGCGAAAGGAAAAGCGGACGGCGCCCTCGCTGCTGTGCATCCGATCGACCTCTCGGCGCACGTGTTGCGCGACGTCGTGGCGCGCGTGGGACTCGATGCGAAGCACGTCGATGATGTGCTCTGGGGATGTGCGATGCCGGAGGGTTCGCAGGGGCTGAACACCGCACGCCTCTCCGTGCTGCGCGCTGGTTTCCCCGTGGAGGTGTGCGGCGCGACGGTCAATCGGTTCTGCTCGTCGGGGTTGCAGACCGTCGCGATGGCGGCGCAAGCGATCATGACCGGGATGTCCGACGTGGTGATCGCCGGTGGCGTCGAGATGATGAGTCAGGTGCCGATGTCGGGCTTCAACACGCGCCTGCATCCGGAGATGACCGAAGCGAACATCGGGATGGGCTTCACTGCAGAGCGCGTCGCGAAGCGGTGGGGGATCACCCGCGAGGCAGCGGATACCTTTGCCTTCGGCTCGCAGCAGAAGGCCGCTCGTGCGCTCGCGGCCGATGCCTTCGCGCCGCAGATCACCGCGATCCCGACCACGCGGGTGCGCTGGGAGGGGACGCGGAAGATCGAGACCCCCGTGTCGTTCGAGCGCGACGAGCTGCCGCGCGCGGAGACGACGCTCGAAGGATTAGCAAAGCTGAAGCCCGCCTTTTCGGCCAAGGGTGTCGTGACCGCCGGGAACGCGTCGCCCTTCAGTGATGGGGCCGCAGCCGTGCTCCTGATGAGCGCTGAGCGCGCAGCGGCACTCGGCCTCACTCCGCTCGCACGCTTCGTCACCTTCGCGGTGGGCGGCGTCGAGCCGGACATCATGGGGGTCGGGCCGATCGCGGCGGTGCCGAAGGCACTGGCACGCGCCGGCGTCACGATGGATCAGCTCAAGATGATCGAGTTCAATGAAGCGTTTGCCACGCAAGCCCTCGCGGTGATGCAGGAGCTGTCGATGGACTCCACACGCGTGAACATCAACGGCGGTGCGATCGCACTCGGACATCCTTTGGGGGCGACCGGCGCGAAGCTCACGACGCAGCTCGTGCATCAACTCCGCAGCGCCGGCGGCGGCTACGGGATGGTCACGATGTGCATCGGTGGCGGGATGGGCGCGGCGGGGATCTTCGAGGTGTTCGCGTAGCGCGCACTACTCGTGGCTGATCTTCCGTGACGGCGGCGGCAGGCGGAGTCGGTCGCGCCGTTGCGGCGGGTTATCGCCGCCGTTGAGCGTCGCGGCGCGTTCGAAGCGGATCGAATCGACGGTCGCGACCCCCAATGCGTCCGTCGCCGTGACAACGAGATAGTGGTAGCCGGAGCCGAGCAAGAACAGATCGAACGTGCCCACCCACGCCGTGACCGCGCCGAACAGGCCGACTGGGGTGGAGTCGAGCGTGATCATCCGATCACGCAGGCGCGCCTCGACACGCGAGATCGCGCGCGGCCCATTGACGCCGACCTTGACCTTCAGTGTGTCCTTGATCGGTTGATCCGCTAACGGCGTCGCGAACGCGATCTTGGTCGGCCCTGCGGGATCGGGGATCGCGACCACCACCGCCGCCGCCCCCGTCCGCCCTTCCGATGTCGCCGAGATCGTGGCGACGCCGTTCCGCAACGCGCTGACTGCTCCGGTGCTGCTCACGCGCGCGATGGTCGAGTCCGACGAACTCCACGTGATCGCGCGCCCCTCGATGGGTCGGAGCGCGCGGTTGAGTGCCGCCGCCGAAAGCACCCCCTGCTGCCCAGGTTGCAACGCGAGTCGTTGCGGCGAGACCTCCACGCGCGTCACGGCCACCGGGATCACCGTCACCGAGCGCCACGGCGAGGTGACACCGAGCGCGCTGGCCTGGATCTGCGCGTCGCCGGGTGCCCGCGCAGTCAGCACCCCTGCGGTGTCGACGGTGACGATGCTCGGCGCGGAACTCGCGAACGAGAAACGGACTGCCGGGATGAAATTGCCGCGCTGATCCATCCCTTCCGGCTGGGCCTTAGCGAGGTCACCGACCTCCATGGTGTGAGCCGAGAGCGCGAGATTGGCGCTCGTCAGCACCTGGCCGGTCGGCTGCTCTGGCGTTGGCGTGGGTCGCGGGGTCGATCCCGATGGAGGCGCCGTGCTCTCACTCCCACCGCCACACGCGCTCCCGACGAACAACAGGAGGGCGAGCGCCCTGCGTCTGGCGACGGGGAGAGGACCGAGCATCTCGCAGTATCGAGCGCTCGTCCCCGCGAAGCAAGCCCGGGCTACCCCCTCACGGGACGGGCCGTTCTTCCATCAGGCCGACCCAGTTCTTCTCCGGGTCTTGGAACGCTGCGAGCCAGTACTCGATCCCGGCGTTCCGGCCGACCACGTGCGGGGGCTCCTGCATCACCACGCCCCGGTCCACCAGCGTGGCCGCGACGGCCTCGATGCCGTCGACCCGGAAGTACAGGAATGAGTTCGGATGATCGAACTCCGGCGACGAGGGCGGCGTGAACATCAGCCGCACCCCACCCGCATCGAAGAACGCCATCCCACCCGTCTCGAACTGGAGCGGCAGCCCCACGACGTCGCGGTAGTACGCCGCCGCGGCGGGCACATCGTGGAACACCATCGCGATCTGCGCGATCGTACCGAGCATAGCGCCTCCATTGCGGCGAAAATTCTAGTCGTTAGCTTTGCTAACAATATGACCGCTCGGCCGCCCGCGCAACTTCGACCGAATGTGCCCGGCGTCTCTGCGACGGCGGACGCGCTGCACCGGAGCGCGATCACGCTGCTCAGGGCGGTTCGCAGCGAGGACGAGGCCACCGGGATCGGCCCGGCACCACTCTCCGCCCTCTCCCTCCTCGTCTTCGTCGGCCCACTGCCGCTCGGTCGTCTCGCCACCCTCGACGGCGTGCGCGCGCCAACGATGTCGCGCCTCATCCGCTCGCTCGAACGCGCTCGCCTCGCGCGCCGTGCGAGCGATCCCGCGGACGCGCGACGCGTCATCTTCACCGCGACCCCGCGCGGTCGACGCGTGATCCTCGAGGGACGCGCGCGCCGCTTGCGCCGGCTCCAGCGTGCGTTGGATGCGCTGCGCACTGCGGAACTCCGCGCGCTCGCCCGCGCCCTCCCCGCGCTCCGCGCACTCGGCACGGCCCTCGACCATCTGGGCCCGGCCTCGGCGCCCCGTCGACGCCGCCAGCGCTAACGGATCCTGGTCTCCGTCCGTCTCCTCGGACATGCTGACACGCGGCACGTGCATCGTAGGCGTCATCCTCGGGATCGCCTGCAGCGGCGGAGAGTCGTCAACGGCGCCCTCGACGCCGGCCGCCTCGGATCCACGCATCCTCCCCACGGTCTTTCCGAGCACCACGACCGACACGTGGGAGACCGTCGCTCCCGCCGCGCTCGGCTGGGACACCCTCGCGCTGCGCCAAGCGCTCGATTGGGCCGGCACGCAGAAGAGCACCGCCGTCGTGATCATCTGGCGCGGTCGCATCCTCGCCGAGCGCTATTGGAACGGCTGGACGCCCAGTCGCGACTCGATCATCGCGAGTGCGGGAAAGACCGTCACTTCATTCTTGGTCGGTCGACTCCGCGACCAGGGGCGCCTCGCGCTCGATGATCCGATCACACGGTTCCTCGGCCCAGGATGGTCGCGCTCGCCGGCATCGGACGCGCGGATTTCCGTGCGGCAGTTGCTCTCGATGAGCAGCGGACTCGACGACTCACTCCGCTACGTGGTCGAGCCGGGCACACGCTTCTACTACAACAACCCGGCGTACTACCAGCTCTTCGCCGTGGTCGCGAGCGCGGCAGGGCAGACGGTGGCCGTCTACAGCGACGCCACGCTGTTCGGTCCGATCGGGATGCGCACCGCGCGCTGGCAACTGAGTTTCGATACCGGCGAACCCGGCTTCATCCTCAGCGCGTCGGCACGCGACATGGCGCGCTTCGGCCATCTCATCCTGAACCGCGGGCGTTGGAACGGCGTCGCCATCCTCGGCAACACCGCCTACCTCAGCGCGGCGTTGAACACCCAGGCACCGAACAACCCAAGCTACGGCTATCTCTGGTGGCTCAATGGGCGATCGAGCTATCGCATCCCCGGCCCGTACTCGCTACCGACGCTGAACGGGAACCTGATCCCGAGTGCCCCGCTCGACATGGTCGCCGCCCTCGGCAAGGGCGACAAGAAGATCTACGTCATCCCCTCCCTCGACCTCGTCATCGCCCGACACGGCGAGGAAGCCGACGTGTCAGGCGGGAATCCATTGGCCATCAGCAACTTCGACGAGCAGTGGTGGCAACGGCTCCGGCTCGCGCTCCCGCGTTAGCGGGCGCGCGCCTTCGCCACGATCGCCTTGATCTCGTCGGTCAGCGTCGGCACCGAGTAGGGGATGCCATCCTTGATCGTCCACTCGATCCCGGCGCGCACCTCCTTCCCGTCCTTCAGCTGCGTCTGGAGCACCGGATAGAGGACCTTCAGGTTCTCGAGCGGATTCCCGTCGACGATAATCAGATCCGCCAACCATCCGGCACGCACGCGACCGATCTTGTCCTCCATGCCGAGGATCTTCGCGTTGTTCCCGGTGCAGTGCTCGATGACCTTGAGCGGGTGGAACCCCGCTTCGGCGTGGAGCTCCATCTCGCGGATGAGGCCGAAGCCGTACATCTGATAGATGAACCCGGCATCGTCGCCGCAGCCGATGATCCCGCCTTTGCGCTCGAAGGAACGAAGCGTGGCCATCCAGATGCGGTAGTTCTCCTTCCAGTACACCTCGTCGGTGGTGCTCCAGCCGATGAAGTACGACCCGTGGTTCGCGGGATCCGGTTTGAAGTAGTTCTCAAGCGCGGGATGCAGATAGTCCTTGTACCACGGCTGCGTCTGCGCACGTTGGAGGTCGCGGCTCGCTTCATAGATGTCGAGCGTCGGCACCCAGGTGACCTTCGCCTTCACCATCGCCGTGAGCAGGGAGTCGAGGATCGCCGGATCGGCTTCGCGCCAGAGACGCCCTGCCCACCGGAAGCGATCGGTCTCGTCGAGATAGTTGTAGTCACTCGGAAAGGACTGCCGCTTGTCCTTGATCGCCGCGTCAGGCACGCCGTACCAGTGTTCGATCGAGCGGCCACCGAATGCGACCTCGTCCCACGCGGTCGTCTCCTCGACGCCGATGTGATGCGCCGTCGGAAGATTCAGCTTGTGCGCTTCGTCATACGCGGCTTCCATCAGGTCGCGATCGATCCCACCGAACTTGATGCCGTCCGCGCCGAGCGCCTTGAGGCGCCGGATGTGCGCGCGCGCATCCGCGGGGGTCTTCACATTCCGACCTTCCTCGGACCAGAACTGCGGATAGATCACGAGTCGTGGCGACACGATCTCATTCCGCGCCGCCTTCTCCCGGAGCGCGATACTCCCCGCATTCGTCTCGGCCCCCACCTCGCGCGCCGTGGTGATCCCGTTGGCGAGCCAGAGCTTCAGGTTGTAGTCCCATCCGTCGAGCGACTGCCCTGAGCGATTGCTCTGGATATGCGCATGCGCATTGATCAAGCCAGGGAGCACGAACTTCCCCGTCGCGTCGATCATCGCGTCGGCCGTCGGACGCTTCGCGGTACCCCGCCGCATCGCGACTGGGTCGATGGGGACCACCTGCGTGATGACCCCGTTCTCGATGACGATGTCCTGCGGGCCGCGCGCCGGCGTCCCGTTCCCATCGACGATCGTCGCGCCGCGGATCACCAGGCGGGCCGGTCGCACGCCATGTGTGACGCCCGTGGTCTGTGCGTGGAGCGCGCTCAACGAAAGCGAGAGAGCGACCGCCGTTGCGGACACTCGTGATGCGATGCGACTCATCGACTGCACTCCTCGGTGGGGGGCTTCGGACACCGCGATAACGTACGAAAGGGGCGATGCGCTGTCGAACGCATCGCCCCCTGGCCCCGCTGGCCCGCGCCTACGCGGCGGCGGCCACCGTCGTCGGCGCCGGCGCCACGGCCTCCGCCTCGATCGTCAGCTTTACCTCGTCGCTCACGATCACACCGCCGGCCTCGAGCGCCATGTTCCACTCGAGCCCCCACTGCTTGCGGCTCAGCTTCCCGCTCACCGCGAGCGCGGCGCGCTGGTTCCCCCACGGGTCGATCACCGGCGCGTTGTACTCTCCGACCAGCGTGATCGGGTGCGTCACCCCACGGATCGTGAGATCACCCGTGATGGAGAGGTCGCTCCCCTGCTGCGTGATCGCGGTCGAGCGGAACGTCATCAGCGGGTATGCCGCGCTGTCGAAGAAGTCCGCTGAGCGGAGATGGTCATCGCGCTGCGCGGTGTGCGTGTCGATCGACGCGGTCTCGATGTCCATCGCGACGCTCGTCAGCGCGCCAACGTCGTTCGTCTCGCCGGTGCCGGTAAACTTCGCGAAGCGCCCGCGCACGGTCGAGATCATCATGTGCTTGACCGAGAACTCGGTCGCGGAGTGGGTGGAGTCGATGGTCCAGGTGGTCATGGGATGTTCCTCAGGGTGTGGCGCAGCGCGCCGGGTTAGTCGAGCGGGGTCAGCGCAGCGGTGATCGCCGCGCGTTCGGCTTCGAGCCACGGCGGGAGTCGCAGCGCGCTCCCGAGCGTGGCGGGGGATTCATCGACGGCGAAGCCGGGGCCGTCGGTGGCGATCTCCAGGAGTTGGCCGTCTGGCGCCGAGAAGTAGATGGACTGGAAGTACGACCGCTCCATCACGGGCGAGACGCGGAGCCCAAGGCCGAGCAGGTGCTCACGCCACGCCAACTGCTCCGCAGCGTCGCGCGCGCGGAACGCGATGTGGTGCGTCTGCCCCACACCGCCCTGCGCACGCCGGTGGCGCGCCGTCCACCCGAACAGGGTGATCGCTGAGTGCTTCGCGACGCGCGCGCCGTCGTAGTTGGCCCAGAACCAGTGCTTGGTTCTCGGATCGTCCTTGTTCCAGGTCTTCTTCACGATGCGCAGACCGAGCGCGGACTCGTAGAAGTCGCCGGCGCGCTCGAGGTCGTCGGTGAGTCCGCTGATATGGTGGATCCCATCGAGGCGCATCGCCGGCGTCACCACGGGCACCGGCTCGGGCCAGGTGGCCGCGATCGCGACCGCGTCGCGGTGCCCGGGAAGCTCCTCCTCCTGCGGCGCGACCTCCTTCGCACCGAGCGCATCGATCACCTCGTCCGTGGCGTAGCCGGGCCCGGCGGTCGCGATCTCCAGGATCTGTCCGTCGGGATCGCTGAAGTAGATCGAGGTGAAGTAGCCGCGCGGGAGCGGCCCCGTGACCGCGACGCCGTGGTCCTCAAGTCGACGCTTCCACATGAGCTGCGTCTCGCGGGTCGCGGTGCCGAGCGCGAGGTGATGCACCCCGCCGACGCCGTAGTGCCCGCGCGGCGCGGTCGGCCACTCGAAGGAGGTCACGATCGTACCGGGTGCGCCGGTCGCGTCACCGAAGTAGAGATGGTACGCGCCCGGGTCGTCGAAGTTCACCGTCTTCTTCACCAATCCGAGCCCGAGCACGTCGCGATAGAACGCGAGCGTACGCCGCGCATCGCGCGCGACCAAGGTGATGTGATGGATGCCGGCAGTGATGAGCGGGGACATGGAGGTGGACTCGACTTATTAGTGTGAGTCTTAGTACTGAGGAAATAAAGGAACAACAGGCACGAAAGATTCCCGGCGGACAGCTATGGGGTGGCGGCGGCTTTGCCGAGTTGCTTCAACAGCGCGGTCGCGTGCTTCTGCTCCACGCTCGAGAGCCCGGTGAGCGCCTCGCGGATCACGGCGGCGTGGGCGGGGAACAAGCGCCTCATAAGTCGCGTGCCCTCCGCGGTCAGCGCGGCGTACCGCGCGCGGCGGTCCGACGGACAGGCCTGCCGCTCCACCAAGCCGCGCGCGGTCAGCTTGTCCACGAGGAAGGTGATCCCGCCACTCGAGACGAGCACCTTCTTCTGCACCTCGCCCAAGAGCAGCGGACCCTTGTGATAGAGCGCCTCGAGGATCGCGAACTCCGCGATCGTCAGCTCATGGGCCGCGAGGTGCTGCGCCTCGCGCCGAGCGATCGCCTGGTGCGCCCGATTGAGCACCACGAACAGCTTCAGCGCCGTCGCGGTCGGAGCGTCCGAGGGCGGCGTGGCGGCAGGCGAGGAGACGGTGCGTGCTTTCATCTTAGTTCTAAGATATTACAACTCCTCGGCCGTTCGCGCTAGCCCCGCCAGCAACGCGTCGAGATGCGCGGGAGTGGTGAACGGGTTCATCAGCGTCACCCGCAGCACGGGGCGCCCACCCAACACCGTCAGCGTGATCCACCCCTCTCCGCTGGCATTGTATGCCTCGCGCAGCGGACGCTGCCGGCTATCGGTCTGCGCCGGACTCTCGCCGGCACGACGATGCCGGAAGCAGAGGATGTTGGAGCTCGGGGCATGGAGCGCTTCGAACTCCGGATGGACGTCGATGCGGTCGGCAAGCGCCTGCGTGAGATCGGCAAGATAGGCGAACACGGCGCCGATCCCCTCCGCGCCGTAGCGCTGGAACGCGACCCACACCTTGAGCGCGTCCGCCCGTCGCGAGCACATGAGCGACCGCACGCCCTGGTCGCGGGAGCGTTCGTCCGCCGCGCCGTGGAACAGATACGGCGCATGCTGCGCGAACGCGGCGTCGAGGCGCCGTTCGTCACGCACCAACACCACGCCAGCAGAGAGCGGCATCAGCATCATCTTGTGCGGGTCCCATGCGAGCGAGTCCGCGCGAGCGATCCCGGCGAGCGCCGCCGCGTGTCGCGGCGAGAACAATGCCGATGCACCATGCGCACCATCCACGTGCAACCAGAGTCCGCGCCCCTCGCACTGATCCGCGATCGCGTCGAGGAGATCGACGCTGCCGGTGGCGGTGGACCCGGCCGTGGCGACGACGGCGATCACACGACGCCCCTCGCGCGCGATAGCATCCAGCTGCGCATCGAGCGCGGCCACATCCATCCGCCACTCACGCGAGGGGATCGCGATCACCGACTCCACACCGAGCCCCATCACGCCGACCGCGCGCGACACGGCATAGTGCGCGTGCTCGCCACAGACGATCACGGCGTTGCTGACCCCGCCCGTGCGCCACGCATTCGGGAACGCGGCCGCCCGCGCGGCGAGGAGCGCGGTCAACGTCGCTTCCTGTCCGCCAGAGGTGAACGTGCCGCCGGCTAACGCGGGGAACGCGGCGAGTTCGGCCATCCACCGGATCACCTGTCGCTCAATCGCAGTACCCACCGGCGACATCTCGCGCACCGCGAGCGAGTTGTTCGTCGCCGCGATCATCAGCTCACCCCACACGGCGGCCGCGAGGGGCGCACTGACCTGATGGCCCATGTACATCGGGTGATTGAGGCGATTCACATCAGCGAGCACCTCGTCACGCAAGCGCGGCAGCAGCTCGTCCATCGCATAGCCGAACCGTGGCAGTGGCTCGGCAAAGCGGTCGGCGAGCACGACGGGATCCGCACCGCTGACTGGGCCGCTGCCCGCATGCGCCGCATCAAGATGGTCGATGATGAGATCGACCATCTCATAACCGACCGCACGCGTGCTGTCGGTTCGGAGCGCGGCGACAATCGCCGGGATCTCAGGATCGCGTGGGGTCATCGAGCGCCTGCTGAAGGAACCGCGCGCCGATCGCCAGCGCGTCCCGCGATTCGGGAAGAAGGTGGGGGACCATCTGGAACACGTGCGGGGCATCCGTCCACACATCGAGCTGCGCCGACACACCGACCTCGCGTAGCTGCGCGGCTACGCGGGCGCTGTCGTCGAAGAGCATCTCACCACTCCCCACCTGGATCAACGTCGGCGGGAGCCCCGCCATCGGGGCGAACACGGGTGACGCGCGCGGATCGCGTGCGTCCGCGCCACGCAGGTAGAGCCCTGCCGCGAGCGGAAAGAAGTCGTACCGGAAGAGCGCATCTCGGCGCTCATTGATGCGAAGCGACTCGCCCGTGAGCGCGAGGTCTGTCCACGGTGAGAGCAGATAGAGCGCGCGGGGCGTCCCCGCGTGTGCCCGCATCATCGACGCGAGCGCCAGCGCGAGTCCGCCCCCTGCGGAGTCCCCGGCCACGACGACCCGCGTATCAGCCGTCGCGATCGCGCGGAAGACGGCCGCGGCATCATCAAGCGCCGCTGGGAACGGGTGCTCGGGCGCGAGACGATAGCCGGGAACGAACACCGACGCGTCGAGCTGCTGCGCGAGCGTTGTCGTGATCCCGCGATGCGAGCGCGGCGACCCGCCGAAGTAGCCGCCTCCATGCAGAAATAGCAGCACGCGGTCGCGACGCGCACCCGCGCGCGCGATCCACTCCCCCTCGACACCGCCGACGCGGTCTGCGCGGCGTGTGAGGCCGGCCGGTATCCGATAGCGCAAGAACGGCGATCGCTCGAGGAGCTGACGATTCAAGGGTACGATCGTGGCCTCCGTCAGCGCCGGCGTCACCGCGAGGCGCGCGCGCATCACGAGATCGGCCAACCGCAACCGCAGGCTCGGGCGCTCGCGGCTCACGGCGTCGATGCGGCCAAGCGCCGCAGAAGGCGAAAGAGGAACTCCGCCCCCTCGTCGTACGTGCGCGCGCGGATCCGTTCGTCGCGACCGTGCATGCGGTTCTCGCCGGCTTCGATGAAGAAACCCGAGACCCCGAACGTCGGAAGCCCCGCCGGACGGGTGTGCACGCCATCCGTCCCCCCCGTCTCCATGACGGGGATCACCGGAAGCGATCCCCACACATCGCGCGCGGTCACGGCGACCGCATCGATGAGGTCTTGGCGCATCTCCGTCGCCGCCGCTGGAGCCGCCTCCGCTAGCGGTGTCAGCGTCAGCGTCGAGTCCGCGACCGCCGTGCGGAGCCGCGCGACCACGGCGTGTGCATCCTCATCTGGAAGCAAACGACAGTTGATGACCGCGCGCGCGCGCTGGGGCAACGCGTTCTCCGCGTGTCCGCCACTCAGTTGGGTCGCGACACAGGTGGTCCGGAGCATCGCGTTGTAACCAGGATCCGCACGCGATGCGCGGGCGGCGGCCGCGCTGTCGAGTGGCAGGCGGCCGAGCGCCGCGAGATCGGCGCGCAACGCTGGTGCACTGAGTGGGGCACTCGCCGCGAAGTAAGCGCGCGTGATCGGGTTCGTGCGCGCAGGGAACTCGACCTGCGCCACCCGCGTCAGCGCCTGCGCGAGGGCATAGATCGCATTATCGCGGCGCGGCAACGAACTGTGCCCGCCGGGATTGGTCGCCTCGAGCGCCACCGAATAGAAGCGCTTCTCGGCACCTTGCACCGTCATCGCCCGGGGGACGCCACGCGCATCCGCCTCGCCCGCGCCTCCATCCACATTCAGGACATACTCCGCATCGATCAGCGGACGACGTTCGCGCACCAACCACTGCGCTCCGTTGTACGGCAGGTCCGTCTCTTCGCCGACGGTGAGCGCGAGGATCACATCGCGATCGAGGGCCACGCGCTCTTGTGCGAGCCGGGCCACCACAGTCACGAGTTGCGCCGCGCCCCCCTTCACGTCTTGCGTCCCGCGACCGTACAAGAATCCGTCGCGCTCCGTGAGCGTGAACGGATCCATGCTCCAATCCTCGCGCCGCGCTGCGACCACATCGAGATGCGCGAGCAGGAGGATGGGCCGCCGCGACGGGCGGGAGGCGCGCAGTCGCGCGACAAGATTGCGGTTCGTCGCGGTCGGCCCGACCACCTGCACGTCCGCCGCAGGGATCCCTGCCGCCCGCAGTCGCGCCGCGATCCACTCCGCGATGGGCGTCGCATCGCCCTCGGACGTCGTCGGCGCCGCGACCAACTCGCGGAGCACGTCGCGGCCGTAGCGCCGCCACGTCTCGGGGACGCGCGGCTCCTGTGCATCGACCGCCGTGGCACAGATCGCGGCGCCGATCGCCACGCGAACGATCAGGCGAGCCCGCATGCCCGCACCTCCTCGAGTGAGCGACATCCCGCGAGTCCCATCGTGAGATCGAACTCGGCGATCACATCCTCGATCACCTGCTGCACGCCCGCCTGTCCCGCGATCGCAAGACCGTACACATACGGTCGGCCGAGGAGCACCGCGCTCGCGCCGAGGGCGACCGCCTTGAACACATCTGCACCGCTGCGTACGCCAGAATCGAGCAGCACCGGGCACTGTCCGCTCGTCGCGGTGACGATCGCCAGCAGCGCGTCCAGAGTGGCGACCGCACCGTCGATCTGTCGGCCACCATGATTGCTCACGACGATACCATCGACCCCAGCATCGACCGCCCGACGCGCATCATCCGCGTGCAAGATCCCTTTCAACAGGATGGGGAGCGTCGTCATCGCCCGCAGGCGCGCGAGATCGTCCCACTGCAACGAAGGGCGCGAGTAGGTTTCGAGGAATCGGCGCACCGCGCGTCGGGCGAAGCCCAGTCCACCCGGGACGCGCGAACGCATCTGCCAGGCGGTGCGGAGCGTCTCGAGCGTGAGCGGAGGCGCCGGCGTTTCCGGCATCGCTGCGTCACGCACGGCGCGCTGGAACACCGGATCGCTCGTGTACTGCGCGATCCCCATCCCGCGCGCGAAGGGGAGCCAGGCGAGATCGAGATCCTGCGGGCGCCAGCCGAGCATGGTGGTGTCGAGCGTGAGTACGATCGCAGAACACCCCGTACGCTCTGCGCGCGCGACGAAGCTCTCGACCAGCGCATCGTCGCGACTCCAATAGAGCTGGAACCAGCGCGGCGCGCTGGGTGCAGCCGCTGCGATCGCCTCCATCGGCACACTCGCCTGACTGGAGATCGTCATCGGGACACCGAGCGCCGCGGCAGCCATCGCCACCGCGCGATCGGCCTCGGCATGCACCATCTCAAGCACGCCGATCGGCGCGAGCGCGATCGGCGCGGGAAACGCGGTCCCACAGATCGTGGAGGTCATCGAGCGCACGCTTGCGTCACGGAGCACGCGCGGTACGATCCGCCGTGCCTCGAACGCCTGCCGATTCGCATCCATCGTCGCGCCGCGCCCTGCGCCCCCAGCGACGTACGCCCACGCCTCCGGCGACATTGCACGCTCGGCGGCCCGTGCCAGTCGATCGGAGTCGGTCGGCACAACGGGGCGCACACCAGCCGTTCCTGCGAGATACACCACCGACTGCCGCCGCC
>JAIETI010000176.1 GCA_019745365.1 Gemmatimonadaceae bacterium | reverse complement strand
GGCCGACGGTGGCGATCGGTGCGCACGCCGCTTGGCGCGGCGGGGACCGATCTCTCGCGGGTGGAGAATCTCGAGTTCTGGACGCTGATCGACACCGCCGCCGTGCGCCGTGCCCGGAACCCGACGATGATCTTCGACTTCGGGGACATCAGCGAGAACACCGTCGCGCTCGCCCCGACGCGACTCGATGTGACGCGGACGGGAGCAGGCACCGACACGCTCTACAGCGGACGTCGCCTCGCCGGTTTCGACACGCTCGACACCGAGCGCGACCAGTTCTCGCGCTCCTTCAACCAGGACCGCGACGACAACGGACTCGCGGGCGATGTGGTGCGCGCGCTCCCCTTCGCGACCCCCGATTCGAGCGGCGTCCTCCGCGAGTGGCGGATGTGCAGCCGCGGCGACCTGCGGCTCGCCCTCCTCGGCGATACGCGCACCAACTGCACGGTGAAGAACGCGCGACTCGACGAAGAGGATGTGGACGCCGACAATGTCCTCAATTTTGAGGCGACGCAGCGCGAGTCGGAGCGGCTCTTCCGCTACGTCGTCGACTTCGCCGACCCGCGGAGCTATACGCGTATCGGGAACTGCAACGTCGTGCAGATCGACACGGTGAACGGGGTGCCGGAGCAGAGCACGCGGTGCTGGGTGTTCTTCCGTGTGCCGTTCGGAGCGCCGACCGATTCGATCAACGGCGGGCCGACGATCCGGCGCGTGCGCGCGCTGCGCATGACGATGGTGAGCGGTGCGGCGGCGCCGGACGGAATGTTCTCGCAGGTGCCGATCGCACGCTTCCGGCTGATCGGCGCGCCGTGGCTGAAACGCGGCGACCGCGCGCTGCGCGGCATCGCGGGAGAGGAGCCGGCACAGGCCTTCGTCGCCGCGAGCGTGATCGGCACCACCGATCGCGATTCGACCAGCGGGCTCGTGTACGAGTCGCCGCCTGGCGTCGTCGATCAGCCTGATCGTCAGATCACGGGGCTGGGCGGCGGGCTCGTGCAGGTGAACGAGCGGTCGATGCGCATCACCGCGGGCGGGACGCTCGGGAAGTTCCAGCGCGCGGAGGCGTTCTACCGCTTTCCCGAAGGGCAGAGGAACTTCATGCAGTACCGCCAACTCCGCGTCTGGGCCCGCGGCCGCGGGCGCGGCTGGGGGGAGCGCGGTGAGTTGCAGTTCTTCGTGAAGGCGGGGCGCGACGCGAACAACTTCTACATGTACCGCACACCGGTGAACGCGGGGCTCGGCGAAGCCGCGTGGCTCCCCGAGGTGCGCGTGGACTTCGAGAAGCTCTTCGCGCTGCGTGCGGCGCTGCAGAACAGCTTCCTGCAGGGGCGCCCCGATTCGATCGCGTGCAGCGGGGTGGATTCGTTGATGATCGCGCGCAGCGGGCTCCCCGCTGGCACAGCGATCCGCCGCTTCGCAGCCTGCTCGGGTGGCTACATGGTGTACACCATCGACCCGAACGTGTCGCCGCCCAATCTCGCGGCGGTGCAGGAGCTCGGCGTCGGGATCATCCGCGTCGACAGCGGGACGGTGGGCGGGGACGCACCGATGGCGAGTGATACCCTCGAACTCTGGGTCGACGACATCCGCCTCACCGATGTCGTGAACACCGCCGGGTACGCGGGGCAGGTCGGGGTGAACCTCAATGCTGCTGACGTCGCCTCGTTCCGCGTGAACATCTCCAATCGAGACCCCTTCTTCCGCGGCTTGAACGAGGCGCCGTCGTTCGTGAGTAACAACGGTGTGGAGATGGGGAGTAACGTGCGGTTGGAGAAGTTCCTCCCGGCGGGGCTCGGCATCGCACTCCCGCTCGCGATCTCTCGATCGAGTTCGGGAAGCGATCCCTACTTCGTGTCCCGCGCGGATATCCGTGGTGACGGCATCCAGGGGCTCCGCACGCCGCGCGGCGAGGCGACGAACGTCTCGCTCGCGCTCCGACGTATCGGTGCGCCGAAGGGGGGGCTCTGGGGCGCGGTGGTCGACAATCTCAGTGCGACCGCGAGCTGGAACAGCGCCCGCAGTCGCTCCGAGTTCCAAGACGGTCGCATCTCGGGGGTGAACGCCGGGGCCGACTATCTCGTGAGCGCCCCCGCGCGTGTGGTCGCGATGCCCGGGTGGATCGACAAGGCCATCGGCGTGCTCCCGCAGTGGATGCAGCGCGCAGAGTTCGTGAAGTCGCTCAAGGGCGGCGCGGTCCGCTGGAATCCCGCGTCGGTGCGGATCTCCTCGACGCTCAATCGCACGGCGGACCGTCGCCTCTCGTTCACGAAGCCGGCGGAGGCCACCACCGATACTGGCCGCGTGGTGAGCGGACTTGCCCACCTCCTGCGGAGTGTGGCGGCCGTCGAGTTCCGTCCGTTCAACGCGCTGAGCGGGCGATTCGACTTCACCTCGCTGCGCGATCTGCGCGACTACGGCGACTCGACGTCGGCCGCCATCGTCGCGCGCGGCGAGCGCGATCGCCTGCTCGGACGCGACCTCGGCCTGGAACGCGAGCGGCAGTTGAACGCCTCCATCGGCATCCAGCCCACGATCAGCAGTTGGATGCGCGGACGCCTCGACATCGCGAGCACGTTCGCGATGCAGCGCGATCCCAACACGCGGCAACTCGTGCAGACCGAAGACTCGCTCGGCGCGTTCCGGCTCCCGCGTCGCGCGAGCAATGGGCGCTCGCTCTCCGCGACGGCCACCCTCGATCTCCCGCGCTTCCTGCAGACCTACTTCAACGACTCGCTGACCCGCAAGCGGCTCGTCCCCTATCTCCTCCCGATCGATCTCACCTGGAACCGTGGGCTCCTCTCGGCGTTCGATGGGACCGCCTTCACGCCGGGCGCGGCCTATCAGTTCGCGTGGGGCGGCGTGGATGCCTTCCGCGGGCAGGAGGGGCGTGTCGCGACGAGTGCGGGGTTGAACCAGCAGTTTACCCTCTCGTCAGGGTTGCGGCTCCCGTGGGGGGTGAGCCTCACCGGGCGCTCGCAGCGTGCGCTCACGCGCGGCTGGACGCGGCGACTCGACAACACGCAAGCGCTCGTGGAAGGGTCGCAGGTGACCTATCCCGACCTCAATGTCCGCTGGAACTGGCGCCCGTCGACGAGCTTCCTCGCGAAAGCCATCACCCAGATCGGCACGCAGTTCCGCTACAACGACACCCGGCAGTCCACGATCGTGCAGCCCGAGGCGGCCACGACCGTCGCGGACGCGCGCATCTCCCGCGCGCGCCAGCTCCCCCTCAACACGACGATCACCTGGAACATCGGGGGCGGGCTGGTCACCTCGTTCTCACGCAGCGTGTCGCATCGCGCCGATTCGCTCCCCGGGAGCGTGACCGAGGCGAACGGGAAGGAGGCGAGCGGCGACGTCTCGCGCGCGTTCAAGCTCCCGGCCGACTGGAAGGTGAAGAGCGATCTGCGGACGCGCATGAGTTATCAGACGCGCCGCGACGTGGCGTTCGTGCAGACGCGCGGCGGGACGGGGAATCGCAGCCGCCTCACTGACAACGGGCGCACGGCGATGAACATCAACGCCGACGCCGATGTCGCGGAGAACCTGACGTTCTCGCTGCAAGGCTCCCGGATCCTGACGTTCGACAACAACTTCAACCGACGGTTCTCACAGTTCGTGATGACCGCCGTCCTGCAGATCAGCTTCTTCGCCGGCGAGATCCGGTGACCCTCTGACTCCGATCGCCATGCGCTTCCGTCCGTTCGCGCTCTCGTTGCTCGTCCTCGTCGCCTGTGCCAAGGGCGATCAGCCCGCGCCCGATGCGGCCGCACCCGCGGTGCGCGAGTTCGATGGCGAGGCCGCGCTCCGCTACGTCGGCGAGCACATCGCCGTCGGGCCGCGCGTGCCGGGGACGGCGGCGCATCGCGCGGGCGGGGATTGGATCGTGAACCAGATGCGCTCCCGCGCGGATACCGTCCTCGTGCAGGAATGGACGCACACGACCAAGACCGGGAAGAAGCTCCCGCTCCGCAACATCCTGGCGCGCTTCCAGCCGGAGCGCACCGATCGGATCCTCTACGTCACTCACTGGGACTCGCGCCCCGTCGCGGATGCGGAGCTCGATCCGGCGAAGCAGATGGAACCGATCCTCGGCGCCAACGATGGCGGGAGCGGGGTCGGGCTCTTCGTCGCAATCGCGGATGCGCTGAAGAAGAAGGCGCCCGATGTCGGTGTGGATCTCCTCTTCGTCGACGGCGAGGATTGGGGGACGTTCGGGCCGCCCGATATCGACGTGCTGATCGGTTCGACCTACTTCGCGGCGAACCTCCCGCATCCGACCTATCGACCGCTCTACGGCGTGCTCTTCGACATGATCGGGGACGCAGATCTTCGTGTGCCGCAGGAGGACAACTCGGTCGCCCAAGCGCCCGAAGTGGTGCAGAAGTTCTGGAGCACCGCGCGGCGACTGGGCTACGAGCAGTGGTTCCCCCCCCGCGCCGAGGGGCCGATCACCGACGACCATATCCCGCTGCTCGCCAAAGGGCTGCGCGTGATCGACGTCATCGACATCACCTACCCGCCACACCACACGCTCGGCGACACGATCGATAAGCTCTCGGCCAAGTCACTGCAGATGGTCGGCGACATCGCCCTCGCCCTGATCCGCGAGCCGTAGCGCGATGCGGTGATGCGGTGCGCACCGCGCAGATGACGCGGCGTGCGGACGCATCCGAGATGCTGCGGGATGGCATGGGCCACTGAGGGGGAACGCCGCGCGCTCCTCTACCTGAGCGCGCTCGCACTCACCGGTGTCACGGTTCGGAGCTGCCGCGCGGAGCGCGTGCCAGTCGTCGCCGAGCGCGATCCCGGCGCGCTCGGCAGGCAGCTCGCCGCCGTTGATTCCGCGATCGACGCCGGTGGTCGCCGCGGAAAGCGCCGTACCACGAAGTCCTCCGTCGCGCCCGCGATCGCGCCGGTTGCCGTTCCTGTGGTTCCTGTCGTTCCCGTCCTTCCTGGGCCCGTCGACCCAGACACCGCCGACTCCCTCACCCTCCTCTCTCTCCCGCGCATCGGTCCGGCGCTCGCGGGCCGCATCCTCGCCGATCGGGCCGCGAACGGGCCCTTCGGTTCACTCGACGGACTGCAGCGGGTGCGTGGGATCGGCCCCGCGATGGCCACCGCTCTCGCGCCCCGGTTGACCTTCTCCGGCGTCGCCCGCGCGCCGCCTCCTCCGCGCTCGCGGCGGCGTGCTTGACACCCCCCCGACCGGGGGCGAGCTTCTCATCGGTGTGTCGCCTCTATAGATGCGGCACACGGCAGCTCGCGCACGCCCCTTACCCCTGCTCCCCTCGATGGCATCTCCCGCCGCGGCCACCACTGAGCGTATCGGCGACCTCCTGATGAAGGAGGGGCTCATCACGCGTGAGCAGTTGCAGAAGGCGCTCGAAGAGCAGAAGCAGAACGGGACGCGGGTCGGCTACAACCTGGTGAAGCTCGGCTTCATCCAAGAGCTCGAACTCACCAAGATCCTGGCGCGCCAGTACAAGATGCCTGCGGTCGATCTCTCGAAGTTCGAGGTCGATCCCCGCATCGTGAAGCTCGTCCCCGCTGAGATCGCGGTGAAGAACCTCGTCCTCCCGCTCAAGCGCGACGGGCGCACGCTGACGGTCGCGATGGCCGACCCCACGAACATGGGTGTCGTCGAGGACCTCAAGTTCATCACCCGCTACGACATCTTTCCAGTCATCGCCGGCGAGTTCACGCTCAAGGGTGTCATCGAGAAGCACTACGAGTCGAACGACATCCAGATGTCGGCGCTCCTCTCTGAGATCGAGGGGCTCGACGCCGAGAGCGATGTCGAAGTCGTCGAAGAGACGGCCGAGGAGATGTCCGCCACCGCGATGGCGGCGGCGGTCGATGATGCGCCGGTCGTGAAGCTGATCAACGCGATCCTCACCGACGCGGTGAAGCGCGGCGCCTCCGACATCCACTTCGAGTGCTTCGAGCACGATCTCCGCGTGCGCTACCGCATCGACGGCGCGCTCCAAGAGGTGATGCGCCCGCCGAAGAAGATGCAGCCCGCGCTCATCTCGCGCTTCAAGATCATGAGCTCGCTGAACATCGCCGAGCGTCGCGTGCCGCAGGACGGCCGTATCAAGCTGAAGATGGGGAAGAAGGTCATCGACTATCGCGTGTCGACGCTCCCCACGCTCTTCGGCGAGAAGGTCGTGCTCCGGATCCTCGACAAGGGGAACCTCACGCTCGACCTCGAGAAGTTCGGGATCGAACCGCAGGCCGAGAAGGAGTTGATGGAGGCGGTGCAGAACCCGTACGGGATGGTGCTCGTCACCGGTCCGACGGGCTCGGGGAAGACGACCACCCTCTACTCCTGCATCTCCAAGGTCAACTCGATCGACACGAACATCATGACGGCCGAGGACCCGGTCGAGTACAACCTGTTCGGCGTGAATCAGGTGTTGGTCCGCACCGAGATCGGGATGACCTTCGCCGCGGCGCTCAAGGCGTTCCTCCGGCAGGACCCGAACATCATCATGCTCGGCGAGATCCGCGACCTAGAGACGGGCGGCATCGCGATCAAGGCCGCGCTCACGGGGCACCTGGTGCTCAGCACGCTGCACACCAACTCGGCTCCCGAGACGGTGACGCGTTTGCTCGACATGGGGCTCGAGCCATTCAACGTGAGCTCGGCGCTCAACCTGATCCTCGCGCAGCGACTCCTGCGGCGTATCTGTGGCAACTGCAAGGTGCGCTACGAGCCGGACGACATCGAGCTCGCGGTCGGCAAGCTCACGCGCGACATGACGCTCCGCGAGCTGCGGTTCTCGCAAGCGGCGGTGGACGGGCTCGCGTTGCGCGCGCCCCCCGACGTGCAACCGCTGCTGAAGGGCGTGACGTTGGACTGGAAGGTCGGCCAACTCCCCTACTTCAAGGGGAAGGGGTGCGACACCTGCGGCGGCTCCGGCTTGAAGGGGCGCCAAGGGGCGTATGAGGTGATGGCGATGACGCCGGCGCTTCGGAAGTTGATCCTGATGAACGTCGGCGCCGCCGAGATCCGCGATGGCGCGGTCGACGGCGGGATGCTGACGCTGCGCATGGACGGCTTGCTCAAGGTGTGGAAGGGCATCACCACCTTCGAGCAAGTCTGCCGCGAGACCACCGCCTAAACCCGTTCGCCTCTACCTGCCGAGACGATGACCGCTCCCGCTGCCACGCCCGCCCAGGGCGTCAACCTCCGCTCCCTGCTCGAAGAGATGATCGAGCGCGGGGCGTCCGACCTGCACATCACCGCCGGCGAGCGCGCGAAGATGCGCATCGACGGCGACATCACGAGCTCGCGCAATGAGTACGTGCTGACGCCCAAGGACACGCTCCAGCTCGCGTACTCGGTGCTCACCGAGAATCAGAAGAAGAAGTTCGAGATGGAGGACGAACTCGACTTCTCCTTCGGCATCCAGAACCTCGCGCGCTTCCGCGGGAACGTGTTCAAGCAACGCGGCTGCGTGTCGATTGTGATGCGGCAGATCCCCTTCTCGATCAAGAGCTTCGCCGATCTCGCGCTCCCGCCGGTGATCGCCAAGCTCGCCGAGAAGCCGCGCGGGCTCGTGCTCGTGACCGGCCCCACGGGGTCGGGGAAGTCGACGACGCTCGCGGCGATGCTCGACAAGATCAATAAGGAGCGGAAGGGGCACATCATCACGGTGGAGGACCCGATCGAGTTCATCCACCGCCACCAGAACTGCATCGTCAATCAGCGCGAGGTCGGCACCGACACCAAGTCGTTCGCGAACGCGCTCAAGTACGCGCTCCGCGAGGATCCCGATGTGATCCTCATCGGGGAGATGCGCGACCTCGAGACCATCTCGGCCGCGCTCACCATCGCCGAGACCGGCCACTTGGCGTTCGCGACACTGCACACGAACTCCGCGGCCGAGGCGATCAACCGCATCATCGACGTCTTTCCGAGTCACTCGCAGAGCCAGGTGCGTGCGCAGTTGGCGTTCGTGCTCGAAGGGATCATCACGCAGACGCTGTTGCCGAAGGCGAAGGGGCGCGGCCGCGCGATGGCGGCGGAGATCCTCGTCGCCACGCCAGCGATCCGGGCGCTGATCCGCGACGACAAGATCCACCAGATCTACTCGTCGATGCAGGCCGGCAAGAAGCACGGGATGCAGACGTTGAACGATTCGCTGTATCAGTTGTACATGAGCCGCGAGGTGGCGGAGGAGGAGTGCCTCCGCGTGTCTGGCGATCCGAACGAATTCCTGCGCATGATCGGGAAGCAGCCCATCGAAGGCGACACCTCGCCGCGCGAGGCGCCGGGCACCCGTCCGGGTGGCCCGAGCGGCACGGGTGGCGCGTTGCGTCGATGAGCACCCGCTCGTCGTAATCAGACCGAGGAGGAAGGGCCCAGATGCCAACATTCGCGTACACCGCTCGCACGGCGAACGGCGAACTCAAGTCGGCGACGCTCGAGGCGCCGAACCGCGAGGACGTCGTTCAGCAGCTGCGTCGGATGCGGATGAACGTCGTGAAGGTCGAGGAAGAGAAGAAGGCCAAGCAGAAGACCGGTGGCGCGATCGCCATGCGCGACATCGTGATCTTCACGCGGCAGTTCTCGACCATGATCAACTCCGGGCTCCCGCTCGTGCAGGCGCTCGACATCCTCTCGAAGCAGTCGGAGAACCCGGCCCTGCAGGCCGTCACGCGGCAGGTCGTGTTTGACGTGGAGTCGGGGCACACCGTGGCCGACGCGCTCGCGCGGCACCCGAAGGCCTTCAGCGATCTGTATGTGAACATGGTCGCGGCGGGTGAAGCGGGCGGTATTCTCGACACCATCCTCATGCGTCTGGCGACGTTCATGGAAAAGAACGACGCCCTCGTCCGGAAGGTGAAGGGCGCGATGATCTATCCTGGCGTCATCATGAGCGTGGCCGGGATCGCGATCTGCGTGCTCCTCCTGTTCGTGATCCCCGTCTTCCAATCGATGTTCGCATCGGTCGGCCTCGCGCTCCCGCTCCCGACGCGCGTCGTCATCGCCCTCTCGGAGTTCCTCAAGGGCTACTGGTGGGCCGTGATCGCCGGCGTGGTCGGGCTGATCCAGTTCCTCAAGAAGTACTACGCGACTCCCGATGGGCAGCTGCGGCTGGACAAGTTGATGCTGCAGATGCCGGTGCTCGGCGACGTCCTCCGGAAGTCCGCGGTCTCACGCTTCACGCGTACGCTCGGCACGCTGATCAGTTCGGGCGTGAGCATCCTCGACGGGCTCGAGATCACCGCGAAGACGGCGGGCAACCGGGTCGTCTCGGACGCGATCATGGCGAGCCGCTCCTCGATCGCGGGCGGCGACACGATCAGCGCGCCGCTCGCGCGGTCGAACGTCTTTCCCCCGATGGTCATCTCGATGATCGCGGTCGGCGAGCAGACCGGCGGCTTGGACGAGATGCTCTCGAAGATCGCCGACTTCTATGATGAAGAAGTGGATGCCGCGGTGAGCGGTCTTCTCTCGCTCCTTGAGCCGGTCATGATCGTGTTCCTCGGCGTGGTGGTCGGCGGTATGGTGGTCGCGATGTACCTCCCGATCTTCGACATGATCAACGCGGTGCAGTAGAAGCGTCGAGTTGTACTTGCCATAAGGACAAAAAGACAATATATTGTCCTTATGGCAAGGACAATAGCGAACGAACTGCTCGAACAAAAACTCGCCGAGTCACTCGCGGCGCGACATCCCGCGCGCACCGCGCGCACCGCTCGCGATGTGCGGGTCCCCGACATGCCGGAGAAGGCAGTCGCGGTCATCGGCGTGCGCCGAGCGGGGAAGACGTCGCTGATGCACCGGTTGATCCAGGAACGGATCGCAGCCGGCGACGAGCCGACCACACATCTGCTCCTCTCGCTCGAAGACGAGCGGCTCGTCGGTATGACCGCAGCGGACCTCGGTTGGCTGATCGATGAGCACCGCCGACGGCAGCCGACGCACTCGGACGACCGCCAAGTCTCGGTGTACCTCGACGAGATCCAGCTCGTGGAGGGGTGGGCGACATTGGTGCGCCGACTGCTTGATGCGCGTGCGACGAGAGTGTTCGTCTCGGGGTCCAGCGCCAAGCTGCTGAGCCGAGAGATCGGCACGTCGTTGCGAGGGCGGGCGATGGAGGTCGTGGTGTACCCGTTCTCGTTCCGCGAGGCGCTCCGACACGTGGGGCGCGAGCCGATGCAGCGCTGGGCCGCCCTCACGCCCGACGCGCGTGCGGAGGTGCAACGCGCCTTGCATGGCTATCTCCACACCGGCGGTTTCCCCGAAGCGCAGACGGTCGATGCGCGCGATCGCGGCGCGCTGTTGCGGTCGTATGTCGACGTCATGGTGCTCCGCGACGTGATCGATCGCCACGCCGTATCGAATCCGGAAGCGCTGCGGCGACTCCAACGGCATCTGCTGAGCAATCCGGCAGCGCGCTTCAGCGTGAGCAAGATGTACAACGATTTCCGCTCACAGGGACTCACGGTGAGCAAGGACACACTCTACGCGTACTTGGCGCACCTCGAAGACGCGTTTCTCGTTCGACCGACCAGCCTCTTCACGGCGTCCGATCGTCAGCGCGCGGTGAATCCACGGAACTCCTATCCCATCGATCATGGGCTGATCCCACTCTACGAGCGAGCCGGACGGGAGAGCACCGGGCACGCGCTCGAGGCGCTGGTCCGTATTGAGCTTGAGCGTCGCGGGTGCACCGTGTCGTGGGCTCGCGGCGAAGGCGACGTCGAGGTGGACTTCGTGGCCGAGAACGCGTCGGCCGCGCCGACCTTCATCCAGGTGTGCGTCGACGTCAGCGCCGAGGCGACGTGGCATCGCGAGGTGCGCGCGTTGGAGCAGCTCCTCGCCGACCACCCGCACGCGCTCGGGCTCCTGCTCACGCTCGATGCGGCACCGCCGGCGAGACCACTCCCGCCGCGCGTTCGGTGGTGCTCGGCGGCGGAGTGGTTGCTCGATCAGAACGCGTGACGAGAAGCGTCCTAGTAGACAGCGACGAGGTAATAGAACCAGCCCGGGGTTCCGTTAATGATGGTTACTCCGGGCGAACTGGTGCCGATTCCCGTGAGCCCGCAGTACGTTCCCGTAGAGGTCGGCGGAATCTGCGCAACAGCGAGCCATGTTCTTGCATCGCTACTGATGTAGCAAGCGATTGCCGGAATTCCGCCGCCGGCGACGGCCGCTGCCGGAAGGAAACCAGTAAAGGTTCCGGAGGAGCCGAAGGTGCCCGTAACGACCCACCGATTCGTCGCTCCTGGCGCACCGGCCGGTCCCGGCGGCCCCTGGGCGCCGGTTGCGCCAGCGGGCCCAGTTGCGCCAGCGGGCCCAGGTGCGCCAGTCGGACCAGCGGGCCCCGCAGGTCCCTGAGGCCCGGTCGCTCCGTCGGCGCCCTTGCAGGCGAGTGCGACGAGTGGAATGGCAACCATCAAGGTCAGTCGTCGAGTTCCTATTCCGAATGACATCGTGCCTCCGCACGCGAAAGACGCGGGCGAAGTTACGGGGGGGGGGGAATTGTCAAGTTGGCGCGTCGATTCCGCATAGCTTTATCTGATACGCCAGCCTCCATCCCGTGACCCGACTCTGCTCTTTTCTCGGCGCGACCCTGGGCGGCTACGCCGGCTGGTACCTCGGCGCCCCCATCGGGTTCATGACGGCGTTCATGCTCAGCATGGTCGGCACCGGCGTTGGGATCTACTACGGGGCGAAACTGGGGAAGCGCTGGAGCGGGGAATGAGCCCCGGGGCTGCGGTGTCGCACTAACAACGCGCGACTCGGCGCGTCTCTCCTGCACCGCACCTTCCTCCCGACCGCCGATGCGCGCTCCCCGCCTGGCCATCACCACCGCCGCGCTGCTCACCCTCGTCGCCTGCGGCGAGGGGAGCACCCCCACCACGGCGCCGACCAGCACGGCCTCGACGCCGACGACGAATCCGACGGCCACGCCGAGCACGCCGACCACCACGCCAACGACGCCGACGAGCACGGGGCCTGTCCCCACGCTTCCGACCACGCTGCTGGGATACAGCGATGCGGCGTCGCCGCTCCCGGTGCACTTCACCACGGGTGGGCCGGGCGGCCCACCGTCGGCGCTCGACAACAGCACGCCAGGGAACGCGATCACCGACGCGGGCGCGACGCTCGGGCGGGTGCTCTTCTACGACAAGCGCTTGAGCGCGAACGACCAGATCTCGTGTGGGTCATGCCACCTACAGCAGGTGGGGTTCGCCGACACGGCGCGCCTGAGCCGCGGCTTCAAGGGAGGGCTCACCGGGCGGCACTCGATGTCGCTCGGGAACGCGCGCTTTTATCAGAACGGGCGCTTCTTCTGGGATGAGCGGGCGGTGTCGCTCGAAGACCAGGTGCTGCGCCCCATCCAGGACACCGTCGAGATGGGGATGACGCTCCCCGCGCTCGAGACGAAGCTCAGCGCGACGAGCTTCTATCCGGCGCTTTTCCAGTCCGCGTTCGGCACAAGCACCATCACCAGCGACCGGATCGCCCGTGCGCTCGCGCAGTTCGTCCGTTCGATGACCACCACGCGGTCGCGCTTCGATGCCGCGTTCGTGGGGGCGCAGCCGAACTTCGGGGTGCTGACCGCCGAGGAGCAGCTCGGCCAGTCACTCTTCGCGGGAGTCGCGGGGTGCGCGCGCTGCCACACGACGGTCGCGCAGATCGGCGATCGCGCGCGCAACACCGGGCTTGACGCGACAATCACGGACGTCGGTGCGGGGAACGGGACGTTCAAGGTCTCCTCGCTGCGGAACGTCGGTGTGCGGAGCCGCTTCATGCACGACGGGCGCTTCACCACGCTCGACGCGGTGGTCGAGTTCTACGCCACGGGCGTGCAGAACAATCCGAACCTCGACCAGCGGCTGCGCACCCCCAACGGCCAGGTGCAGCGTCTCAATCTCTCGCCGACGGACAAAAGCGCGATCGTCGCCTTCCTTCGCACGCTGACGGATAGCACTTTCCTGCGCGACGTCCGCTTCAGCGACCCCTTCCCCAAGCCCTGATCACATGCCCGAGCCCCGCGCGCCGCTCCTCCTGCTCCACGGCGCGCTGGGTTCAGCGGCCCAGCTCGCGCCGATCGCGGCCGCGCTCGGGGGCGCCGCGGTCTTCGAGTTCCCGGGGCACGGCGCGACGCCGCTCGGGACCTGCGCGTTCGGGGTCGACGGATTCGTCGCCGCGCTCGCGGCGCAGGTCGGGGCACAGCGTCCACACGTGTTCGGCTACTCGATGGGGGGCTACGTCGCTCTGGCGCTTGAGGCGCGCGTGCCCGGGACCTTCGCGAGCATCACCACACTCGGCACGAAGTTCGAGTGGACGCCCGCAACCGCCGCGCGCGAGGTGGCACGACTCGACGCCGATCGGATCAGCGCGAAGGTCCCACGCTTCGCGGCGCTGCTCGCAGAGCGACATGCCGGATGCGGCGGATGGGAGGCGGTGCTGCGGAACACCGCGCAGCTCCTTACGGCGATCGGAGCCTCGCCTTTGCTCGACGCCACGACGCTCGGTCAGCTCCGCCTTCCCGTCCACCTCGCGGTCGGTGCGCTGGATGACACGGTCGACGCGGCGGAGACGGTGCGCGTTGCGGCCCTGATCCCAGGGGCGCACACCTCGACGCTCGACGGCGTGCCGCATCCGATCGAACAGGTCCCCCTCGCGGTCCTGCGCGCTCTGCTCGTATCGACGTAGCGAGCGCACGCGCGCCGCGGCCAGCGTATATTCGCGCCGTGCTCGAGACCCTCCGCGCCAATCTCCTCTCGCCGATCCCGCTCGCCTTCGCGCTGGGCGTGCTCACGCGCGTGCTGCGCAGTGAGTTCGTGCTCCCGAAGGACCTGTACACCTCGATCTCGATCTACCTCCTCTTCGCCCTCGGGTTGAAGGGCGGCGCGGAGCTCGCCCACGCGTCGATCGCTGCGGTCGCGGCGCCCGCCGGCGTGACGATCCTGCTCGGCATCCTCACCCCGCTCTCGGCCTATGCAGTCATGCGATGGGTCGGGCGGTTCTCCACCGCCGACTCGGCGGGGATGGCGGCGCACTACGGATCCGTGAGCGCGGTGACCTTCATCGCGGCGCAGCAGTTCACCGTGCGCGTTGGGCATCCGTCCGAAGGGTATATGCCCACGCTCCTCACGCTCCTCGAGAGCCCCGGGATCCACGTCGCGCTGCTCCTCGGCGCGTTGCAGCGGGATGCAGCGCACGATCAGGGGATCCGGGCGCTACGCGGCGTGCTCCACGAGGTGTTCACGGGGCGCACGATGATTCTGCTCGTGGGTGGCCTGTGCGTCGGATACCTGATGGGCGAGTCGGGCTGGACCGCGGTCGCGCCCTTCTTCGATGCACCGTTCAAGGGCGCGCTGATGCTCTTCCTGCTGGAGATGGGGATCGTCGCGGGCGCGCGACTGGGCGATCTCCGCAAGGTCGGGCCGTTCTTGATCGCGTACGGCATCGTGGTCCCGCTGATCCATGGGACGCTGGGGGCCGTGCTGGGACACCTCGCGGGGCTGAGCGTCGGTGGTGCGACGGTGCTCGGGAGCATGGCGGCGAGCGCGTCATACATCGCCGCGCCGCCGGCGGTGCGTCTCACGCTCCCCGAGGCGAATCCGACGCTCTCGTTGACCGCCGCGCTCGCAATCACCTTCCCATTCAATCTCCTCTTCGGCATCCCGTTCTACTACCGCATCGCACTCGCGATGTCCTGAGGCCGACGTATGCAGACACACCCGCTGACAGTCGTGACGGTGATCGCCGAGCCGGTGCTCGAGCACCGATTGACGAGCGAGCTCCGCGCGCTCGGCGCGACGGGATTCACCGTGGTGGAGGGGCACGGCGAGGGCTCACAGGGACGGCACGCGGGGGAAATCCCGGGTGAGAACGTGCGCATCGAGACGATCGTGACCGATGCGGTGGCTGATCGGATCGTGACCCGCTTCGCGGAAGCCTACTTCGACGATTTTGCGATGGTGGTGTACACCACACGCGCCCACGTCGTGCGCGGCGCGAAGTACGTCGGCACGTAGAACCACCCTCCGCGCGCTGCGATGGGCCGTGGCCGGCTGGAAGCGTTCAGCGATGGGGTGTTGGCGATCATCATCACGATCATGGTGCTCGAACTGCGCCCGCCGACAGCGCCGACAGCGCCGACGCTGGCGGCGCTTCGTGTGCTCACACCGACACTCGCCGCGTACGTGCTCAGTTTCACGTATGTCGCGATCGACGGGAACAACCAACATCATCTGCTCCATGCCGCCAAGCCCGTTTCGGCGGGGACCCTCTGGGCGAACATGCATCTGCTCTTCTGGCTCTCGCTCTTCCCCTTCGCGACGTCGTGGGAGAGCACCGCTGCTGGGGGAGCGGTCCCGACCGCGGTGTTTTTCGGCGTGCCGCTCTGCGCTGGCGCGGCGTACTTCATCTTGCCGCGTCGGATCGTCGCGCCCTAGATCGCGAACCTCATCTCCGTCCTCGTTGCGGCGGCGTGGCTGATCCCGGACCGTCGGGTGGAGCGCACGCTCTAACGCCTGCGGCTTGCCCGCTCGCCGGGGAATCCCCACTTTGATAGGGAATCCCCCCTCGCCACGGACGGCGACGATGCAGCCACTGGTGACCTTTGCGGCAGGCGGCGCTGCGGTGCATGTGCAGTACAAGTCCGCCCCGACAGCGTCGGAGTGGATCGCGGCGGTGCGCGCCGCCGCGCACGACCCACGATCACACGCGGGGATGCGGATCCTCCTCGATCGTCGCGATGTCCCTCCGCCGTCGGTGACATACGTCTTGGAGATCCTCGGCTTCGTCCGTGAGTTCCAGCAGGAGTTCGCGAAGTGTGAGTTCGCGCTGCTGGTGACGGACAAGTCTTCGCTCGGCATGGCGCACATCGGGCAGGCGCTCCTTGAGCCCATGGATCTCACGTCGACGATCTTCACCGAACCGGACGCGGCGATGGACTGGCTGCACCGCCGCGTCCCTGACCCGCCGAGGCCCTGATGACCAGTCTGACCGCGCTCTGGCTCCCGATCTTCCTCTCCGCCGTCGCCTGCTTCCTTGTGAGCTCGCTGATCCACATGTTCACGCCGTGGCACCGCGCGGAGTATCCGGCGGTACCGAACGAGGAGGCGTTCCGCGCGGCGACGCGAGGGCTCGACGTGCCACCGGGGGACTATATGATCCCCCGCACATCGGCGGCGCACATGAACTCGCCGGAGTTCCTCGCGAAGATGAATGAAGGACCGGTCTGGATCCTCACCGCACTTCGCCCAGGGCCGTGGGGGATGGGGCGGAATCTCGCGCGCTGGTTCGTCTACCTGCTCGTGATCTCCGCGTGTGCGGGGTACGTCGCGAGTCGCGCGCTCTCCGTCGGTGCGCCCTACCTCACGGTGTTCCGCTTCGTCGGCGTCAGCGCGTTCCTCGGGTACAGCGCTGCGCTCTGGCAGATGTGGATCTGGTACCGCCGTGCACTCCGGACCACGATCACCTCGTCGATCGATGGCCTGATCTACGCATGCGTCACGGCGGGGGTGTTCGGGTGGCTCTGGCCGCGGTGACGATACCGGAGCGCATCCGGCTCGATAAGAAGTTCGCGGCGATCCGCGAGCCCTGGCAGCCGCGCATCGCGGGCGAGCTGAACGGTCAGCATCTCAAGCTCGCGCGCATTGCGGGCGCGTTCATCTGGCACGCGCACGCGGAAGCAGACGAGCTCTTCCTCGTGCACCGCGGGCGCTTTCGGATGGAGTTCCGCGACGGCACGGTCGAGCTGGCCGCGGGCGACGTCATCATCGTCCCCCGCGGCGTCGAGCATCGGCCCGTCACGTACGACGGAGAGGAGGCGGAGATCGTGTTGTTCGAGCCCGCGGGCACACGTAATACGGGGAACATCGACCACGCACGGACCGTGCACGCACCAGGGCGGATCTGAGATGGTGTCGTCGCGTGCAGCGACCGTCGCGGGGTACCTGCGCGAGCTGCCTCCCGAGCGGCGCGCGGTGGTCGCCGCCGTGCGAAAGCTCGTCCGCGCGAATCTCCCCGCCGGGTTCACGGAGGTCATGCAGTACGGGATGATCTCCTACATCGTGCCGCTCGCGCGCAGCGGAACGACGTACAACGGACAGCCGCTCTGCTACGCCGCAATCGCGGCACAGAAGAACGCCTACTCGCTCTACCTGATGGCCGTCTACGGCGATCCGAAGGCGCGTCGAGCCCTCGAGGACGGCTTTAAGCGCGCCGGCAAGCGCCTAGATGCGGGCAAGTCATGCATCCGTTTCCGCACGCTCGACGCGCTGCCGATGGATGTCCTCGCGCCGCTGATCGGATGGGTCGCCATGGACGACTACATCGCGTTCTGCGCCCGCGCGCGCGGACGGTGACCGTTCCTCAGTTCTTCCCGAGCCAAGCGGCGTGGCGCCGCTGGCTGGCGGCGCATCACCGCGACACGCGCGAGTGTATCGTCGGCTTCTGGCGGCTCGACTCCAAGCGCGGTGGGCTCACCTACCCGCAGGCACTCGATGAGGCGCTCTGCATCGGCTGGATTGATGGGGTGCGTCGCAAGCACGACGCCGAGTCGTACACGGTGCGATTCACTCCGCGAAAACCGACGAGCAACTGGAGTGCGGTGAACATCAAGCGGTTCCGGGAGCTCGACGCGGCCACGCGGGTGAAGATGCCGGGGCGCGCGGCATTCGGCGACCCCGATGATGTGCGCGCGACCTCGTACTCCTACGAACGCACGCGCGCCGAGCTCACGTCGGTGCAACGTGCCGAGTTCAAGCGACACGCGGTCGCGTGGCGGTTCTTCGCCGCGCAGCCGCCCTGGGTGCGGCGCGTGTCGGCGCATTGGGTCGGAAGCGCGAAGCAAGAGGTGACCCGCAGGCGACGACTCGAGCAGCTGATCGCGGCGAGCGCGGCCGCGAAGCGCGCGGGGCCAATCGCCGGGACGGAGGCGCGCGCGCGATGACGCGTCGGGTCGGGGTGCTCGTGGTCCATGGGATGGGGAGCCAGCGCCCCGAGTCGTTCGCGGCGGAGTTCATCGCGGGGGTGCACGCGCGGTTGGCCACGCGCGGATGCGCGCCGGGGCAGGTCGCCATCGGCACGGGCTGGTGGGCGGGGCTCCTCGATCCGGCACAGTTGACGCTTGCACGGCGGATGCGCGAGGCGTGGAAGTTCGCGGGAGTCAATGCTCAGGTGCGAGACTTCGTGGTGCATGCCGTCGGCGATGTGGCCGCCTATCGTGCGGCGCCCAACTCGCCGGCGTCGGTCTATCACCGTGTCCATGATCGGATCGCCGCGTCGCTGGGCGCCCTGCGCGACCGGGTCGGGCCGGAGGCGGCGCTCGTGATCGTCGCGCACTCGCTCGGCAGCGTCATCTGCTCCGACCACATCTGGGATCTGCAGGTCGGCCACCGCCAGGGCTCCGATCCCTTCACGCGCGGCGAGACGCTCGCGGGGATGGTCACCTTCGGCTCGACGCTCCCACTCTTCGCGATGACCTGCGAGCCCGTGATCCCCATCCGGTTCCCCGCGCGCGGTCTCGATCCCGCGCTGCAGTCGGCCGCGCGCTGGATCAACGTCTTCGACCGCACCGACGTCCTCGGCTATCCGCTCCGACAGACATCGGACGGGTACGAGGCGACAGTGGACGTGGACCTCGAGCTGTCGGTCGGACCGCTCTGGAAGCGGTGGGTCGGACTCTCGCATGCCGAGTACTGGGCGAGTGGCGCATTCCAGGAACAGGTCGCGGAGCTCATCGCGCGCATCGCGCACGCGTGAGGGCACGGGTTGCGGCGTTGAGGGAACGGCGGATACTTCAGCGGTGTCGTATCGATGTGGTCCCCACCACGGAGGCTTGATGGTCCTCGGCATGCTCGTCGCGGCGTGTTGCGTCGCATCACCGGCAGGGATCGAATCGGCGACGGCCGCGGCGCCGACGCTCGGCGCCGCCGTCGACTCGACGCCAGCGCGGGTGCGCCGCAAGGCGGTGCAGTACTCGGACTGGTACGGCAAGCGACTCACGATCCACCGCGTCGGGAGCTATGCGATGCTCCCCGTCTTCGCGACCCAGTTCTGGCTCGGTCAGAAGCTGATCTCGAACACGCCGCAGCCGGATTGGGTGCGGCCGACGCACAAGACGGTCGCGTACGGGACGGCGGCGCTCTTCACGTCGAATACGGTGACGGGCGTATGGAACCTGTGGGCGTCGCGGAACGATCCCGCCGACCGTGCGCTCAAGTGGACGCACGTCGCCTTGATGCTCGCCGGTGACGCCGGGTTCGCGTACACCGGCACGCTCGTCGAGGATGCGCGACGCTCGCTTGACGGACAGGATCGCCATCGCAACGCCGCGCTCGCGTCGATGGCGCTCAGTACCGCCGGGACAGCGCTGATGTGGATCAAGCACTGACCCCTTGCTCGCGGAGTTCCTTCGTGTCCGATCACGACGTCGATCATCCCTGTCCCACCGAGTGCCCCCTCGTACCGACGGTGGGCCGTCGCACCTTCGTCGCGCAGGGGATGCTCGCCGCCGCGGCGCTCGCGCTCGCGGCGTGTGGCGGCGACGGCGCGACGAGTCCGAGTGTCACGCCGGTCACCCTCAAACTCTCCGATTTCCCGACGCTCGCGAACGTCGGCGGGGTGGCCACCACTCGCGCGGGCAACACGCCGATCGCTGTCGTCCGGAGTGGGGCCGCGACCTTCGCGGCATTCTCCCGCGTGTGCCCGCACGAGGGCGAGACGATCAACGTCGGCGGTCCCGGGTTCACCTGCCCGCGGCACGGCGCGCAGTTCACGCTGACCGGGAGGTGGCAAGGCGGACAGCGCGCGGGCAATTTGCGATCACTCACGACGGCGTACGACGCCAACGCGGCGACCGTCACCGTCAGCTGAATCCTCCGGAACCATGACCATCTCCGATGTCGCGGCGCTCGTCGCTCCGTGGCAGACGCTCTACAGCGACTCCACGTTTGTCTCCGCCGCCGTCCTTGCGACCCACCTCCTCGGTATGCTGATCGCGGGTGGGCTCGCGCTCGGGGCGGACCGCGCGACGCTGCGCGCGCTTGCGCGCGGTGGTGATGCCCTCACCGCGCAACTCGCCGAGCTCAGCGATATCCATCGCCCCGTGCTCACGGGGTTGGCCGCCGTTTTCATCAGCGGAGCACTGCTCGGCGCCTCCGACGTGGAGACTTTTCTTCCGTCGCCGTTCTACTGGACGAAACTCGGGCTGGTCGCCGCGTTGATGGTGAACGGAGCGCTGCTCGCAAAGACGGAGCAGGCGCTGCGGACGGAGGGTGCCGACGCCGACACGCTGCGCGCACGGCTCGCGCTCGTGAGCCGGCTGAGCATCGCGCTCTGGTGCGCGACGGCGCTCGCTGGTGTCGTGCTCGCGGAGTTCGCGTGAGCGACCGTGCCTGCGGAGGGTGCGAGATCGCTGGTGCGATCGATCGGCGCCGGTTCGTGCGCGCGGGCGTGACGGCGCTCGCGCTGCTCGGGGTCACCGCCTCCGCGGCGGAGGCGCTCCCGACCCTCTTCGTCGCCGCGCTCGGCGGCGCGCGCGAGAGCAAGCGTTACGCGATCCTGTCGGCCGACGGGGTGTCGATCGATAAGGAGATGGAGGTGATCCTCGTGCGGTGGAAAGGCGCGATGTACGCCTTCGCGTTGTCGTGCCCGCACCAGAACACGGCCCTCAAGTGGATCGACGGGAGCGGGCGCTTCCAGTGCCCCAAACACAAATCGCGATATCAACCGGACGGCACCTTCATCGATGGGCGCGCGACGCGAGGGATGGATCGATTCGCCATCAAGCGCGTCGGGAATGAGATCGAGGTCGATTTGGAGAGCCTGCTGCAGGAGGATCTCGCGCCCGATCAGTGGAAGGCGGCGGTGGTGAAGCTGAGCTAGCGGCGAGCGTCGGGGTTCACCCGACGCGATTCGCCTGACTTCCTGACTGGAGTTGCGGGGCCGCACGTCGAGCTTTCGATGTATGCGGCCCCGTCTGCTTCTCGTCCTGAGCGCCTGCGCCATCGGTCTGCACGCCCAGGCTCCGGTCCTGCCGTTCGCGCCGGGAGAGAGGCTCATCTTCGATGTGAAGGTTGGGCTGTTCGGCACCCTCGGCCGCAGCGCGATGTGGATCGAGGGACCGACTGAGCGGCGGGGCACCGCGGCCTGGCTGCTGCGCTTCGACCTCGACGCGAGCCGTGGTCCGGTGAGGGCGACCGATCGCACCTCCTCCTGGTTCGATCCGGTGCGCGGCGCCTCGCTGCGCTACGAGAAGACCGAGCGATACCTCCTCGCCAAGCGCGCCGAACGCGTGGAGATCGATCCGCTGCGCCGCGAATGGCGTCCGGACAGCGGGGCCCTCCAGACTTCGCCGAGCGATCGCCCGTTGGATGAGCTCTCCTTCATCTACTTCGTGCGGACGCTCCCCCTCGCCCTCGACTCGACGTATCGCTTCGAGCGCCACTTCGACTCCGCCCGGAACCCGACCTTCGTCCGCGTGCACAAGCGCGAGACGATCACCACGCGCGCAGGGACCTTCGCGACGCTCGCGGTGGAGATGCGGGTGCGCGGCGGGAGCCACTACGAGAAGGAGGGGACGGTCCTCCTCAACCTGAGTGACGACGCCGCGCGCACGCCGATCCGGATGATCTCCAAGATGCCCGTGATCGGGACGGTGACGCTGCTCTTGGCCGAGCGCCATGAGGGCGCGCGTACGGAGAGCTCCATCGGGCGTTCGCCGACGGTCAACCCAGAGGGCAATCCCTGAGCCGGGGTCGGCGGACTCGCTCAGTGAAGTTCGGGATTCCCCTTGCTGTTGCGCCCTGCACCACATGCGATCCTCCCTCTGCCGAGTGACGCGCACCATGCGCCGCCGCCCCGGCGACCGAACTCAGGAGGCACGATGCGCAGTGAACGGCTCCGGTGGATGGCATGGCTCGCGGTGATCCCGCTCGGGATCGCGATGCGAGCGCCATTCCAGCCGGTGACGCTGAAGGCGGAGAGCAAGCTTTGGTTCGACGGCACGTCGACGGTCCGCAGTTGGAGCTGCAAGGCGCCGGTGATCGACGCCGCGATCGATGCCAACGCGGCACCGATCGCCAAGCCGGTGCTTGCGGGAGAGAAAGCGGTCCAGAGCGCAAAGCTCGTCTTTCCCGTGGCGAAGCTCGAATGCGGGAACGGCACGATGAACGAGCACATGCGCAAGGCGCTCAAGGCCGAAGCGAACCCGACGATTGCCTTCGCGGTGCGGAGCTACGAGCTCGCCAAGGGGGCGACGGCGACGTCGGGGACGCTCAGTGGAGCGCTCACGATCGCCGGCATGGAACGGCCGGTGACGGTGCAGGCGCAGTTCGCGGAGGGTGCCGTCGGAGCGCTCCGGGTGACCGGGTCCTACGACCTGAAGATGACGGAGTGGGGCGTGACGCCGCCCAAGCTGATGCTCGGTACGCTGAAGGTCGGTGAGTCGGTGAAGGTGAGTTTCGATCTGTTGCTGCAGTGATTCCCAACGCTACCCAATCGGAGGATACAATGACCACCCGTACTCGGTTCCTAGCCCTCGGGGCACTCGCGCTCTTCGCTGTCCCAGCGCAGGCGCAGACGAAGAGCGACACCAGTACGCTGCAGCCGATCAAGGTGCAGTACATGCGCCCGTTCGACCGCCGCGGCATGAACATGTTCGAGACGCCGAAGATCGCCGGGCCGGCGTATACCGGGTTCCAGATCCAGTTTGGCGCCGCGTTCACGCAGCAGTTCCAGGCGCTGGATCACGAGAACACCGCCGAGCCGCGTGTGGTGAGCGGCGTGAATCAGAACCAGCTCATCAAGATCGGCAACGGGTTCAACAACGCGAACGCGAATCTCTACATCAACACGCAGCTGGCCAAGGGAATCCGCGTCCAGCTGACGACCTACCTGAGCTCGCGGCGCCACAACGATACGTGGGTGAAAGACGGCTTCATCCAGATCGATGATTCGCCGTTCGATGTGAAGCTGCTGCAGGACATGATGAAGGTCCTCACCGTCAAAATCGGTCATATGGAAGTCAACTACGGTGACCAGCACTTCCGCCGCTCGGACAACGGCAACGCGCTGATGAACCCGTTCATCGGAAATTCGATCATGGATGCCTTCACCACGGAGGTGGGGACCGAGATCATCGCACAGAAGAACGGTTTCCTCGGCGTCGCCGCCTTCACCAACGGCGAGATTCGCGGTAACATCGTGCGCCCCCGCGATCGTGGTCCGGCGCACATGTACAAGGTCGGCTACGACAAGCAGATCAATAAGGACCTCCGTGTCCGGCTCACGGGGAGCTATCGCGGACAGGCGAGCGCCATCAGCAACACGCTCTACGGTGGCGACCGCGCCGGGAGCCGCTTCTACTTCGTGATGGAAAACACCGCGGCCACGGAGAGCGCGAATCCGACGTCGGGTGCGATCAATCCGGGGTTCAGCGACGTGCTCAAGGCCACGATGATCAACCCGTTCATCAAGTACCGCGGGCTGGAACTCTTCGGCTTGATCGAGAACGCACGGGGGCGCAACGCGACCGAGACGGTGAACCGCAAGGTCGATCAGCAGATGTTCGAAGCGGTCTATCGGTTCTGGGGTGAGGAGCGCCTCTTCGTCGGCGGCCGCACGCAGCGCTGGTCGGGTCGCCTCGCGGGACAGACGGCCGATAACAAGATCGGCCGCATGGAAGTCGGCGGTGGCTGGTTCATTACCCCGTCGCTGCTCATGAAGGCCGAGTACGTGAACCAGAAGTACACCGACTTCCCGACGACCGACATCCTCAACGGCGGGAAGTTCAAGGGGTTCATGATTGAGGGTGTGGTAGCGTTCTGAGAAGGACGGACAGGAACGACGGGAAGTACAGGAACGACAGGGGGGGCGGGCCTTCGGGTCCGCCCTTTGCTGCGTTAGCATCCCTGCATGCGTGTGGCGGTGCTCTACAATCCTCTCGCGGGGAGTTGGTGGCGGCGGCGATCGCTGCCGGCGGTGCGTGCGCGGCTGCGGACGCTACACCCCGCGGGCATCGAGGTGGAGACGGTGGCGGGCGAAGTCGCGGCGCAGGCGCGCGCGCTCGCGGCGAGTGGCGTGGAGCGGATCTACGTCCTCGGTGGCGATGGCACGGTCAGTGCCGCAGCCGAGGGGATCATGGGGACTGCGACCACGCTGGCAATCGTACCGATGGGGACGACCAACGTACTCGCGCGGGAGTATGGGATCTCCACGCGACCGCTCCGCGCGATCGCACAGCTCTCCTCGAGTACGACCACGCGAACGCTCTCCCTCTTCCGCTCAGGCGCGCACGGCGTGGCGGTCGGGATCGGCGTGGGATGGGACGCGCGCGTGATGGCGCGGATTCCGGCGTGGCTCAAGGGCGCGCTCGGCATCGTCGGGGTCATGATCTGGGGGACCTTCGAGGCGTTGCGCTACGACTTCCCCGCGCTCGTGGTGCGCGGGAGGACCGCCGATGGCAGCACCACCGAGCGGGAGGGGCACTCCATCCTCGTGAGCAACGTCGCGCGTTGGACCGGCGTGTGCGCGGGGATCCCCACCGCGCAGCCGTGGGACGATCACCTCGACGTCGTGGTGCTCACGCGGCGATCGCGCCTCGAGCTCCTCGCGTTCTGGGCCGCGATGACGCTCCCCGGTGTGCCGCCGCTCGCCTTTCCCGGCGTCCGTACCTTGCGGTTGCGTGAGCTCACAGTGTTCGGACGCACGGCGCGGGAGTCGGCGCACCTGAACGGCGACCCGTGGGAGCCGACGCCGTTCACGGTGCTACCGTGGGGGCGTGTGGCGCTCGTGGTGCCGAGCCCCGAGAAGCCGCTACGCGATCTTCGGCTTCTCCTTCTCCTTCTTCTTCTGCACCTGCACCGGCGGCTGGTCCTTCAGCAGTGCATTGAACTTCCCGATCTCGACGTCGAGGATCTTGTCCGCCTTGCTGCGCGCGTCGCGCCACTGCCCGCCGACCTCCTCAGCACGCGACTCGACGCCGCCCGTTGCGGGTGCGTCGCTCCCCTCGATCGCTTCCTGCAGATAGATCAGCTGATCGGCGAGTCCGTTGCGGAAGTTGATCACATCTTGGAAGGTCTTCTGCTTGGGCTGCACCAGCTCGGTCTCGAGTGCATCGACCGACCCCTTGATCGCGGTCGCGGCCGAGTCCACCGCCTTCGCGTTCGCGGCCTCCTTCGACTTCTCCGCTGCGCGTCCCACCTGATCGCGGGCGTCACGCAGTCGGTTGACCGTCTCGTTCAGTTCGTCAAGCGTCGCGGTGATGTCGCTCAGGAGCGTCGCCACGCGCTTCGCCTCGTCGGAGGTGAGCGGCTCGGCGCGCGGGTCGCGCGTCACCACGAACTCTCCGTTCGCGACAGTGGCGCCGAGCGCGAGCTTCACGGTGTAGCGTCCCGGCGCGACGAGGCGACCCTGGATCGAGTTCTGCCCCATGATCGCGGCGACCTTGGTCGGCAGCGAC
Source organism: Gemmatimonadaceae bacterium (assembly GCA_019745365.1). Classification (GTDB taxonomy): domain Bacteria; phylum Gemmatimonadota; class Gemmatimonadetes; order Gemmatimonadales; family Gemmatimonadaceae; genus JAIETI01. The sequence goes on along the minus strand of JAIETI010000176.1, from coordinate 6,383 downwards.
TCGCGAAGATCCCAGGTGAACCGATTGATCCCGCGCTTCGCGGGGAGCGCACTCTGTCCGGGTGTGGGCTTGCTCGAGTAGCTCCGCAACAGCCGGCCCGCGGCATCGCGCACTTCCATCGTGAGCGCGGTGGCCGAGTCCGGAACGCTCTCGAGGAGATAGGAGAACGTCGCGCCGTTGGGTGGATTGCGTCCGACGCCATCTGCGGGTGGATTCGCCCAGCGGCCGAGCATCGCTGCGCGCGGCGTGGCGAGCCGGAGCGCCGCGCCACCTGTGCGCGCCACGAGCGCGGCATCGACGTCATCGAGGATCCAGAACGAACGTCCCTCGGTGGCCGCGACAAGGTCGCCATGACGCACGATCAAGTCGGTCACCGGTACCGGGGGGAGGTTCTGCGAGAAGCGCGTCCAGGTGGCGCCGTCGTCGGCGGAGAGATAGGCGCCCGTCTCGGTGCCGGCGTAGAGGACCCCCTTCGTCGTGGGCGACTCGCGCACCACGCGCACGGGCTCGCCCGCGCGGAGACCATTGGTGATCGTCGTCCACGTCTTGCCGAAGTCGCCGGTGCGATAGACCAGTACGGCGTTCTCACCGAGGATGCGGTCGCGACGATACGCGACATACGCGACGGCCGGGTCGTGCGGCGACGCTTCGATCGCGTTCACCAGCCCCGGGCCCCACGCCGCGGGCGTGAGATTGCTCCACGACCCTCCGCCATCGCGGGTGAGATGCAGGAGGCCGTCATCCGTGCCCGCCCAGAGCACATTCGCGTCCTTCGGCGACTCGGCGACGTAGAAGATCGTGTTGTACACCTCGCCGCCCGCGCCCTCGCTCGTGTACGGCGCACCACCGGGGCCCTGCGTCGCGGGATCGTCCTTGGTCAGGTCCCCCGAGATCGCTTCCCAGTTGCGGCCGCGATCGCGCGAGCGGAAGAGCACGTTCCCGGCGTGGTAGATCACCTTCGGGTCGTGCTGTGACACGACGATCGGCGCGTTCCAGTTGAAGCGATACTTCTGCTTGTCGCTCGGCTCACCGAGGCCGAGGGCCGGCCAGACCATCACATTGCGCTCGAATCCCGTCTCACGGTCGTGCTCGCCGATGATCCCCTGATAGCAGCCGCCGTAGATGTAGCGCGGCTTGGCGCGATCCATCGCGAGATAGGCGCTCTCGCAGCCCGACACCGATGTCCACTCACGCTCCGTGATCCCGAAGCCATCAGAACGGCTCTGGATGCGCACGCTGGAGTTGTCCTGCTGGCCGCCGTACACGCCGTAGGGGACCGCGTCGTCCACGTTGACGCGATAGAACTGGGCCGTCGGCTGATTGCCTTGCGTGCTCCAGCTCTTCCCGCCATTGAGCGAGACGGTGAGCCCGCCATCGTTCACATTCGCGAGGTAGCGCGTGTCGCGCGGGTTGATCCAGAGCCCGTGGTTGTCGCCGTGCTTGGCCGGGACGACGGCGAAGGTGCGGCCGCCGTCGATCGAGCGGGTGAGCGGCGCGTTGATCACCCAGACCACGTCGGCGTTCTGCGGATCGGCGACGACGTTGGTGTAGTACCAGGCGCGCGCACGGATCAGGCGATCATCGCTCGTGCGGCGCCAGGTCTTGCCGGCATCATCGCTGCGAAAGAGCCCGCCTTCATCCGCTTCGACGATCGCGAAGACACGTTCAGGGTTCGCCGGCGACACCGCGACGTCGACCTTCCCCATCCCACGCGGGAGCCCCTCGCTCAGCCGCGTCCACGTCTCGCCCGCATCGCTCGACTTCCAGATCCCAGAGCCGGGGCCACCCGAGCGCACCTGCCAGGGTGTGCGCTGATGATCCCAGAAGGCCGCATAGAGGATGCGCGGGTTGGTGGGATCCATCGAGAGCCCACTCGCGCCGCTCGTTGCGTTCGCGCCCTTCAGGACGAGCGACCAGCTCTTGCCGCCATCGGTCGAGCGGTACACGCCGCGATCGGCGGAGCCGACCCATCGGTTCCCCTGCGCGGCGACGTACACGACGTCCGGATTGTTCGGGTGTACGCGCACCGCGGAGATCTGGAGCGTCTTCTCGAGGCCGAGGTGCGCCCACGTCTTTCCCGCGTCCGTGGAGCGATAGACGCCGTCGCCGAACGAGGAGGACTGGCCGCGCACGGGGTGCTCGCCCATTCCGACATACACGCCATTCGGGTCCGACTCCGCGACCGCGATCGCGCCCACCGAGCCGAATCGGAACTGCCCGTCGGAGAGGTTCTTGTAGGTGATCCCCGCGTCGTCGGTCTTCCAGAGGCCGCCGCCGGTGTAGCCCACGTAGTAGGTGAGCGGCTGGTTCGTGACGCCGGCCACCGCGTCCGCGCGACCGCCGCGATACGGGCCGATGCTCCGCCACTGCATCCCGGCGAGCAGCGTCGAGTCGATCGCGGTCGTGGAGGGGCGGGCGGGCGCTTTCTGGGCCGCGAGCGGCGCAGCGAGCGCGAGGGCGAGGAAGATCGAGGGAGTGCGCATCGGAAGCGGTGGAGGGGATGAGCAGGGGAGAGTGGACGTGCGCTCGTCGACCGTCAAGCGCTACCTTCTCCCAATGCGCCGATTCCCTGCCTTCCTCCTCGTGGGCGCCCTCCTCGCTGCACCCGCGCTCACCGCCCAGTCGCGTCCCTGGACGCCCCCCGCCATCGACTCGGCGCAGCTGCTGCGCGACCTGAGCGTGCTGGCGCACGACTCCATGGAAGGGCGCGACGCGGGTACGCCCGGCGGCGCTCGCGCGCGGCGCTACCTCACCGAACGGCTCCGCGCGATGGGGTACACCCCGACCGAGCACGCCTTCAGCTTCACCTCGCGACGCGCGAGTGAACCGCGCGACGGACGGAGTCTTCTCGTGCGGGTGCCCGGACGATCCGACACCACGCGCGTGCTCGTGGTGAGCGCGCACTACGATCACGTCGGTGTGCGCGACGGCGTGGTGTTCAACGGGACCGACGACAACGCGAGTGGCACCGCCGCGCTCCTCGCCATCGCGCAGTCGCTCCGAAAGAGCCCGCCGGCGCACACGGTGCTGCTGGCCTTCTGGGACGCGGAGGAGCAAGGGCTCCGCGGCGCGCGTGCGTGGGTCGACGCGCCGACAATCCCGCTCGAGCGCGTTGCGGCGAACATCAACATGGATATGGTCGGCCGGAACGTGGCCGGCGAGCTGTACGTCGCCGGCGGCGCGAAGTACCCTCGGTTCTCACCCTTCCTCGACTCTCTCGCGGTCGGCGCGCCGGTGATACTCAAGCGCGGGCACGACGCGGGGTCACCGAGCGACGACTGGACGAATCAGTCGGACCAGGGCGCGTTCCACGCGAAGGGGATCCCCTTCCTCTACTTCGGCGTCGAAGACCACCCCGACTACCACAAGGCGACCGACGACTTCGAGACGATCGTCCCCGGGTTCTATGTGCGCGCGGTGCAGACGGTGTTGGAGGCCGTGCGCCGCGTGGACACGCGCCTCGCGACGAGCGCGCCGCCGCGGTAGCTGCGCTTATCCCGCGCGCGCGGCCCGCACCGCGGCGCGCGCCGTCGCGTCGCGCGTCTCCCAGTCGCCGATGATGTCGACCACGTGCGCGTTCACCGCTTCAAGCGTGACGGCGAAGTCGAGATGGAGCCGCGATCGCGCCTCGGGACGGTCACGTACGCCGTCGGCGACCCAGGGCACATCGGTGTGGCAGAGCAGGTAGAGCGTCGCGCGGCGATCGAGCGCCGCATCGACGATCCAGGGTGGACACGCGCCGTAGTAGTGCCGCGCGTACACGATCGTCGAGATGAGATCGGTATCGAGGATCGCGTGCGTCGGCGCCGCATCGATTGCAGCGATCGTCGCCCGCGCGATCGGCTCCACATCCTCGCGCGTGAGCGCACGCCCGATCGACTCCGCGTACCGGCGCGATTCCTCCGGCACGAGCGCCCAGCCGAGCTCTGCTGCGATTGTCCGCGCGAGCGTGCTCTTCCCCGTGCACTCCGATCCCGTGACGACGATCCGCATCAGGCGGCCGCCTGCGCCGCGCGCCACGACGCCCCCCACTGCCGCGCCCCTTGGATCGCGAGTGCGAGGAAGACGACATACAGCAGCGCCGTCGATGGCAGCCCCTTCGTGACGTACATCGGCACATACACGACATCGACCGCGATCCACACCCACCAGTTTTCGACGCGCTTCCGCGTCATCAGATACTGCGCCGCGAGCGACGTCGTGGTGAGGATCGCATCCAGCCACGGAAGCGAAGCGTCGGTGTGCGACACCAAGAGAAAGCCGAGCAGCGCCGCGCTCGCGATCACCAGCGGCGGTAGCACCCAACGCTCGGCGCGGGTGATGCGCGAGACGTGCAACGGCGAATGCCCGGCGCCGCCGAAGAGCCAGTTGTACCACCCCCACACCGAGATGAGGAGGTACACCACCTGGAGCCCCGCGTCCGCGTACAGCCGCACGCGCCAGAACACCACCGCATAGAGCCCGACGTTCACGATCGCCGTCGGCCAGCTCCACACGTGCTCCCGCACGCTCAGATACACGCTGATGATCCCCGCGATCACGGCGGCGCTCTCCAAAGGGTCGAGCGTGCGAAGCCAGTCGATCACGGAGCGCTCGGAGTCATGGGGTGGGGAGGGTAACCGCCATCGACACTGGTGGACAAGGCGCCGCCCGCGCAGGATTCGGGATGATCACGACGCTTTTGCTCGCGGCCACGCTCGGCGCCGCGCCCTGTATGGCCGCCGACTCGCTCGATGCGCTCTACGCCGCCGGCAAAGACTTTCCGACCTTTCTCGCGGCCGCCGAGGCCCGGAAAGAGCTCTGGACCAAGAACACGACCGCGGCGCAGGTGCCGGCGGATGTCCTCCGCGCCGCGCGGGCGCTCCCCAAGGGGTGGCGTCTCCTCGCCATCGCGATCGACGGCTGCTCCGACAGCGTGAACACGATCCCTTTCGTCGCGAAGCTGGTGAGCGAGCTCCCCGGCTGGGAGCTTCGCATCGTCCCACCGAGCGGGGCGGGGCGGGGGGTGATGGAATCGCATCGCACCGACGATGGCCGCGCCGCCACGCCGACGGTCGTCCTCCTCGACCGGGAGGGTCGCGATGTCGGCTGTTGGATCGAGCGTCCCGTGCCGTTGCGCCGTTGGCTCAAGGACTCCACCGCGACGGCCCCCGCGAGCGCGGCCGAGAGCCCCAAACAGTTCTGGTACACCCGCGACGCGGGCGCCGAGACCGTGCGGGAGATCGTCGAGATGGTCGCCGCCGCCGCCCGGGGCGAGCGCCGCTGCCGCTAGGGGAACGGTACCTTCCGCCCTCGGGAGCCACTATCTTCCGGGATGCGGGCTGACGGCCCGCAGATCACACCCACCGGGTACGGAATGGCGAAGGAAGAAGCGATCGAACTGGAAGGGACCGTGAGCGAAGTGCTTCCGAGCGCGACGTTCCGGGTGCAGCTCACCAACGGCCACGATGTGTTGGCCACGATGGCGGGGCGGATGCGCCGCCACCGGATCCGCGTGCTCCAGGGTGACCGCGTGTCGGTCGAGGTGTCGCCCTACGATCTGAGCCGCGGGCGCATCACCTTCCGGCACAAGAATTAGCCCTCGGCACTCCGCGTCGCGCGCACCACGGTCACGGCCGCGGTCGCGCGCCGCCCCTTGATGGCCGCCGCGATCTTCACCGTCCCCGGACGGAGCGCGGTGACGACGCCATCAGCGCCGACCACGGCGATCGAGCTATCACTCGACGCCCACGTCACCTCGAGACCTTCCACCGGCCGCCCGCGCAGATTCGTTGCGAGGGCGGAGAAGCGCCACGCCTCGCCCAGCCGCAACGTCGACGCCACCGGCTGAAGGCGAAAAGCCGCGACCGTCGTCGGCGTCACCTGCACATCCACACTCGCCCGTGCCGCACCGTTCGAGGCGAGGATCGTCGTCCACCCCTCGGTGAGCGCGGTGAGGAGCCCCGTGCGCGAGATGCGTGCGACGCGCGGATCCGTGGAGGTCCATGCGATCACGCGGCCGCCCAACCGCGACCCCGAGCGATCGGCGACATCGACGCCGAGTTGGATCTCGTCGCCGACGGCGAAATCGCGGACGCGGCCGTGGATCTGCAACGCACTCACGGCGACGCGCGACACGTAGAGCTGCGTGCGACCGCTCACGCCGTCGATCTCCGCGCCGATCGTGACGGCGCCGCGCTCGATGACATACACCGTTCCGTCCTCGGAGACCTGGGCCACCGCATGATCGGAGCTCGTCCACCGCGCCGGACGCTCGGCGAGTTCGTTGCCGTCGGCGTCGCGACAGATCGCATGGAGCGTGACGCGCTCACCCACAGCGACGGTCGGCTCGTTCACATGCAGCTCGACGCTGGCGACGGGCGCCGCGACGGTGCTGACCGCAC
>JAIETI010000046.1 GCA_019745365.1 Gemmatimonadaceae bacterium | reverse complement strand
GTGGCGACCGCGGCGCTCGCGGCTGCCCCGGCGGTCCCGACCGCGCCGGCGATGTACCAGTTCCCGAAGGAGAAGGTGCCGGCCTACGCGTGGCCGAACGTCCCCGTCGCGAACATCCCCTTCGACGAATCGCTGCTCGCGCAGGGTGACGCCGAGCGGGGGCGCCAGATCTACTCGTCGAACGCCTGCATCGGGTGCCACATGGTGAAGGGGAACCGGATGTCGGCCGGCGTGATCGGGCCGAACCTGACCCACTTCGGGAGCCGCTACACCTTCGGCGGCGGGCTCTTCCGCACGGAGCCGGCGGTGCTGGCGCGCTGGATCAAGAACGCGCGGGCGATGAAGCCGGGCGTGCTGATGAACACGCTCGGGAAGGACCAGTACGACCCGGTCGCGAAGATGACCGTCACGGCGGGTGGGCTCGACGACCGGCAGATCGCCGACATCGTGGCCTACCTGATGGCCCTCAAGTAGCCGCGCGAGAAACCTGACCATGGCAACCACTGCAGCCCACGCCGCGCCGGTCGCGTCCGAGGAGAACACGGGACTCTGGTCCTGGCTCTCGACCGTGGACCACAAGCGCATCGGCATCCTCTACCTCTACACCGCGCTCTTCTTCCTCGTCGTCGGCGGGCTCGAAGCGACGGTGATGCGGACGCAGCTGATGAAGCCGAACCTGACCGTCGTCACGGCGGAACAGTTCAATCAGCTCTTCACGATGCACGGCACGACGATGGTCTTCCTCGTCATCATGCCGCTCTCGGCCGCCTTCTTCAACTTCCTGATCCCGCTCCAGATCGGCGCGCGCGACGTCGCCTTCCCGCGACTCAACGCGTTCTCCTACTGGGTGTACCTGTTCGGCGGGCTCTTCATCACGCTCCCGATCCTCGGCTGGATCGCGCCGAACGGCGGCTGGTTCGGCTACGCGCCGCTCACGACGCGCGCGTACGCGCCGGGGCTGAACATCGACTTCTGGGTGCTCGGCCTCCAGATCCTCGGCATCAGCTCGCTCGCGGCGGCCTTCAACTTCATCACGACGATCATCAACATGCGCGCCCCGGGGATGACCCTGATGCGCATGCCGATGTTCACCTGGATGTCGTTCGTCGTGCAGTTCCTCGTGATCCTCGCCTTCCCGGTCATCACGATCGCGCTGGTCTTCCTCCAGTTCGATCGGTTCTTCGGGACGCAGTTCTACGAGATCGCCGCCGGCGCCGACCCGCTCCTCTGGCAGCACCTCTTCTGGGTGTTCGGCCACCCCGAGGTGTACATCCTGATCCTCCCCGCCTTCGGCCTCGTGTCGGAGGTGCTCCCGAACTTCTCGAAGAAGCCGCTCTTCGGGTACAACGTGATGGTGTACTCGGGGATCATGATCGGCTTCCTCGGCTTCGGCGTGTGGGCGCACCACATGTTCGCGGTCGGGATGGGCGCGGTGGCGGATACGCTCTTCTCGCTCACCACGATGCTCATCGCGATCCCGACGGGCGTGAAGATCTTCAACTGGATCTTCACGATGTGGGGCGGACAGATCCGCTTCGCCTCGCCGATGAAGTTCGCGATCGGCCTGATCGCGATGTTCACGATCGGCGGGATCTCGGGGGTGATGCACTCGTCGCCGCCGTCGGACCTGCAGCAGACCGACACGTACTTCGTCGTCGCGCACTTCCACTACGTGCTCTTCGGTGGCGCGATCATGGGGATCTTCTCCGGGATCTACTTCTACTTCCCGAAGATGACCGGCCGGCTGATGGACGAAGGGCTCGGCACGCTCCACTTCTGGCTGAACTTCATCGGCTTGAACCTCACCTTCTTCCCGATGCACTTCAGCGGGATGCTCGGGATGCCGCGCCGTATCTACACCTACGACGCGGGGCAGGGGTGGGAGCTGTTCAACATGATGTCGACCATGGGCACGTACCTGCTCGTGGTCTCGACGCTCGTGTTCTTCTACAACTTCTTCAAGAGCCGCGTGTCGGGGCAGGTCGCGGGGAACGATCCGTGGGAGGCGCCGACGCTCGAATGGTCGATCCCGTCGCCGCCGCCGGATTACAACTTCGCGCAGATCCCGGTCGTGACCTCGCGCTATCCGCTCTGGGACCTCAAGCACCCGGAGAAGACCGCGGGGGTCGACCACTCGTCGGCCTCGATCGAGGAGGTCACCGGCGCGCACGCGGTCCCGATGCATGAGGAGACCGAACGTCGCACGGCCAAGGAGCTCGGGCTCCCGATGCCCTTCCCGACGATCAAGCCGCTCTTCACCGCCCTCTTCATGGTGCTCATGATCGGCGGGATGGTCCTCAAGACGCTCACCCCGCTCTCGGTGTTCGTCGCCACGCTCATCACGCTCGCCGCGTTGATGGTCGGCTCGCTCTACGCGTGGCTGACCTCGCCGCTCGAGTGACCACACCTACCGGAGACTGACCCGTGGCCACTGACGCCGCACACGACGCGCACGAGCATCACCATTACACGACCACCGGCCTCGACCACAAGAAGATCGCCATCTGGGCGTTCATCGGGTCCGAGTGCATGCTGTTCATGTCGCTCATCTCGACCTACCTGATCTACAAGGGGAAGTCGGTGGTGGGGCCGTGGCCGCATGAGTTCTGGTGCAAGGCGACGAACACCGCCGCTGCGACGGCCGAGGCCCTCGCGGGGTGCCCGGCGGACCAGATCTACAAGCCGATCCTCAACATCCCCGTCACCTCCGCCTCGACCTTCGTCCTCCTCATGTCGTCGCTGGCGATGGTGCTGGCGCTGGCAGCGGTCGAGATGAAGGACCAGCCGCTCCCGGCCGGGGCCGGGCTCGGCGACCGGATGCTCCGCTCCTCCAAGCTCTGGCTCTGGATGACGGCGATCCTCGGCGCGACCTTCCTCGGCTTCCAGGCCTACGAATTCACCTCGTTCGTCCACGAGGGGCTGACGATCAAGACGAACCTCTTCGGCTCGTCCTTCTTCACGCTGACCGGCTTCCACGGCGCCCACGTCACCGCGGGCGTGATCTGGCTGCTGACGCTCCTCGCGATCGACTACAAGCGCGGGCTCGGCCCGAAGGATGCGCTCAAGGTCGATATCGCCGCGCTGTACTGGCACTTCGTCGACGTCGTCTGGATCGCGATCTTCACGCTCATCTACCTCATCCAGTAGCCGCCAATGTCCTCCAACTCCGCACACTCCGAAGAGGCCCACGAGCACCCGACGTGGTCCACCTACAAGTGGATCGCGCTCTGGCTCACCCTGATCACGGTCGTCGAGGTCTGGGCGTACTATATCCCCGCGTTCGTCGCGAGCAACTACTTCGTGCCGGCACTGCTGATCATGTCGGCGGTGAAGTTCACGGTCGTGGTGATGTACTACATGCACCTCAAGTACGACCACGCGCTCTTCCGCAAGCTCTTCGTCGGCCCGCTCATCATCGCGATCGCGACGTTCTTTGCGTTGATGTTCGTGTTCAGGAAGATGTTCCAATAGAAAAGACAGCAGAGACAGGACCGACAGGAACGACAGAGGGCCCGCCATTCGGCGGGCCCTTTGTCGTACCGGAACCATCGAGCGCTACGCGGCGCGGCGGCCATCCAGCGTGTAGCGGGCCACCTGCTCCTTGAGGCGCTCGGCGATGCTGCCGAGGGTGGTCGCAGCGTGCTGGACCTCGCCGGAACTGCCACGGACCTGCGAGGCGGCGGCGGCGACGTCGCCGATCGAGCCGGTGATGCGGTCGCTTCCCCGGGCGGCCCCAGCCACGTCGCGCGCCATCGCGCTGGCGGTGGCGGTCTGCTCCTCGACCGCGCTGGAGATCGTCACCTGGAGATCGGCGATCCGTCCGATGATCGTCTGGATCTCGCGCAGCGCGGTCGAGGCGTCGGAGCTCCCGGTGCGCATGGCGTCGATCCGCGCGGCGATGTTGTCGGTCGCATCGGCGGTCTGCTGCGCGAGCGCCTTCACCTCGTTCGCGACGACGGCGAAGCCACGTCCCGCTTCGCCGGCGCGGGCCGCCTCGATGCTCGCGTTCAACGCGAGAAGGTTCGTCTGATGCGCGACCTGACGGATCAGATCCACGACCCCGGCGATCTCGTGCGAGGCCGCATCGAGCTTCTCAACGGTCTCGCCTGCCTTGGCCGCGCTGTCGACCGCCTCCCGGGCGACGACGGCGGCTTCCTGCGCACTCCGGGAGATCTCGCCGATCGACGAGGAGAGCTCCGACGTGGCGTTCTCCATCGTCTGCATCGACGACGAGACCTCCGACGCCGACCCCGCCGCCTGTTCGGCCTTCGTGCTCGAGGCCTCCGCGCCCTGGGTGAGCTGTACCGCGGTCGTGGAGAGGGTCGTGGACGAGGCAGCGAGCGCCCCGACGGTCGACCCGAGCTCCCCGATGTTGCGACGCAGGTCGCCGATCAGCGAGTCAACGCCCGCGGCGAGTCGCGCTACCGCGTCCGTCCCGGCGAGCTGCACGGTGCGGCTCAGATCGCCCTTCGTCGCGCCCGCGACCACCGATTCCACCTGGGCCACCGCGGCCTCGAGCCGCTCCTGCTTCTCGCGCTCCTCATCGGCGCGCCCGATCCGCTCCAGCGCGGCGCCGAGCACGCTCGCCATCGCCCGGAACACGTCGCGCCGATCCTCCGGCACCTCGATGGGATTCCCGAGCACGAAGAAGTCGAGCGTCCCGATCGTCGCACCGTTCACCTGGACCGGAAGCGCGATGCCGGTGCTGACCCCGGCGCGCTTCGCCGTCTCACGCCGTGGGCAGTCGGCGAGCGAGGCGAGATCAGGGATGACGACGAGCTCGTTCAGCGCCCACGCCCGCCCGTTGATCCCCTGGCCGGAGCGGAACCGCGTCGCACGCGACACCGCGTGGAAGTCGTCATCGACCTCACCACTCTCGAACTGGAAGGCGAGCTCCTGACCCACCGCGCCCTCGGTGACCTTCCAATAGGACGAGTACACCCACCCGAAGGCGAACCGCGCGCCTTCGAGCACCCGCGTCACCGCCTCCTCCGCGGTCGTCGCGGTCGCGAGTTCCGAGATGACCGAGTTGAGGAGCTGCGCGTGCTTGTCACGGCGCATCACGGTGGTCGCCATGCGATCGAGCGCACGCCCCACGGAGCCGATCTCATCCTGACTGGTGAATCCGACGCGCGCGGTGAGCTCCCCGGCATCGATGCGGTCGGCCACGCCGCGGATCTCCCCGAGCGGGCGCAAGACGCCGATCATGAGGCGCCACCCCGCGAAGGCGAGCCCGATCGCGATCGCGAACCCGATCGCCAGCGCCTCCCAGCGCACGTACGTGGTCGCCGTCGTGCTCTCGGCATCGACCTCCTTCGCCGCGGCATTGAGACGCGTGACCACCGCATCGATCGACTGCCGGTGCGCATCATAGGCCTTCCGCATCCCCCCTTCGAGGAGCGCGCGCGACGCGCCGCGGTCGCCGCGACGCACCGCCGCGAGGAACGCGCCGTTCCGCAGGGCGAAGAACTCCTCCGCGTACCGGTTCGCCTGCTCCAGCTGCACCTTCGCCACCGAGTCCTGCAGCGATCGCTTCCAGAACGCGACCCGCTCCTCGAACGCGCGCTCGAGGGTGGCCCCGTTGGTCACGAGCCGCTTCTGCTCGGCGGCGTCGGTCGCGTAGGCGAGCCGGTTCGCTTCGAGATAGGGCTCCACGATGTAGAGCGGCGGCGGGAGGACGTCGGCCTCGAGCGCCTTCTGGCTCAGGAGGCGCTCCGCGAAGGGGCCGTCGAGCCCCACCGCGCGCATCCCGCGATAGGTGAGGAAGGAGGCGAGCGAGACCCCGACGATCGCGCAGCCGAGCAGGAGCGTGAGGCGCGCGCGGAGGGTGACGGAGGAGAGACGCATGAGCTGGGACCGAGTCGCGGTGAGGGAGTGAACGGACGGTGCTTACGGACGGACGACCATGCCGGCAGCGACGCGCGCCGCCGGTGCGCCCTTCGAGAGACCGCGGGTGAGGTCGAGATCGACCTGCCAGTGCGGACGGAGCTGGAACGCGAAGCCCGTGTGGGCCGTGAGTGAGCGCCGCGCCGCGGATTGCAGCGTCATCTCCTCGGCCGCGAGCTCGGCGAAGCCCCGGACACGCGGGGCCACCGAGCGCCAGAGCGCGAGGGTCGCGAAGCCGGACCACGTGCTCGTGCCGGCGTAGTCGGCGAAGGTGACCCCCTGCATCGCATCGAGCGCGACGCCGAAGGGGAGCGCCCATTCCTCGGAGAGCTCCGCCGTCGGCTGGAGGTGCATCGCGCGCATCGCGCGCGCGCCCGTCGGTGCCTTCACATACCCGAAGGTCGAGAGCTCCGGGACCCAGCCGTGCGCCTTCGCGAGCGCGCGCCCCATCCCGATCGAGAGGTCGCAGGCGCCGCTCACGGTGCCGGTCTCGCCCGGCGAGCGGCAGTAGCCGTCCGACGCCACGCGGAACTCCGTGCCGTTCGCCACGCCGTAGCGGAGCATCGTCGGAGACGTCGAGGCGGGGGCGACGCCGAAGCGCCCGTAGCTGAAGCCGACCGCCGTCTCCACCTGCCACGCACCACGGGCCACGAGCTGCGGCGGCTCCGCGAATCCCGGGCGGTTCGCGACCCAGGGCGCCTCAGCCGGGGCCTGTGCGGAGAGTGATGCCGCGGCCAAGGCCGCGATCACCATGAGGGTCGATCGCCGTGCACGCATCGGGATTCGCTCCTGAAGAGAGGTCTCTCCGAGTAGCGGCGCAGGTCAGGTAATTCTTTACTCGTGTCTTCGTCAGGAGCTGGACCAGACTCAGACGGCGCCGAGAGTAGCGGAGTCGCCCTGAAAGCCGCACATTCCGCCGGTGCAGACCCCCGCGCGCTCCGAGCGACTGGTCGCTCTCGACGTCTTTCGAGGGATGACCGTCGCATCGATGCTCCTCGTGAACAACCCGGGGAGCTGGGGTGCGATCTACCCGCCGCTCGAGCACGCCAGCTGGAACGGGTGGACGGCGACCGATCTCATCTTCCCCTTTTTCCTCTTCATCGCGGGGGTGACGACGCACCTCTCCCTCGCGGTGCGTCGCGCGAAGGGGGACAGTGACGCCGCCCTCCGGCGCAACATCATCCGGCGCGGCGCCACGATCGTCCTCCTCGGCCTCCTCCTCGCCGCCTTCCCCTACTATCCGGTGGAGCGCTTCACCGAGATCCGCATCCCGGGGGTCCTGCAGCGGATCGGGGTCGCGTACGCCTGTGCGGCACTCCTCACCCTCCGGACGTCGCTCAAGACGCAGATCATCATTCTCGCGGTGATCCTCCTCGGCTACTGGTTCGTCATGACGGTCGTGCCGATCCCGGGGCAGGGAATCGGCGCACTCTTCCTCGATGATCCCACGCGGACGATGGCGGCGTACTGGGACCGCGCCCTCCTCGACGGCCACCTCTGGAAGAGCAGCAAGGTCTGGGACCCCGAAGGTCCGCTCTCGACGATCCCCGCGATCGGGACGGCGATGCTCGGCGTCCTCTGTGGGCGGTGGCTCGGCCGCAAGGAGCTCCCGCTGGTGGAGCGGTTGACCGGGATGTTCGCGGTGGGTGCGCTCATGATGATGGTCGGACTCATGTGGCACTGGGTCTTCCCGATCAACAAGGGGCTCTGGAGCTCGAGCTACGTCCTCTTCACCGGCGGGATGGCCGCAGTCGCGATCGCGACGATCACCTGGATCATCGATCTCCAGCATGTGACGTGGTGGACCCGTCCGTTCGTCATATATGGCGTCAACCCGATCATCGCGTTCTGGGGGTCGGGGGCGATGGCGCGACTCATCTATTCGCTCTGGAAGGTCGAGTATCAAGGAAAGGAGATCGCCGTCCAGGCGGCGGTCTATCGGTCGGTGTTCCTCTCGTGGCTCGAGCCGCGGGATGCCTCGCTGGCCTTCGCCCTCACCTTCGTGCTCTTCTGGCTCGGCATCCTGACCGTGCTCTACCGCCGCAACATCATCCTGAAGGTGTAGCCTCTCCCGCGGGGAGGCCGCGCCCTCCCTGCCCCGCCCCGCATGCCCCTGCCCCTTCGTCGCCTTCTCCTCCTCGCCGTCGCTCTGCTCGGCGTGTCGAGCGCCCCCGCCACGGCGCAGCGCGCCACGCGCGGCGCCAAGGCGAAGAGTCGCGCGAAGGCGACGATCGTGAAGCCGGTGAGCCGTGCGAAGGCCCGCACCAAGGCGAAAGCCGCGCCAGCGGCGGCCGCGATCCACTGGACCTCGCCGAGCGGCGCGGACGCGCTCGCGACGGACCTCGGTGCGATGCTCGACCGCGCGAGCCGTGGCGGCCGCTGGGGGGTGATGGTCGTCTCGCTCTCGCGCGGCGATACGCTCTTCACGCGGAACGGCGACCAGCAGCTCCTTCCCGCCTCGACGATGAAGCTCTACACGTCGGCGCTCGCCTTCGATCGCTTCGGCGCGAACGGGCGCTTCTCGACCGATGTGCTGCGCGACGGTGCGCTCGGCGCCGACGGCACCGTGCGGGGCAACCTCTATCTCCGCGGGGCGGGTGATCCGGCGCTCTCCGAGCGCGCCGGCGGAGAGACGCCGCTCCATGCCTTGGCGCGCACGGTGGCCGCGACCGGCGTGCGCCGCGTGACCGGTGATCTGGTCGGTGACGCCAGCGCCTTCGAGGATCGCGGGGTGCCGGAGGGGTGGCGCCGCCGCTACCTCGGAGCGAAGTACGCGGCCCGGGTGAGCGCGCTCTCCTTCAACGAGAACGTGGCCACCGTCGTCGTTCGCGCCGAGAACGGCCGCGCCGTGGTGCGCGTGACGCCGGATGCCGAGGGCTTCCCGGTACGGTCGAACGTGAAGGTGGTCGCCGGCTCCCGCAGCGCGCGGATCGGCGTGCGGCAAACGGACGACGGACTCATCGTGAGCGGATCGATCGGCTCGCGCAGCGCGCCGCGCAGCTACGCCGTGGTGCTCGAGGATCCCGCCCTGTACACGACGGGAGCGTTCCGCGCTGCGCTCCGCGACGCGGGGGTGCAGGTGGATGGCACCCTTCGGCTCGCGACGACACCGGTCGGCTCCGCGCGTGTCGCGACGTTGCCCTCAGCGACGCTCGCCACCCTCATCGAGAAGATGAACGGGGAGAGCAACAACCACTTCGCTGAACTGCTCTTCCGGAACGCGGCGCGCTCCTCTGGCGTGGTCGGATCGGCGGAGAACGCCAACACGATGCTCCGTCGCTTCATGTATGAGAAGGTCGGCGTCGAGCCGACCGAGGTGCGCGCCGCCGACGGGAGCGGGCTCTCGACGCTCGATCGCGTCACCCCGCGCTCGATGGTCAAGCTGCTCGGCTACTCGATGCGCGCGCCCTGGGGCGCGACGCTCGCGGCCTCGCTCCCGGTGGCGGGCGAGACGGAGACGCTCCGCCGCCGGATGAAGGCGACGCCGGCGCAGGGGAATCTGCGCGGGAAGACCGGGACGACCAACGACGTCGCTTCGCTCGGCGGTCTCGTCACCGCGCGGAACGGCGAGACGCTGGCCTTCGCGTTCATCTACAACGGCAGCGATCGGTGGCGCGCCAAATCGGCGATGGATGCGATGGGTGCCACGCTCGCGAGCTGGTCACGCAACTAGCGCGACACCCATCACCTCGCGCCGTCAGCAGCGCGACGGCACGGCATAGATCTCCACCGTCCGGCGCGACTGCGGCGAGATCACGATGACGTGATCGTGGTCGCGCCACCCGCGCGAGCGTCGACAGTCGCGCCACCGATCGCGCGCCCACGAGGGGCCGCGCACCGAGAGCCAGCCGCCACTCCGCCGATCGCGTCGCCACTCCAGGCCATCGCGATCGAGCCAGAACACATCACGTGCCTCGTCGCGGTCCCACCGGGCGTCGTCCCGATCGCGACGGCGCTCGTCCCAGTCATGGTCGTGGTCGCGCGATCGCGCCCGGTCGCGATCCCGGTCGCGATCACGATCTCGTTCACGTCGGCGGTCGTCATCGCGGCGATCCTGCTCCCAGCGCGGATCGCGTCGCCGCGCCCACGACTGCGCATCCACAGGCTCGGCCGCGCTGAGCGCACCGACGAGGA
Organism: Gemmatimonadaceae bacterium; assembly: GCA_019745365.1. GTDB lineage: Bacteria > Gemmatimonadota > Gemmatimonadetes > Gemmatimonadales > Gemmatimonadaceae > JAIETI01. Next base: position 22,040 of record JAIETI010000046.1, on the reverse strand, counting down.
AAAGGGTCCAGACAGCTTGCTGCGGCATGTGCTTCCTCACGGGTGAGGTCGGGAGGTCTTACCCGATCACCGCGGCAAGGTTCACGGCGCGCGAGCCGCGGGCGAGGCGATCGCCCCTGCTCGTCGTCGCCGCCATGCAACGATCCCCATGAGCAACGCCCCCGCGACCGCCGCGAGTGGGAGGAAGACCGCGAGCAGCGCGAGGGCCAGCGCACCGACCAGCTCGAACGTGGCGACGACCGGGTTCGCGAGCCCGCCGGTCAAGAGTCCGCTCTTCGCACGCAGCACCGTGGTCGCTCCCTGCAGGAGCCCGGCCGCACCGCCGCCCGCGATGATCGCCAGCGCCCACCGCACCGGCGGCGGAAACTCGACCATCACGCTCGCGCTCACGAGGACCCCCGCGATCGTCGCGACTGGCGCAGCGAGCACATCGAGCGCGTGGTCGAGCCACGGGACGTAGTACGCGGCCACCTCGGTGACGGTCGCCACGCCGAGCACGATCAGCGCAGGGACGGTCGCGAGCCAGCCGAATCCGCTCGTGAGTGGGAGCACCCCCGCGTGCGCCGCCGCGGCCGCGACGAAGAGAGGAAGAAAGACCCGCAGCCCGCACGCCGCCGCGAGGCCGACGCCGATCGGCAACGCGAGCCAGCTCTCGAGCGTCATCGGCGCAGTTCGCGCACCGCGTGCCGGAGTTCGGGCACGAGGAGTCGGTCGGACGCGAGCGCCACGGCGGCCTTCGACCCCGGGAGCACCACGACGAAAGTGCTGTTGATCGCGCCGGCGAGCGCACGGGTGAGCATCGCGGCCGGGCCGATCTGCTCCTGAAAGCTCAGCTGCCGGAAGAGCTCGCCGAAGCCGGGGAGCTCTTTGGTCAACAGCGGGCGCACCGCTTCGACACTGCGATCGCGCGTGCCGAGCCCCGTGCCTCCGGTGATGAGCACGACGTCGACGGCGGCGTCCGCAGCGAGTGCCGCCACGCGTGCGGTCAACGCCGCCTCGTCGTTCGGCAGCAACTCGCGCACGACGACAGTGAAGCCGGCGGCGACGAGGCGCTCCACGGCCAGCCGGCCACTCTCATCGGTCGCCAGCGTGCGGGAATCCGAGACCGTCAGGACCGCGCAGGCGACCGCGCGCTCCGCCGCGGCGGCGCGGTGCTCGCGCACCCCCTCCGGGAGCGTCACGAGAGCCCTGCCTCCTCGAGCGCGGCCATGACCCGCGCGCGCGTGGCCTCCGGGAGCGGCGCACCGCCACGCTGCGCGGCCACCGCCGCGAGCACGGTACGTTCGAACTCCGCGTGCGCGAGGCAGTCGCGGCATTCGGCCAGATGCGCGCGGAGTGCGGCGTCGTCCGCGTCGGCGAGCTCGCCGTCGAGGAAGTCGAAGAGGCGGCGCATAGCGCGATGGCACGCCGACTCGGGGGGGTGATCGGTCATCGCATGCCTCCAGCAGGCGAGGTGGTGAAGCCGGCGTCCTGCGCGAAGCGCGCGAGGCGCTCCTGCAGCAGTCGACGGGCCCGGAAGAGTCGGGAGCGGACCGTCCCGACGGGAACCTCGAGGATGGCCGCCGCCTCCTCGTAGGAGTGGTCCTCGAGATCGACGAGGACCACCGCCGATCGGAAGGGCTCGCTGAGTTCGTCGAGCGCGGCCGAGATCGCGGGGCCGAGGTCGAGGCGGGCGAGGAGCACGTCGGTGCCATCGCGCACCCACCCCGCATGCGCCTGGACCGCGGCGATCGCTTCGTCGTCGCCGTCGTCGAGTGCGACCTGCCGCTCGGCCCGCTCCCGTGAGCGGAGGTAGACGTTGCGGCAGATGGTGAAGAGCCAGCGCCGGCAGTCCGAGCCCGGAATGAAGGTGCGCCAGGACCGGAGGGCGCGCAGAAAGGTCTCCTGCACCACGTCGTCGGCGTCGGCGGCATCCCGCGTGAGCGACCGCGCGAACCGATACACATCCGGCAGGAACGGGAGGGCGGTCTCCCGGAAGTCCGGTGCGGGGATCGGAGCAGACTCGGCCATACTGTACATTACCCACCAATCCCGCTGGCGCTATGGAGTTCCCTGTGTCGATCGCCGACCTGCGACGCGAGTACCTGAAGGCCGAGTTCTCTGAGCTCGTGGCGGATCCCGATCCGGTGCGGCAGTTCGCCCACTGGTTCGCGGACGCCGAGCGCGCTGGCATCGAGGAACGCAACGCGATGACGCTCGCGACCGTCGACGCGAGCGGTGCGCCCGAAGCGCGCGTGGTGCTGTTGAAGGGCTTCGATGCAGACGGCTTCGTGTTCTTCACCGATTATCGGAGCGCCAAAGGACGCGCCCTGACCGCGCATCCGAAGGCCGCGCTCTGCTTCTGGTGGCCCGTGCTCGAACGGCAGGTGCGCATCACCGGCGACGTGACCCGAACTTCGGCGGCAGAGAGCGCGGCGTATTTCACCTCGCGACCCCGGGGGAGCCAGCTCGGCGCGTGGGCGTCAGAGCAGTCGTCGGTTCTTCCGGACCGCGCGACGCTCGAGGCGCGGGTGGCCGAGGTCGAGCGGACGCGTGCAGGCGATGACGTACCGCTTCCGCCGCACTGGGGCGGGTTCCGCGTCACGCCGCAGGCTTTCGAGTTCTGGCAGGGGCGTGCCTCCCGCTTGCACGACCGGGTGCGCTACGAGCGCGCCGGCGCGGCGTGGCGCCGGAGCCGACTCAGCCCGTAGCGCCGCGCATCACTTCAGCGCGTCGAGCGCTCGCTTCGCGCCGGTGTTGTTCTTGTCGAGACGCAGCGCTTCCTGGTACGCCGCACGCGCCCGCGCCTTGTCGCCGCGCTTCTCGTAGATCCCGCCGAGCCGCATCTGCGTCGCGGAGTACGACGGCGGTCCTTCGTCCTCGGGAAGGAGCGGGGTCGCGAGATAACTGCGGAGCGCCGCCTCGCCGCGATCGAGCTGCTGCCCGGTGATCGCCGCCATGCGCCCGATCATGAACTGCGCGATCGGGTTCTTCTGATGCTTCGCGGCGTAGCCGTCGATCGTCGCCCACGCATCCGGGTAGCGGTTCTTGCTCGCATAGAAGTTCGCGAGTGCCGACACCACGGCGACGGAGTCTGGATACTTGGCCGTTCCGCTGCGCAGGATGCGTTCGACGCCGAGGTCGTCCTTCTCGTGCGCGGCGATCTTCGCCTCGACGAACGCGCCCCGGTACGCGCTCAGGCGGCTGATCTCGGCCTGCTGTGCGCGCGCCTTGTCCACGCCCCCACCCATGAAGCCCGGCGCCTGCAGATAGAAGTCGATGATCTGCTCCCGCGGCTCGAGGCTTCGCGGGTCGAGGGCGATCGCCCGCTCCCACTCCGCCTTCACGCGACGCGCGAGGAAGGGCTGCTTGAACTTGCTCGCCTGCTGCGCCTGGCGTCCCAGCGCCCGCCCGAGCCAGAGGTGATACTCGCTGCTCTTGTCATTGAGCGCCACGGCCCGCTCGAACGCCTTCGCCGACGCCTCGTGGTTGTCGAGCGCGAGATAGCTGCGGCCGAGCCAGAACTGGGGCGCGGGGTCGCTCGGTGCGCGCTGGGCCAGCGCCGCGAAGGCGGCCTGAGCCGCGGCGTAGTCGCGGGCCTTGTACTGCGCGATCGCGCCATCGAGCGACTGCGCCGCGAGCAGGCCGGGGACGAACACGAGAGCGAGAGCGAACCGAGGGCGCATGATCGAGAATGGGCTGAGGACCGGAGATGGGACAGCGGCGCTGCACCCAGGGTTTGACCCCTAGTACCGCCGCTCCGCGACCTGAAGTTCCTCGCGGAGTTTCAGGTAGCTCTCATGCCGCGCCCGCGAGAGGGTGCCGGCGGCGACCGCGGCGAGGATCGCGCAATCGGGTTCGTGTTCGTGCGCGCAATCAGCGAAGCGGCAGTCGTGGAGGAGCGACGCGAACTCGGGGAAGCAGTGGTCGAGCTCGCGCGAAGGGAGCCCCCACATCCCGACCTCGCGCAGCCCCGGGGTGTCGACGAGATAGCCCCCGTCCGAGTCCGGGAGCGCGATCAGTCGCGCGCCGACGGTAGTGTGCCGCCCTTTGTTGACCGACGCGGAGATCTCCTGCGTGCGGAGGTCGATGCCGGGGAGCAGCACGTTGAGGAGCGAAGACTTCCCCACCCCCGACGGTCCGGTGAATGCCGAGACGCGGCCGTTCAGCGCGGCGCGGAGCGCGGCAAGTCCCACGCCGTTCTTGATACTCGTGCGATGGACCGGGTACCCCGCCGCGAGGTAGTCCGCCGCGAGCGTGTCGAGTGCCGATGGGTCGACGAGATCGACCTTGTTCAGCACGAGCCGCGCGCGGAGATCGTTCCCTTCGGCGATGACGAGGAACCGGTCGATCATCCGGACATGTGGTTCCGGTTGCGCGGCGGCGAAGACGACGATGACCTGATCGACGTTGGCCGCGAGCACGCGCTCGCCGGCGCGGCGCCCCGGTTCGCGGCGACTGAGGACCGCGGTGCGCGCGGCGATCTCGGCGATGCGCCAGCCGCCGCGGTCGTCTTCGGCGAGCGCGACCCGATCCCCTACGGCGAGCTTCACACCGCCGCGATCGTCCTGTTTCAGTCGTCCGGCGAGTGTCGCATCGCATTCCTCGCCGTCCGCCAAGCGCACGCGCCAGACGCCGCCCGTGCCGTGGAGCACGATCCCGTCGCGATCGCTCACGCGGGATCCGGGTCGCGCATCACATCGTACCAGCGGCGTTCGGTCGGTGGGCGGTGCTGGGCGAGCGAGCGCTCGAGCTCTTCGCGGGCGGCGTCGAGCGTCAGCGCGCCCGCGCGCGTCGCGGCCTCGGCCGCGGTCTCGCCCCACGCGAGGTACTCCGTCTCGAGATGCCCTTCGACCCCCTGCGGACCGATCCGTCGCCAGCGGAGAAAGACGATGTAGGCCGCGAAGGGCTCCGCCGCGTCCTCGGTCGCATCGACGAGGATGTCGAGCGAGTACGAGGCGCCATCGCTCCCGTCGATCGCGGCCGGCCGGCCGTGTACGGCGGCGTACCCGCCCACCGTGCGCTCGTCGCCGGCCGTGTGATCGGGAGGGAGGAAACGCCCCATGCGTGCTAGCGCCGACTCACGAGCTCACGCAGCACGTTGCCGGTGATGAACGCGACATTGGCCGGACGCTCGGCGAGCCGACGCATCAGGTACGGGTACCACTGCTCACCGTAGGGCACATAGACGCGCATCCGCCATCCTTCGCGCACCAACTTCTCCTGCAGGTCGCGGCGCACCCCGTAGAGCATCTGGAACTCGAAGCGGTCGGGCGCGATCGCGTTCGCGCGCGCGAAGCGGGTCAGCTCATCGATGATCCGCTCGTCGTGCGTCGCGATGCCTGGGTAGGTCCCCTGCGTGATGAGCGTCTTCGCGCACGAGAGGTAGTTCGCGTCGACATCCCGCTTATCGGGGAACGCCACGGTGGCCGGCTCGAGATACGCCCCTTTGCAGATGCGCACGCGGCAGGGGAGCGCGTTCGCCCAGGTGATGTCCTCCGCGGTGCGCCGGAGCGCGCTCTGAAGCACGATCCCCACGGTGCCAGCGAACTCGGGCTGGAGCTTCTGTGCGAAGAAGTCGAGCGTGCGCTGTGTGTACTCGCTCGACTCCATGTCGAGGCGGACGAAGGAGCCGTACCCCTTCGCCTTGGTGAGGATCGCGCGGATGTTCTCCTCGCACAGCGCATCGCTGATGTCTTGCCCGAGTGCCGTCAGCTTGACGCTCACGTTCGCATCGAGCTTCCGCCGCGCGATCTCGTCGAGGAGGGTGAGATAGGTGGCCCCGGTGGCCCGCGCCTCCGCCTCGTTCCGCACGCTCTCGCCGAGCAGATCGAGCGAGGCGGTGATCCCGAGCCGATTCAGCTCGGCGACCGCGGCACACGCGGAGTCGATGGTCTCTCCCGCCACGAAGCGGGCCGCGAACGACCGCGCGAGCGCGTTGTGCCGGACGAAGTTGAAGATCGACGGCTGGCGCGAGAGCCAGAGCAGCAGGGTGCGGAACATGCCTGAGGAGAGCGAAAGGATCAGACCGGCTTGCCGGTCGCAGGGTAGAAGCGCGCGCCCGACGCCGCCATCTCGACGAGACGTGCCGCCGGCGTGAAGCGCCCGGGGTGTACCGCATCGAGGGCGCGGAGCTGCGCGACGATCGTCGCGGCCCCGACCGTGTCGATGTAGCGGAAGGGCCCGCCGCGGAAGGGCGGGAAACCGATCCCGAACACCGCGCCGATGTCGCCATCGCGCGGCTGCTGGATGATCCCCTCTTCGAGCGTCCGCACCGCCTCGTTCACCATCAGGAGCGCGCAGCGTTGTTGGATCTGTTCGCGCGGGAGCTCCGTCCGCGTTCGCCCCGGGAGGAGAGCGTAGATGCTCTCATCGACCTCTCCCTTCTTCCCCGCCTCGTCGTAGAGGTAGAACCCTTTCTTCGACTTCCGCCCAAGCCGTCCATCCTTGGTGACGAGCTCGAGCGCGGCTGGCGCGGCCATCCGCTCGCCAAACGCTGCTTGCATCACCCCGACGACCTTCGCGCCGATGTCGAGCCCCACTTCGTCCATGAGGGTGATCGGTCCCACGGGGTAGCCGAAGGCCACCATCGCGCGGTCGATCGCATCGATCGCGACCCCTTCGGTCAGGAGCCGCGCCGCCTCGTTGAGATAGGGGACGAGGATGCGGTTCACGTAGAAGCCGGGGGCATCGTTCACGACGATGACCGTCTTCCCCACCTTCTTGCCATACGCGACCGCCGTCGCGGTGACCTCCGGCGCCGTCTGCGCGGTCCGGATCACCTCGAGGAGCGGCATCTTGTGCACCGGGGAGAAGAAGTGCATCCCGACCACGCGCGAGGCATCCCGCGACGCGGTCGCGATCGCGCTGATCGGGATCGTGCTCGTGTTGCTCGCGACGATCGCGCCGGCCGGGAGCACCCGCTCCACATCGCGGAGCACGGTGTGCTTCACACTGAGCTCCTCGAACACCGCCTCGATCACCAGCGGCGTGCGACCGAACCCGGTGTAGTCCACCGTCCCGCTCACCAACGAGAGCTGGTCGTCGAACTGCTGCCGGGTGATCTGCCGCTTGGTGAGCCGGTCCTTGAGGACGTCGCGCACCGCGCCGATCCCCTTGGCGACCGCCTCGGCCTTCACGTCCTTGAAGCGCACCGGGAGCCCCTGCATCGCACTCACCGCGGCGATCCCCGCGCCCATGAAGCCGCTCCCGAGCACGCCCAGGCGATCGACCGGCAGCGGCGCGGCACTTCCCGCGCCCGCATCCTTCTTCAGCGCGGTGGTCGCGTAGAAGAGGAAGATGCACTGCCGGCAGACCTCGGTCTGGCTCATCTCGCCGAAGAGGCGCGCCTCGGTCGCGAACCCCTCGCGCGTGTCGCCGAAGCTCGCCTGCACCGCATCGATCGCGGCGAAGAGCGCGGGGTAGTTCCCCTTCGACTTCTTCTGCGTCATCTCGCGCGCCTGACGGAACACCACCGCCCGGCCGATCGGGTTGTCATCGAGGAGGAGCTCCTTGGCCCCGTGCTTCCGCTCGCGACGCTCGAGCCGTCCGTCGGCGAGCTCGCGCGCGCGGCGCACCGCGAGCTCGCGCAGGATCGACGGATGCACGAGTTCATCCACGAGTCCCGACGCGTACGCCTTCTTCGCGCGCACGTTCTTCCCAGTGAGGATCATGTCGAGCGCCACTTGGAGCCCGACCACCTTCGGGAGGCGCTGCGTCCCACCCGCTCCCGGGATCAACCCCAGCTGTACCTCGGGGAGCGCCAGCACGGTCTTCGGGGCGTCGGTCGCGATGCGATAGTGGCAGGCGAGGGAGAGCTCGAGCCCACCCCCCATGCACGCCCCATGGATCGCGACCACCACCGGCACGCGGCCGTCGGCGATCCGCGCCATCATCGCATGCCCACTCGCGCTCGCCCGCTCGGCATCCTTCGCGTCGCGGAAGGCGAGGAACGCGTCGATATCGGCGCCGGCGATGAAGCCATCCGGCTTCCCGCTGATGACCACCGCGGCGCGGATGCTCCGATCGGCGTCGAACCGATCGAGGAGCGTCACGAACTCGGCGATCACCTCGGCGGTGAACTTGTTGACCGGTTCGCCGGGGAGATCGAAGGTGATGACCGCGACGCCGCCCTCGAGCACCTCCATCGAAAGCGCGCTCATCGTTCGATCACCATCGCGAAGCCCAGCCCACCGGCGGCACAGACGGTCATCAGCGCGTAGCGTCCACCGCGGCGCTGCAGTTCGTGCGCGAGCGTCGTGGTGATCCGGGCGCCGGTCGCGCCGAAGGGGTGCCCCACCGCGATCGAGCCGCCGAGCACGTTGAGCTTGCTTCGGTCGACTTCGCCGGTGGCGCGATCGAACCCCGCGCGCGCGGCCCACTCCTTCGACTGGAGTCCCTTGATGTTCGAGAGCACCTGCGCCGCGAACGCCTCGTGCATGTCGATCAAGTCCATATCGGCGAGGGTCAACCCGGCGCGCTTGAGCGCCATCGGGGCCGCGAGCACGGGCGCCTGGAGGAGCTGCTCCCCCGGATCGACCGCCGCGTACGCATACCCGCGGATGAAGGCGAGCGGCTCGAGCCCGAGCTGGCGCGCGCGCTCCTCGCTCATGAGCAGCACCGCCGCCCCGCCGTCGGTCAGCGGCGACGCGTTGCCCGCCGTTACGCTCCCGTAGCGCTTGTCGAACACCGGCTTGAGCGCCGCCAGCGCGTCGAGCGTCGAGTCGGCGCGCACGCCGTTGTCGGCGGTCATCGGCGGCATCGACTTCGGGCCGCTGAACACCGGGGCGATCTCGGCGGTGAGCCGTCCGTCGGCGATCCCCGCCGCGGCGTTCCGATGCGACGCGAGCGCGAGCTCGTCCTGCGCCTCACGGGTGATCCCGTTCAGCTTCGCCATCTTCTCTGCCGACTGCCCCATCGTCTCGCCCGTGGTGGGCTCGGCGATCGCTGGGGTCACCGGGATGAGGTCCTTCGGTCGGATCTTGCCGAGCGCCTGCACCCGTTGGCCGAGGGTCTTCGCCTTGCTCGCCTGCACCAACGCGTCGCTGAAGCCGGGCGAGTGGAGGATCGGGACGTTCGAGAGCGACTCGGCGCCGCCGGCGATCGCGACATCGGCGTGCCCGAGGGCGATCTGGTCGGCGGCGTCGGTGATCGCCTGATTCGCGCTCGCACACGCTCGGCTCACGCTCCAGGCCTGCACCTTCTTGGGCAGGAGCGGCATGAGCGCGATCTCGCGCGCGATGTTCGGGGCGATGACGGAGGGGATGACCGTGCCGAAGGTGAGCAGGTCGATCGTCCCAGGGTCGATGCTGGTGCGATGCACGAGCTCACTCACCGCGATCTTGCCGAGCTCGATCGCACTCAGGTGCTTGAGCGTGCTGCCGGCGCGCGCGAACGGGGTACGGACCCCCGCGATGATGGCGACGCGGCGTGGACTCGAGAGAGAGGACATAGCCCGTGAAAGCTAGGGCGGCGCCAAGGACATATCGAGGGCGCGGCGACTCGCGCTTGGCCGCGGAGGCGGTAGCTTCGCTGTCGTGTCCGCCCCCGGTCCGCTCCGCGCCACCCTCCTCGATCGCCTACGACGGGAGCCCTTCGACCTGCTCGTCATCGGCGGCGGGATCACCGGCGCCGGCGTCGCGCGCGACGCCGCACTCCGCGGGCTCCGCGTGGCGCTGGTCGAGCAGGGCGACTTCGCCAGCGGGACCTCCTCGCGCTCCTCGCGGCTCGTGCACGGCGGGGTGCGATACCTCGAGCAGGGGTGGTTCCATCTCGTGTTCGAGGCAAGCCGCGAGCGCCGGACGTTGCTACGCATCGCGCCGCACCTCGTCCGACCGCTCCCCTTCACCTGGCCCGTCTATCGGGGCGACCGCGTGCCGCGCTGGAAGCTGCGCGCGGGACTCACCCTCTACGATCTCCTCGCGCTCTTCCGCAACGTGGGACGCCACCGCGCGCTCGACGCGGCCGAGGTGCATGCGCGGGAGGAGTGCCTCCGCGAGACGGCGCTCCTCGGCGGCGCGGCGTACTGGGACGCGGCGACCGACGATGCCCGCCTCACCCTCGCGAACGCGCTCGACGCGGTCGCGCACGGGGCCGCCGTACTGAATCATCTGGCCGTTCGCGCGCTCACCTTCGACAGCGCGACCTGCACCGGCGCGGAGGTGGTGGATCGCGCCGGCGGGAGCGCGTTCCCCGTGCAGGCGCGCGTGGTCGTGAACGCCACGGGGCCTTGGACCGACGTGATCCGCAGACAAGAGGATCCCGACGCCCCGACCGCGCTGCGTGGGACGAAGGGGGTCCATGTGGCCGTGCCGCGTGCGCGGCTCCCGATCCGGGGCGCGGTCACGCTGACCGCACCGCAGGACGGTAGGGTGATGTTCCTCCTCCCGGCCGGCGCACTCAGCATCATCGGCACCACCGACACGCGCAGCGAGGCCGCGCCCGATCAAGTACGCGCGAGCGAGGCGGATGTGCGCTATCTGCTCGAGGCTGCGAATGCCTTCGTCCCGACGGCGGCGCTCCAGCGCGACGACGTCGTGAGTGCGTGGGCGGGACTCCGGCCGCTGGTCGCGACGTCGCGGGAGCGCACGCCGTCGAGCAGTTCCCGTGAGCACGCCATCACGCGGGGTGCGCGGGGCGTCATCACCGTCACGGGGGGAAAGCTCACGACCTATCGTGCGATGGCCGCCGAGGTCGTGGATCAGGTCGAACGTGCTCTCGGCGTCGCGCACCGCCCCGCGCGCACAGCGGAGCTTCCGCTCCCCGGGGGCGCGTTCGACGGGATCGCCGCGAGCGTCCTCGCCGCGCGCGCCGCCTGTCGTGACGCGGATATCGCCACCCGACTCGTGACCGCGTACGGCGCCGACTGGCCCTCGGTGTGGGCACTCGCCGAGGCCGATCCTTCGCTCGCGGCGCGGCTCGACCCCGCGCTCCCGTTCATCGGTGCCGAGGTGATGCACGCGGTCGCACGTGAGCTGGCGGTCACCCTCGGCGACCTCCTCATCCGCCGGGTGCCCGTGGCGTTCGCCGCCCGCGACCACGGCGCTGCGATCGCGGCGAGGCTCGCACCGACCATCGGCGCGCGCCTCGGCTGGACCGATGCCGGCGTTCAGAGCGCGCTGGCCGCGTACGCACAGGAATGCGCCGCTATCTTCAGCATCGATCCATGAGACGCTTCTCGTTCGTGCTCCTCGCGCTTCTCGGCTGCGGCGACGTACCGTCCACCGTTCGCTCCACCGAGCTTCCGTCACCGACGACCGACGGCGCGCGCGTGCCGCAGCTGGCGCGCGGCACCGATGGCCGCGTCTGGCTCTCGTGGATGGCGCGCGGCGCGGACTCGCTCCCCGCCCTCTTCGTCGCCGTGCGCGACACGTCAGGGGCGTGGAGTGCACCGCGGCGCGTCGTGCGCGACTCGCTGCTGCTGCTCAACTGGGCCGACTTCCCGAGCGCGCTCCCCCTCGACGACGGCACGCTCGTCGTGCATTTCCTGCAGCGGAGCGGCGTCGGCGCGTACGACAGCTACCTGGTGCGCAGCACCGATGACGGCGCGAACTGGAGCCCGCCGGTGCGACTGCATCGCGACGATCCTGCCGTCGGCGAACATGGCTTCGTGACGATGCGTGCGATCGGCCGCGACCAGGCGATGCTCGTCTGGCTCGACGGCCGCGAGGCGGCGGACACGGACCACGACGCGCACGGTGGCACGCGGTTCTCCCTGCGCAGCACCACGTTCTCGAGCGCGGGCACGTTCGGCGCGGAGGAGGTGATCGATGCGGACGTCTGCACCTGTTGTCAGACCGACATCGCGACGACCGGTGCCGGGCTCGCGGCGGTGTATCGTGGGCATACCTCGGCCGACATCCGCGACACGCACGTCGCGCGCTTCGACGGCACGGCGTGGCGCACCGCCGGCACGGTCCACGACGATGGCTGGCGCATCGCCGCCTGCCCGGTGAACGGCCCGGCGATCGACGCCCGCGGTGACTCGCTCGCGGTGGTGTGGTTCACCGCCGCGCGCGACACGGCTCGGAGTCTGGTGGCGTTCTCCGCTGACGGCGGGGCGTCGTTCGGAGCGCCGATCCCGGTCACCGACGGCCCCACGCTCGGCCGCCTCGATCTCCTCGCGATCGACGGCGCGCACGCGCTCGTGACCTGGATCGAAGAGCGCGGCGCGAAGCGCGCGGTGCTGCGCGCCCGCACCATCGCCCGCGACGAAACGCGGGGCGAGGCAATCGATATCGCGGAAGTGACCGGGCGTCGTCCCGACGGCTTCCCGCGGATGGTCCGTGACGGCGACGGGGTCCTCCTCGCCTGGACCGACACGCGCGGCGCGACGCCGCGCGTGCGGGTGGCGCGACTGACTACTGGTCGTGGATCGTGACGAGTTCCGCGATCTTCAGCTTGCGGAGCTTGGTGGGGAGCTTGAGTGTCACCAGATCGCCCACCTTGGCGTTCAGGAGCGCGCGGCCGATCGGCGACGACATCGTCACGTTCCCTTCCTCGAAATCCTCGGCATCGCCGAAGACGAGCTGATAGCGCTCTTTCGCCTTGGTGTCCTGATCGACGACGACGACGTGCGACCCGAGCCCCACGCGATCGGTCGGGAGCATCGAGGGGTCGATCGTCGCGAGCCGTGAGAGCCGCTCCGTGAGCTGACCGAGGCGCGCCTGCACGAACTGCTGCCGCTCGAGCGCGGCCTTGTACTCGCTGTTCTCACGCAGGTCGCCCAACTCGACCGCTTTCCGGATCTCGTTGGGGAGCGTGATGTTCAGTTCGATGCGGAGCTTCTCCGCCTCGTCCGTCAATTTCTGCTTCAGCGCTTCCAGCATCGTCAGGTCCGTCGTGGGGAAAACGGGAGCGCCCGACCACCGGGGGCCGGGCGCTCGCTCCCTGCAATCTAGAACGCCCCTGCAGGGCGTGCAATCCGGCCGCGCGCGCGTCTAGCTTGCGGGATGATCGTGCGGGAGAGCTACGGCGACGTCGTGCGCTATCACACCTGGAACCGATCCGCTCGGATCGCGGGACTCTCGGTGAGTGCGTATCGCATCCGCGATGTGCTGATCGACTGCGCGTTCCCGCAGCTCCGCGCGGAGTTCGCGGTGCTCCTTCGCACCGAGCCGGTGCGCGGGGCGATCGTGACGCATGCGCACGAGGATCACGCGGGGAATGTCCCGCTCCTGCAGGAGATGGGGATCCCCGTGCAGCTCGCGCCCGACACCGCGGCCGCACTCGCGCACCCCGCTCCCCTCCGAGCCTACCGCCGCCTCACCTGGGGCTCGCCACGCCCCCTCGGCGGCCCGGTCACTCCCTTCGCGGACCCGACACTCGCGTTGGCGCCTGCCCCCGGCCATTCCCCCGACCATCACGTGGTCTGGGATGCGAGCACCGGGACGCTCTTTTCCGCCGATCTCTTCCTCGGCGTGAAGGTGCGCCTCAGCCACGCCTACGAGTCCCCACGCACCACCGAGCAGGAGCTGCGGCGTTGGGTGGCGGTCGCACCGGCGCGCGTCTTCTGCGCGCATCGCGGGCTCGTTCCCGGCGCCGCGAAGGCGCTCCACACCAAGGCGGAGTGGCTGGCGGAGATGATCGGCCGCGTGGCCGACGCCGTCGCACGCGGCGAAAGCGACCGAGCGATCACCCGCCGCCTGCTCGGCGGCGAGGACCGCACCGGGATCGTGTCGTTCGGCGAGTACGCGAACGTCAACTTCGCACGCGCCGTCCGTGCGGGGCGGTAGCGGGAGCGGCGCGCGTGCGCTGCTCCCGCCGCCTAGCCGTGATTCGCCTTCGCGAACTCGGCCTTCAGCTTCGCCATCAGCGCCGGACGCTTGTCGTAGAGCCGCTTCAGCTTGCGCGGCTTCACCTTCCCCAGCGCGTACGAGGTGAGGAGCGGCATCGCGATCGTGGAGTCGAGATAGCAGACGACTGCGTCCGGCAAGCGGTTGGGATCGATCTTCCCCCAACTCACCGCCTCGGCCGGCGTCGCCCCCGAGAGGCCGCCCGTGTCGGGCCGCGCATCGGTGATCTGCAGGAAGTAGTCGTGCCCCTTCTCATCGATCCCGAGCACTTCCTGGATCTGCGGCTCGGTCTGGAGCGCGAAGTTCTTCGGCGATCCGCCACCGAAGATCACGATCGCGCTCCCGGCGGTGTTCCGCTTGGCGTTCAGAACGATCGAGGCCGTCTCGTTCACGTCGAGGTTCGGATCGATCACGCACCCGCCGCCCTCGAGCGCGAGCGCGGCCACGTTCATCCCGATCGAGGAATCGCCCGGCGAAGAGGTGTAGATCGGCACCCCGCAGCGATACGCCGCGGCGAGCACCGACTTCTGCGGGATCCCGAGCGCCTTCTCGCGCTCCACGAGGTACTTGCCGCACAGATAGTGGAACTCCGCGCTCGACATCGGGCGCTGGAACTCCGGCGCGCGGATCACCTTCCGGAAGAAGGCGTCGGTGCTGAGGAGCACGTCGTAGTCGAAGAAGATGTCGTAGATGCGCACGACCCCTTCCTCGCGCAGCACGACATCGGACTCCTGCGGATTGCCGCGGTGCATCGAGAGACCGAGGCCGAAGTGCGTGTCATGGTAGAGATTGGCGCCGGTGGAGATGATCCAGTCGACGAACCCCGCTTCCATGAGTGGGATGATCGCGCTCATCCCGAGCCCGGCAGGCGTGAGCGCTCCGGTGAGCGTCATCCCGACGGTCGTGTCTTTCGCGAGCATCTTCGTCGAGAAGAGCTGCGCCGCTTCCTTCAGGCGGCCGGCGTTGTACGCCTGGAAGGTGCCGTCGATGAGATCGAGCACGCTTTCCCGGCCGTCGATCTTGCGGGGATCGATGCGGGCGCCGCGCAGGAACTTGTTGGTCGCCTTGGTCGCGACCTTCACTCCCTTCGCCTCGCGCTGCTCGGCGGCCTTCTTCTGCGAGGCCTTGGGTCCCGCCGCGCTCGCCCGCTTCCCGTTCCCGTGGCGCGATGCCTTGAACCCGCCGCGCCCGCGTTCCTCTGCCATGTTCGCTCCGAAAGGTCAGCGCGGCGCGCGCTGCAGGTGCCGCGCCGCTTCGTAAGCCGTGATCACCGCGTGCGCCGCCTCATGCGGATCGTCGGTGATGACGGCGAGATCCATGTCGCCCGCCGAGATCTTCCCTTCACCGAGCACCCGCGACTGGAGCCAGCGGATGAGTCCGGCCCAGTAGTGCCGCCCGAAGAGGATGACCGGGAAGTTCGAGATCTTCCCCGTCTGGATCAGCGTGAGCGCCTCGAAGAGTTCGTCGAGGGTGCCGAAGCCGCCGGGGAAGATGATGAACGCCACCGAGTACTTGATGAACATCGTCTTCCGCACGAAGAAGTAGCGGAAATCGACCAGTGTATCGACGTACGGGTTCGCGCCCTGCTCGAAGGGGAGCTCGATGTTGCAGCCGATCGAGCGCCCGCCGCCGGCCTTCGCCCCCTTGTTCGCCGCTTCCATGATCCCGGGGCCGGCGCCGGTGATGATCTCGAAGCCCGCCTGCGCGAGGAGCTTGGAGACCTCCGCGGCCTGCGCGTACTGCGGATCGTCGGGCGCGGTGCGCGCCGACCCGAAGATCGTCACGCCGCGCTGCACGCTCGCGAGCTTGTCGAACCCGTCGATGAACTCGGCGGTGATGCGGAGGATCCGCCAGGGATCAGTGCGCGTGAAATCGGCGCCGGCGCCGCCGAGCTGCAGGAGTTCGCGGTCCGCGAGCGAGAGCGGATTCGTGTCGCGGATGGCGTCGTCGGCGTTCGGCTGCACCGGGCGCACCGGGACGCGCCACTCGCTCGTCTGATGCTGCCGCCCCGCCGCGCGGTGTCCGGCGACGACGCGTTCGCGCATCCCCGCGACCGACTCCTCGCCGGCGCGTGCGAAGGTGGAGGGCTCCATGAGCGCGCCACTCGCGGTGCGCGGCTGCGTGCCCTTGCCCTTGGCGCGCGCGGGTTTCGTGGCGGCGGTCTTCGGTTTCGCGCGCGAACCGCGCTTGGGACGGTCAGGCATGGGCGTCGGGTGGGCCGCACCGTGCGGCGGGAGTGGAATCTGCCCGCGGTCCCCGCTTGCCGCCACACGGCGGCGGCGCTTTCGTTCGCCGTGCCCTCACCCCACCGCGCGTGACCCTCGTCATCCTCGTCGCCGACGGCGCGCGACCGGATACGCTCCGAAGCGCGCTCGATACGGGTGCGCTCCCGGCACTCGCGCGGCTCCGCGAGGAAGGTGGTGGGCTGCACGAGGTGACCTCCGTCTTCCCCTCGGTGACGGGCCCGGCGTACACCCCGTTCCTGCTCGGGCGCTTTCCGGGGGCGGCGGGGATCCCCGGGATCCGTTGGTGGGACCGCGCCCGCACCGCGACGCGGTGGCCCGACTACGCCCGCTCCTACGTGGGGGCCGAGGCGCGCCACGCCGACCGCGATCTCGCACCGGACGCGCCGACGCTCTTCGAGTCGGTCCCGCGCGCGCTCGCGGCGCTCTCACCACTCGGCCGGGGGCTCGCCCTCCGGGACCGCATCGGCTTCGGTATCGCCTTCGGCATCCGCGCGGGCTGGACGCACTTCCGCGGCGACGTGCGCGGGTGGCTCGTGCTCGACCGCGAGTTGGGGCGCCGCGTCTGCGAGCGTGTGCGCCGTGATCCGCCCGACGTCGCCTTCCTCGCGCATCCGGGGATCGACAAGGTCTCGCATCAACGCGGGCACGGCGCGCCCGAGGTCTTCGACGCGATGCGCATCGTCGACGAGACCGCAGCGCAGCTCCGCGCCGACGCCCAGCGCGACGGTCGACCGCTCCGCCTCTGGGTGGTGAGCGATCACGGACACTCTCCCGTGCGACACCACGAGGATCTCGCCGGGCTCCTCGCCGCGTGGGGGCTCGGCGTCATCGCGCATCCGTGGGTGTTCGGCCGCGGCCGCGACGCCGCCGTGATGGTGAGCGGGAACGCGATGAGCCACGTGTACCTCGACCTCCGTCGCCGCACGCGCCCCTGGTGGCCCGCGCTCGCGCCGCGCTTCGAGGCGATCGCGTCGCGGCTGCTTGAGCGGCCGTCGACGGATCTCCTGATCCTCCCGCACGCCGTCGATGCGGTCGAGGTGCGCCATCGGACGCGCGGCGCGGCGATGGTGACGCGCTGCGGCGAGCGTTACGGGTATTCCCCGGTCGCGGGTGGTGACCCGCTCGCACTCCACGGAACGATCGACGTGGAGGGACGTGACGCCGCGCACGACGCCTGTGCGGCGAGTGATTATCCCGACGCGTTGGTGCAGCTCACGCACCTGTGCGGAAGCGCGCGCTGCGGCGACCTCCTCGTCAGCGCCGCGCGCGACTGGGACCTGCGCGCCAAGTACGAGCCGATCCCCCACGTCTCGAGTCATGGGGCGCTGCACGCCGAGCATATGCGCGTCCCTCTCCTCCTCGACGCGCCACCGGTGCGCGCGCCGCGGCGGACCACCGACGTCTTTCCGAGCGCACTGCACGTCTTGGGCCGCCCGGCCCCCAGCGTGCTCGACGGCGCGTCGTTCTACTAGCGCGCCGCGGCGTCGCGCTTGAGCGCGACCACGAGGAGGGCCTGCATCCGTGCGCCGAGGTCGCGCTGCGCCGCGCGGAGCGTCTCGATCCGCTCGCGTTCGATGTGCCGCACGAAGAACCGCCGGAGCGAACGCCAACTCAGCCGCTGCCACTCGGTCACGAGAAGCCCCGCGATCCCGAGCAGCGGAAGTCCGACGACGACCGCGAGTGCCCACCCCCACCCGCCCAGCCAGCCGGCGAGCGCGGTGAGGAGGAGTCCCCACACGGTGAAGATCACCGCGCCCCCCAGGATGCGGAACGTCGGGATCGCATCGGGCCCTTCGGCCTCGGCCGCCTTTCCCGCGACGAAGGAGGTGAGCTCCTGCGGAAACCTGAAGAGGAGCACGGCGAGCGCCGCGACGGGGAGCGTCGCCAGCATCGGGAGGCGCCGCAGCACCCACCCGAGGTTCGACCAGAAGGTCGGCTGCCGCACGAGCGCGGCCGGATTCATCCCCAACGCGTCGAGTTCCTGCGCGTGGGTCTTGAGGTCGCGCGAGACGGCGCGCCAATCCTCATCCTCCCCGGCACGGAGCCGACGCAGCCCCTCGCTCGTCACCCGGAGGCGCTGCATCACGAGCGCGGGATCGCGCGGCGCGCCCACTTCAGCGGTCCAGACCGCTTCCGCGGTGCGCACGACCCCTTCATCCTCCCACGAATCGAGATTGAGCGTCACCGAACGCATCGCATCGTCGATCCGCGTGGTGAGATCGCGCACCGCGTGCTTGTCGTGGAGCCCCCGCGCGGCGAGATCGCTCCAATCGAACGGTTCACCGACGACGATGCGCGCCGCCGAACGGAACACCGCCTGCTGATCGAAGACGAGGCCGACGGGGACGATCGGGAACGCCCCTCCCACGGCCGGCACCGCACCGAGCGCGATGCGCGCCGCGCCGGTCTTGAGACGCGACATACGCGGATCGCGATGACTCCGCCCCTCAGGGAAGATCCCGACCGCGTACCCCTCGGAGAGCGCCTCGTGCACGGCGCGGAAGGAGTCGAGGTTCTCGCCGAGCCGCGCGGGATCGTCCTCCTGCCGATACACCGGGATGCAGCCCACGGCGCGGATCAGCCACCCGATGCGCGGATCGGTGAAGAGCGGCGACTTGGCAAGGAAGCGCACCGACCGCCCGGCGCTCACCACGACCATCCCCGCATCGACGAGCGAGTTCTGGTGGTTCGCCACGAGCAGCACCGGCCCCGCGCCCGGCACCACCGCGCCGCCGATGGTGAAGCGGTAGTAGGTCCGAGTCGCGGCCGTACAGATGGCGTGGAACGCGTGGTAGAGGATCATCGCTCCCTGCAAGGTAGCTCCCTCGGCGACAGGGGGTGAGCGCGGTAGATTCTGAGCATGGTATGGCTCCGCCTCTCTCTTGTGCTCGCGCTGCGCGCCGTCGCGGATCCGGCGCTCGGGGTGGCGCTCGTCCGCGTGGCGTGGCGGTTCCGGCGCCGCGGATGGTGGGGGCGGTTCCCGTTCCTCCCGCTCCCGAGCCGGCGCTATCTCGCCTGGCGGATGCACACGGTGTACGGCGATCACCACGCCGTTCCGCCCGCGGACGACGTCGAACGCTACGCGCGCTGGGCCGTGCAGTTCCCGTGAGCGCCGCCTCGCTCGAGGCGCGCTGCAAGGCGCAGGCCTTCGGCCTTGGCTTCGACCTCGTCGGCATCACCGCGCTCGGTCCCGCGCCCACCGCGTCGCGCTTTCAGGCGTGGCTGGACGCGGGGTATCACGGCACGATGGACTACCTCGCGCGCGGCGCTGCCCTGCGCGCGGACACCACGCGTCCCGAACCCGGGATGCGGAGCGCAATCGTGGTCGGGCTCGACTACGGCGGCCGGCAACCCGCCGGGCCGATCGCCCGCTACGCGCGCGGCGACGACTACCACCGAGTGATGTGGGACCGGCTCGAGGGGCTGCTCGCGTGGCTCCGCACGGAGGTGGGCCCCGAGGTCGGGGGACGCGCCTACGTCGACACCGGGCCGATCCTCGAGCGTGATCTGGCGCGTCAGGCGGGGCTGGGATGGTTCGGGAAGAACACGATGCTCATCCATCCGCAGCGCGGATCGTTCTTCTTCATCGGCGCGCTCTTCATCGATCTCGACCTCGCGCCCGACGCGCCGTTCGCGAGCGAACACTGCGGGACGTGCACGCGCTGCCTCGATGCGTGTCCGACCGGCGCGCTCCCCGCGCCAGGTACGCTCGACGCCACGCGCTGCATCTCCTACCTCACCATCGAGCTGAAGGGGGAGATCCCCGCCGCGCAAGCGAGTGAGATCGGCGCACACGTGTACGGCTGCGATATCTGCCAAGAGGTGTGCCCGTGGAATGAGAAGTTCGCGCACGCGCCGCGCCCGGGGCCGCTCGCAGCGCGCGAGCCGTTCGCGGGGCTCGACGCGCCCACGCTCGCACAGACGATCCTCGCGATGGATGACGGGGCGTTGCGCGCCGCGCTCGCGGGCTCCGCGATGATGCGCGCCAAGCCGGCGGGATTGCGACGGAATGCGGCGGTGGTGGCGCGGAATAGCCTGACTAAATCAGCCGAGCCAACCGACCTCACGTCGGAGAATTGACTGCTCGGTCGCGTGCGCGACCGTCCCGAGATCGTAGCATGTCCCGCTCGTGCACAACGTGATATGAGTGGCGAAGGACATAATCGTCGGCAGTTCGTGCCCTGTGATCACGCAAGCCGTCCCACGACGCGCGAGCTCCTGAAGCGTGTGTCCCACCACCGCACGGTCCTTCGGATCCACATCACGAAACGGTTCGTCGGCCACGAAAGCCGTCGGGTTTCCCAACAGCGCGACGGCTAGGTTCGCCCGTCGCTGCTCGCCGCCGGACAGAGCGCCAATTCGCTGCCTAGCCACGCGGCCTAGGTCGAGGAGCTCGAGGGCGAGGTTCACATCGCCTCCGAAGCGTTCCGCAACGTCGAGCAACTGCTCTCGGAGCCGATCGTACGGACTCAGGAGACCCTCGGACGGAAGGTAGCGGAGGCCCTGCGCGCATCGCGCCGCAAACGAGAGCCCATCGGCGTTGAACCCTCTCCATTCGACTCGCCCGTAGTCGGGAGTCACAAGGCCGACGAGAATCCTTAGGAGCGTCGATTTACCGACACCATTTCGTCCAAGAATGGCGCGCACTTCCCCGGCGCGAACGTGCGTGCTCGCGGCGGACAACACCCGCCGCTCGCCGAACCGCTTCCCGACCGAGTCGCAAGCAATCATCGACGGCGCTACCATGAAGCAACGATCCGTACTGCGCTCTCCACGAGCAGGCCGGCGACGGCCGCGATGGCGACAATTTGTCGGCGTCTGATGCCTAGGGTGGCGAGCAACAGTGTTCGTCGCGACCGTTCGAGCTGAAGGAGCACAATCACAGCGACGATCGCGAGATGCGCTATCGTCGCTGTGACCGAAAGTCGCAAAGTCTCCGACAGAGCGAGCTGTGCAACTGCGAGCATGGCACGGCTGAGCACGGCTACACTCAACCCGACGAGAAGCACTCGGCGATGAGCGCGCTGAGGTTGAGCCACATAAAGACGCGACACGCGAACGACTTCCCTCATACCGGTGCGGCGCCTCGCGATGCCTGTCGCAGAGAAGCTGTGCGAACTGCATCCGGTTCGGGATCGCATCGCGCGGGCGATGGCGCGAGACCTCGGGCAGCTAGCACCTGGCTAGATGTCCGGCTTCGAGCACTCGCCGTTGCATGACGCCCAACCGAGGATGCCACATCCGATCGGATACACCACGCACCCGGTAGACTGGCACTGGCTTATCCCGGTCGTAAGCCCACAAAAATCGCCTCCGGTTAGGCTACAGCCACAGTCGTTCTGGAGTAGTGCCGTCCGACTGACCCCCACAGCGAGCGCTCGTCGCGGCAGCCACTGGGTCGCAAGATAGGCGACTGCGGCGCCTGAACCGCGAACGGCTGCTCGACCTCGCGCAGCTGCGACAGTCCTTCGTAGCGACCCTCTGCGGTTCCCCGTCGTGCGCGCGTCGGGCAGATCAAGCGAGACGAACACGTCGAGCGCAACCGGCCGACTAAGAACCTCCGCGGCCCGGGCAAACAGTTGAGCGACCTGTTGAGAATTGGGAGGAACCGTATCAAAGAAGCGAGGCATCGTCGCTCGAACTGAGTCCACGAACCGCCTTTGGCGGCCATTCAGGGATGATCGCGCGCCAGTGAACTCGCCAAGGCGCTCGTTCCAGTACCTCACGCGATCTCGCGCGGATGCTTCTCGAAGGGCGGCACGCCGAAACGCCGCCGGGAGAGCCGCGATCTCGTCAACCGAGTACACCAGGGAGCCGCGTGTCCTGGTGGCCCATTCGGTCGCCTCAACACAGAGCGGTCGGGGGATGCTCCTATGGGTTACGATCGGGGAGGGAAACGCGACAGCACTTCTCGGGGGGGGGGGGGGGGGTGATGAAAACATGCAAAGCGTTTAAAATAAACAGGTACCAGGCAGTAAACCGACTAGAGTACAATATACGTCCTTGTGACGTCACTTCTATA
>JAIETI010000140.1 GCA_019745365.1 Gemmatimonadaceae bacterium | reverse complement strand
CAACGCGATCGTCAACGGTGTCTCGATCTGGTACGAGGACAGCGGCGGGGACGACAAGGTCCCGGGGGTGTTCAGCCACGGGTTGCTCCTCAATGGTCGGATGTTCGAGCCGCAGGTCGAGGCGCTCAAGGACCGCTATCGCTGTATCCGCTACGACCACCGGGGGCAGGGGCGAAGCAGTAGTGACCCCGGCTGGCGGCCGCACGACATCGAGAACCTGTATCGCGACGCGATCAACTTTCTGGAGACCACCGACCTTCGCCCGGTGCACTGGGTCGGCTTCTCGACGGGGGGCTTCGTGGGGATGCGGTTGGCAGCGCGCCGCCCTGATCTCGTGAGTTCGCTCACCCTGCTCGACACCTCGGCCGAGGCTGAGACGCACGCCGCGCGTGCACAGTACCAGCGCTTAACGTGGGCCGCGCTCGCGCTCGGACCCAAGCGGCTCGTGAACCGGATCATGCCGGTGCTCTTCGGCAAGTCGTTCCTCACCGATCCCACTCGCGCCGCCGAGGTGGCGCGCTGGCGCGAGGAGATCGCGGCGAACTCGCGGATGGTGGTGCGCGCGGTATGGGGCGTGCTGGAGCGGGAGAGCGTGCTCGACGAGCTGCGCGAGATCTCCACGCCGACGCTCGTCGTGGTCGGCGAGGAGGATGTCGCGACGGTGCCCACGAAATCGCGTCGTATCCATGCGTCGATCCACGGAAGTGTGCTCGTCCGGCTGCCGCGGTGCGGGCATTCGTCATCAATCGAACAACCGGCGGAGGTATCGCGACTCTTGCGCGAGTTCCTCGACGGGATCCGCGTGCGGTAGCGGCGGCGCTACGGCGATCGCGTGGCGCTGAGGAGCGCGAGGCCGAGGCGGAGTAGCCAGGGACGAATGCCGAGGTGGACGACCGCCGAGATCAACACGACCACGGTGCCGATGAAGGTCGGGAGGACCGCGCCGAAGGTGTACGACATCCCGAGCACGAAGCCGAGGAGCGCTTCGGCGCGGTAGGTGGGCCAGATGAGTGCGAGGAGGGGCATCGCGGGGAAGAGCACGCCGGTGACCTGTTCCGCGCCGATCGCGAAGCTGAACGCCATCGCCGCCCCGTAGATGAGCGCACCCGCGCCGAGGGTGAGCGCGCGACGCTCCGCGCCTGCCTCTGTGCTCGAGCCTCGTCGCAGGACCACGACGCTCGTGCCCCACGTCAGGGCGGGGAGGAGGAGCAGCCCCCACCAGTTCGAGATGCTCGGGTAGTCTTTGCGCGCGAGGAAACTGTGGCTGGGGACGCCACCGTGGAGGTGCTGCCACGAGAGGAGCGCACCGAGCGCGATCGCGACGATGGCGGCGAAGCGGATGGGAAGGCGATGACGCTGGGCAGGATGCATCGTGACCGCGACTCCGGGCGTGAGGGAACGAGCGTGTGCGAATCCGTACGCACGCGCTCGTGCCGAGTTTCGCCGCTACGCGTTCTTCGCGCGCTCCGCCGCGATCAGTTCGCGCCGCAGGATCTTCCCCGATGCTGACTTCGGGATCTTCTCCACGAACTCGACGGCCCGCACCTTCTTGTACGCCGCGACGTGCTCGGCGACGAACGCCATCAGCTCCTCGCCGGTGACCTCGCTGCGGCGGACGACACACGCCTTGGGGATCTCGCCCCCCTCCTCGTCGGCCTTGGGGATGACGGCGACGTCGGCGACGGCGGGATGGGTGATCAGGAGCGCTTCGAGCTCCGCCGGCGCGACCTGATACGCCTTGTACTTGATGAACTCCTTGAGGCGGTCGACGATGAAGAAGTAGCCGTCGGCGTCGGCGTAGCCCACGTCGCCGGTGTGCAGCCAGCCGTCCGCATCGACGGTGGCTGCGGTCGCTTCAGGATTGTTCAGGTAGCCCTGCATGATCTGCGGGCCGCGGATGAGGAGCTCGCCGCGTTCACCGACGCCGACATCGCGGTGCGACTCGATGTCGACCACGCGCACTTCGGTGTTCGGGATGATGAGTCCGCACGAGCCGTGGCGCACCTGCGCGGCATCGGCCGGCGTGAAGTGCGTGACGGGACTCGCCTCGGTCATGCCGTAGCCTTGCTTGACCACCGCACCGAGGCGCTGCGCCACGGCGGCTTCGAGCTCGGCCCCGAGCGGCGCTGCACCCGACGTGATGTACTCGAGCGTGAGCGGGAACTGCGCGACGAGGGAGTGCTTGGCGAGCGCGAGCGCGATGGGTGGCACCACGTAGGCCACCTTGCACTCATACTGCGCGCTGAGCGCGAGGTACTTCTCGAGATCGAACTGCGGCAGCGTGACGACGGCCGCGCCTTTGCGCAACACCATGCACAGGATGACGACCATCCCGTAGATGTGGAAGAAAGGAAGGGTGCCGATGATGTGATCGCCCGGGCCGGCCGCTTCGATATGCTCGCACTGCGCCATATTGGCCACGAGGTTGCGATGCGTGAGCATCACCCCCTTCGGGAGCCCGGTCGTGCCGCTCGAATAGGGAAGGGCCACGAGGTGCCGCGCGCTCTCGATCGCGACGCTCGGTCGGATCACATCGAGGCCTTCGGGTGCGTCGCGCCCGGTGGCGAGGAAGGTGGTGAACGACTCACATCCGGGTGCGTCGCCAAGGCAGATGACGCGCGCCTGCACCATCGCGGCAGCGGCCAGCGCGCGTTCGGCGAGCGGCGGCACGGTGAAGATCAGCCGTGCGCCAGAATCCTTGAGCTGCTTGGCCAGTTCCTCAGCGGTGTAGAGCGGGTTCGCGGTGGTGTTGGTGGCGCCGATCCGCGCGACGCCGAAGAAGATCGCCGCGTACTCGGGGGTGTTCGGCGCGTACGAGCAGACCGTGCTCCCGGGGCCGACGCCGGCGGCGCTCAGCGCGGCGCTGACGCGACCCGTCAGGTCGAGCAGCTGCCGGAAGGTGAGCGCGCGCGCCGTGGGTCCGTCGATGAGCGCCGGCGAGTCGAGCCAGCGGGCTGCGTGCTCGAAGACGTACTCGGTGAGCGAGACGCCGGGGATGCGGACGTCAGGGAGTCGGCTGCGGAAGATCACGTTGCGCCTCACGGGGGGGACGCGACGGATATAGCCGTTCGGCGCAGCGGCAGCAACGCGCGACGGTCAGACCAGCGCTTCGCCCTCGGCGATGACCCGTTCCACGTCGGTGGCGCGGCGTTCCCACTGGTAGCGGTGTGACGCGCGACGACGGGAGGCGCGCCAGGTGAGCGCCAACGCGAGGGCCGCGATCGCGACGCTCGTTCCCCAGCTCACGACGATGATCGAGAGCGGCACCTCGCCCGCATTCCCGGCGGCCGCGACCTCGCCGACGAACTGCGGTGTCACCTGCGAGAGGGCGACGAGGGCGAGCGCGACGAGCACGTAGTAGATGACGTCGCGCACCTTGCTCTTGGCGATATGCCGTCGCGTGCGCGCGAGCTCGGCGCGCAGGCGCTCGAGTTCGGCGAGCCGCTGATCACGATCGAGTTGTTCGAACGGAGGCCGGAGCGCGTGGCGTTGCCGTTCGACGAACTGCACGATGGGGATGTTGGACATCGGGATTCGGGGGGTCGCCATACCATGGGGATGGACGGTCCGAATCAGCAAGGCGTCACAGGCGCGAGCCCTAGGGCGTTCCCTCGACCAGGTCGTCTGGGAGCGGCGCGTCGAGTCGCAGCCCCATCGCCTGCCGGAACGGGTCACCCTCGATCGGCGACTCGAAGCGCATGATGGTCGCGCGCGTCTCCACGGTGAGGTCCGCGGCGAAGATCGTGACGTCGATCTCTTCGCCCTGTACGACCTCGAGCGCCGGTGGGATCTCCACGAGCATCCCGCTGCGGCTCAGGTTGAGGGTGAGGACGCGGGAGACGATGTCGCGACCGTCGGGGCCGTGTTCACGGAGCGAGAGCCAGAGCGACCGCGGGATGCGCGGCTCGCGCGTGATGAGCTGCACTGCGGTCGTCATGGGGTGGCCGTCGCGGTGAGAAGGACCGGCGCGAGCGTGCCGGCAAGGATGGATGCGCTCTGGACGCCGGGGCTCGGCCCCAGCGTCCACTTCGTGGTCGCCTCGCCGTTGGCGCCGGTGATGATCGACTGCGGCGAGAGCGAGCCGCCGCCCACGAGCACCTGGAAGGCGACGTTGATCCCGACCATCGGGACGTTGCCCGGGCCGATGACGCGCACGACAACCGAGCTCGTGAGCGAGGCGTTGACCTTGGCCGTCTGCCCCATCCCTTGGGCGATCACGATGGTGCTGGGGAAGAGCGCGGTCGCGGTGATCTTCGTGGCTTCGAGTGTCGTCCCCGGCAAGGAGGCGCGCAGTTCCTGCACGGGCCCGGTCGTGCCGAGCGTCCAGCGGATCCGCGCTTCCCCGCGAGCGTCGCTCTTGATCGTCACCGAGTCGACCGATCCGCCGCCGGTGAAGACAACGAGCGAGATCGTCCGGTTCGCGATGCCGTTCCCGTCGGCATCGGTCACACGCAGCACGACGGGGGCGGCGAGTTCGCGGGCCGCCTGGCCGGACTGGAAGTCCCCCTGGACCACGGCGAGCGCCGCCACAGCCACGGGTGCCGATGGCTTGGCGCAGGACGCGAGGAGCGCGATCAGGAGGAGGCGGGAGGCACGGAGCATCTCCCGAGAGTATCGGCCGGGCGCGGTGGAGCTACAGTCGGCGGCTCAGGGGCCGTACTGGGCCGGGTAGCGGGCCATCTCGCTGCGGAAGTGGGCGCGGAGCTTGATGATGTCGGCCTCGGCGTCCCCAGTGGGATACTCCGGCGGGTGGATCCGGATGCACTTCTGCGGGAAATCGAACGCCACGGGGACGATCGGCACACCCGCGCCACGGGCGACCCAGTAGAACCCTGTGCGCCACTTCTCGGTGCGCTTCCTCGTGCCCTCCGGCGAGAGCGCGAGGACGATCCCCTCGCGATCGTGGAAGAGCTGTACCGTCTGGTCGACGACATTGTGCGCGTGCGACCGATCCACCGGCGCGCCGCCGAGCCAGCGCATGAGGATGCCGAGCGGCCACTTGAAGAGCGTGTCCTTGCCGAGGAAGGTGCCGCGCACCTGCAGCGCGAACATCGCCATGATCCCGATCGGGAAGTCCCAGTTCGACGTGTGCGGCGCGACGATCAGCACGAACTTCTTGACGTTCGGGAGCGCGCCCTCAAAGCGCCATCCGGAGAGGCGCATCGCCGTCACCGCGAGCCAGTAGGTGAAGGCGTTGCCGCGCCGCGGCGGCTCACTACCGAGCCGTGGGACGTTCGGATCGCTCATGCGTCCTCGCGCGCCCAGCGCGCCTCGAGCGGGGTGAGCACGCGGTAGCTGAGCAGCCCCACCGCTGCGAGCGTGGCGCCGACAAGGGCGAAGATCGTCTCCCAGCGCACTCCATCGCCGCTGCTGAGGAATCGTACCAGCACGCCACCCGCCACCGGGCCGAGAAGGAAGCCGATTGAACCGGCGACCTGAAAGGCGCCGAAGATCCCTTCGCCCGCCCCGCGTCGTGCACACTCACTCACGAGGACGAGCGCCGGACTGAAGACGAGTGCGCTCGCAACACCCGAGGCGACCATCACGAGCGGGAGCAGCGACATCGAGACGAGTCCGTAACTCGCGAAGAGAGCGCCGAAGGCGAGGTTCCCGATCACCAGCGGCCATCGCCACCCGATACGGTCCGCGAGCCGGCCCGCGGGCCAGGAGAGGATCGCGAAGGGCGCGAGGAAGAGCGCCATGATGCGCCCCCGTTCTGTCGCGCCGACCTGATGCAGCTCGGCGAGGAACAGGGTGAAGGTGGAGGTGAAGACGCCGATGGTGAAGCGGTCGAGAAAGCCGAAGAGGACGGGCATCCCACCCGCGGCGCGTTCGCGCACCCATGCGTACCCGCGACTCGGCACGTTGCTCGTCGCGACCGAGCGGGGGAGGAGCGCGCCGAGGAGTGCGGCGATACCGAGGAGCGCCGCGCCGACCTGATACACGAGCGCTGGCCCACCGCGGTCGATCAGAATGCCGCCGACCGGCGCACCGACGCCGACGCCGAACATCAGCGCGGCCGCGACCACACCGAGTGGCCCCCCGCGTCGCGCCCCGCCGATGCGGTTCGCCGCGAGCATCAGCATCGTCACGGCGGGGAGGTGCGCCATCCCGTCGATCGCCCGCCAGGTCATCAACGCCCCGAGCGATCCCGCATGCGCCATCCCAAGGAAGCTCACCGCGTCGAGCAGCAGGCCACCGACGATCCAGGGACGCGGATCGGGAAAGCGCCGGAGCATCTTCATCGCGAGCGGGACCGCCAGGATCCCGGTGGCCATGTTGATGGCCATGAACGCATGCGCGTCGCTTCGCGTGCCACCGTGCGCATCGCGCACCAGCTCCTGCAGTCCCGGCACCAGCAGCGTGAGGGGTGCGAGCGTCAGGAACGTCGCGGCTGCGATCAGCGCGAGGGCGCGCGTGCGAGAGGAGTCCGCAGCGGTCATCGCAGAAAGCTAACGGTACGCCACGCGGTCACTTGAAGCCGTCCTCATAGAGGTCGGCGACCTTGCGTAGGGTGGTCGAGTAGTCGCTCGTGACGTCGGCCACATGCATCGCCCCGAGGAAGTCGGGGGGCACCGACGGCGCGCCCGCGAAGAGCTTGGCCAGCGGATAGCTGTCGAGCTGAGCCGGAGCGAAGCGCGCCATGTGCGCGGTCAGCGCGCGATCGGCTGCGGCGGCCACCGCGAACCGCACGCTCTCGCCGACACCGAGGCCGGCCTCGAGCGCGGTCGCGAGCGTGCGTGCGAGTCGCGCCCGCACGAACGCCGGCCGTGCGTGGAAGCGCCGCGTCATCCAATCGAGCCAGGCTCCGCCGAACGCGAACCAGGTCACCAGTCCCGCCGTCACCGCTGCGAGATAGCGACTGGGGCTCCCGTAGAACACCAGCGGGAGCGGGCCGATGAAGATCACCACGAGCGCGAGAAAGAGCGGGTAGGTCATCTCTTTCTTCACCGTCAGCATCGCCGAGTACTTGGCGTGGTAGTAGTCGCCGAGGAGTCGCAGACTCTGGTCGAAGGTGCCGCTCGCGTCGGCGAGCGAGAGGAGCGCGCCCTCGAACGGTTCGAAACGGTCGGGCTTGATGCGCACCATCCCACCGATCGAGAGGCCGTGTCGCACCCCGTCGAGCAGGTAGCTCCGCAGCCCCTCGATCTCCGGTCGCTCCCGCGGCCCCATCTGTTCCAGCGCGATCGGATGGATGAACCCCGCGCCATGCGCCACCTCCCACATCCGATAGAACTCGGCGCGGTGCCGCGAATCGTCCATCGCGGCGAGCGCGACAGGGAGTGACTGGCGGAAGAGGGAGCGCGTGCGCCGACCCACGGAGTCGCGCGGGGTCAGTCGAGAAGATCGAGCGAGAGCTCGTCCGGCGCGTGACAGCCGGCGAGCGCGAGCGCTTCATCGAACTCCGTGCGGAGCTGATGGAGGACGCGCACGGCACCCTCCTCCCCGCCGACGGTGAGCCCCCAGAGGACGGGGCGTCCGATCATCGCGGCGTCCGCGCCGAGCGCGATGGCGCGGAGCAGATGCGATCCGCGGCGGATCCCACCGTCGACGAGGACCGGCACGCGTCGATCCACCGCTTGCGCGACCTCGCCCAACGCACGCGCGGTGCTGATCGCACCGTCGAGCTGCCGCCCGCCGTGGTTGGAGACGACGATGCCGGCCGCGCCATGCTCGATCGCCTCGGACGCATCATCGCCACGGACGACGCCCTTCACGAACACCGGGAGTTCGGTAGCGTCGCAGAGCTCGGCGAGGTCGTCGAAGGTGAGGGAGTGCTCGAACTGGTCGGTGATGAACTTCGCGAGCGAGGAGCCGTGCACGTCGGGGAGCGTATCGACATTCGCGACCGCGTTGCCGATGCGGACATCGTCGGGGAGGGTGAAGCCGTTGCGCACATCGCGCTCGCGCGTGCCGTGCACGGGGAGATCGACGGTGAGGACGATCGCGGAGTACCCTGCGGCCTCGGCGCGTTGGACGAGGGCGCGCGTGGCGCCGCGATCCTGGTACACGTAGAGCTGGAACCAGAGGGGCGCGTCGGGCGCGGCGGCCCGGACTTCCTCCATCGGTGTGGTCGCGAGCGTCGACAGCGTCATCCCGATCCCGGCGCGCGCCGCGGCACGCGCGGTCGCGAGCTCGCCATCGGGGTGGGCGAGCCGTTGGAACGCCATCGGCGCGATCACCGCGGGAAAGGCGACGTCGTGTCCGAGGATGGTCGTCGCGGTGGTCCGGTCGCCGACGCCGCGGAGCACATGGTAACGGATGCCGATCGCGTCCCACGCCGCGCTCGCCTGGCGCAGCGTGATCTCGTCACGCGCGCCGCCAGCGAAATAGTCATACGTGGGGAGGGGGAGCCGCGTGCGCGCGGCCTCCTGCCATTCGGCGGGGGAGAGCAGGGGCGAGTCCATCGGTGAACGCTCTCGCTTCGCACCCTTGGCCGCAACTGGGGCACCCGCAGCTCCCGCGACCGGAGCTAGGGGAGCGCGAACGCCACGTAGCTGCCACCGCTCGGCGCGCCGTTCTTTCCACCGCCGCACGCGATGACGATGTACTGCTTGCCGTCGACCATGTAGGTCGATGGTGTGGTGTTCCCGGCGGCGGGGAGCAGGGCCTCCCAGAGCAGACGGCCATTCGACTTGTCGAAGGCGCGGATCTTGTTGTCGTAGGTGGTCGCGGCGATGATCAACAACCCGTTCTCCGTCACGATCGCGCCGCCGTAGTTGTCGCTCCCGGTCTGCGTCATCCCCTTCGCTGCGAGCGCGGGGTACTCCCCGAACGGGATCGCCCAGCGGGTCTCGCCGCTGTTGAGGTCGATCGCATTGAGCGTCCCCCATGGTGGCTTGATGGCCGGGTAGCCCTCGTGGTCGAGGAAGATGTCGAACGTCGTGTTGCGGTACTTGAGAAAGGTCGGCACGCTCTTCGGCGTGCGCGTCGGGGGCTTTCCGCTGACGAGATACTCGGTCAGCTCCGCGATGGAGCTGTCGCCGAGCGCGGTGGCGAAGGCGGGCATGCGTCCGGTGCCGCTGCGGATCGCGTTGGTGATCTGCTCGCGACTCAGGCGCTTGGCGACGCCAGTTAACGTGGGGCCCACTGGTGAGGACTTGGACCCGTGGCATTCGGCGCAGTACGCGCCGAAGAGCGAGCGCTCCTCGCGCGGGACGATCTTCAGGATCCATCCCATCTCGTTCGAGTTGACGTAGAGCATGCCGGTCTTCGGATCGAAGGCGGGGCCGCCGTACTCACCGCCCCCATCGACGCCGGGGAAAATGATGATCCCCTTCTCGTTGGGTGGCGTGAAGGGATGTGGGGTCGGGTTCTCCTTGAAGATCTTGAGCGCTGCCGCGTGCGCCTCAGGGGTGCGGTCGGTGAGCAGCTCTTCGGTGAGCGCTTGCCGCGCGAAGGGCTTGGGGAGGGTGGGGAAGCGCTGTGAGTCGGCGGTGACGTCGCCCGCGAGTTCGGCGCGCGGCATCGGCTTCCACTCGCTGGGGAAGAGCTCGGCGCCGGTCTCGCGATCGAGGAGCCAGACGTGTCCGGTCTTGGTGATCTGCGCGACCGCATCGACTGGCTTGCCGTTGCGCTGTACCGTCACGAGCGTCGGCGCGGCCGGGAAGTCGCGATCCCAGAGGTCGTGTTTGAGGCCTTGGAAGTACCAACGGAGGCGCCCCGTCGCGGCGTCGAGCGCGACGATCGAGTTCGCGAACAGGTTGTCGCCGACGCGGTTGGCGCCGTAGAAGTCGAATGAGGCCGAGCCGGTGGCGAAGAAGACCATCCCGCGCTGCTGATCGACCGTGACGCCCGACCACGCATTCGCGCCGCCGGCGACCTTCCACGCCTCTGGTGGCCACGTCTCGTAGCCGGCTTCGCCGGGACGCGGGATGGTGTGAAAGGTCCAGCGGATGGCGCCCGTCTTCACATCGTAGGCGCGGATGTCACCCGGTGCTGAAGGAAGTGCTTCGGGGACCGAGGTGCCGATGATGAGCATGTCACGGTACACCGTTCCCGGCGTGCTCGCACTGACCGAGAGCCCAGCGACGGGCCGATCGAGCCCCGCGCGGAGATCGACCCAGCCGCTGTCGCTTCCCCACCCGGCAGCGGGCTTTCCCGTGGCCGCGTCGAGGGAGAAGAGGCGATAGCGGTAGTTGAAGTACACGCGCCCGTCGTGCACGACGCCGCCGCGATAGCGGATGCGCGGGCCGGTGAACTTCCCATTGGTTGGATCGAAGCTCCAGCGTTCCTTCCCGGTGGCCGCGTCGAGGGCGAAGGCGCGTTGCTTCGGCGACATCGCGTAGAGCACGCCGTCGATGACGACGGCATTCGACTGCATCTCCGATCCTGGAAACGCGTCCTTGGTGTCGTAGCGCCACGCCTCACGCAGCGTCGCCACGTTGGCGGGCGAGATCTGCGCGAGGGTGGTGTAGTGCGTCTTGTCGTCGCTCCCTTGGTAGACGGGCCAGTCGACGGTGTCGCGCGCACAGGCGCTGAGGAGCGCGGCGCACGCGAGCAGCGTACGGATGCGAGGTTGGGGCATTCCCTATTCTACGGCGGCGGTACGGACCCCAGCGAGCGCGAGCGACGGCTCCGACGCGACGACCCCGACCGGCCGCGCGCTGGATAGGGCTGCCTTCGGAGGTGCCAGACTCAGCGGTCCGTCAGTTGAAAGTCCGAGAGCTGCGTGGCCGGAGTCGTTCTGATCCCGCCCTGCACCTTCGGCGGCTCGGGCGTAAAGTCCTCGCCAGGGTTGATGAACTGGTCGTGTTCGAGCTGATACTGCGTGTCGTAGAGCTGGCGATAGCGCCCGTTCTTGGCGAGGAGTTCGGTGTGCGTTCCGCGCTCGACGATCTGCCCCCCTTCGAGGACGAGGATCTGGTCCGCGCTCTGGATCGTGGAGAGTCGGTGCGCGATGACGAATGAGGTGCGCCCGGAGCGTAGCGCGGCGAGCCCGGCCTTGATCTGCTGCTCGCTCTCCGAATCGAGGCTCGAGGTCGCTTCGTCGAGGATGAGGATCGTCGGATCAGCAAGGATCGCGCGCGCGATCGCCACCCGCTGCCGCTGGCCGCCGGAGAGCTTCACGCCGCGTTCGCCCACGACGGTGTCGTAGCCATCGGGGAACTGCGAGACGAAGTCGTCGCAGTGCGCGACACGCGCGGCGGCGCGGACCTCCTCCATCGAGGCGCCGGGCTTGGAGAAGGCGATGTTGTCGGCGACGGTGCCGTCGAAGAGGAAGTTGTCTTGGAGCACCACGCCGAGATGGCTGCGGTACTCGCGGACGCGGAGGTCGTTGAGATCGTGGCCTCCGATCGTCACGCGCCCGGTCTTCGGCCGATTGAACGCCATGATGAGCGAGATGAGCGTGCTCTTCCCCGATCCGCTCGAACCGACAAGCGCAGTGGTTGTGCCCTCAGGAGCGACGAAGCTGACGTCGGAGAGCACCGGGGTCCCTTCGCGGTACTCGAAGCCCACACCCTCGAAGGCGATGTCGCCACCGATCGGGGTATCCGCGGGCTTCGCCGCGTCGTGCTCGTCCTCCGTGGGCGTCTCCATGATCTCGCGGATGCGGTCGAGCCCGGCGAAGGCCTCGGAGATCTGGGTGCCGATGCTCGCGATCTGCACCACCGGGATCGTCACGAGCGCGACGAAGAAGAGGTACATCACGAAATCGCCGAGCGTCATCGTGCCGGCGAGGATCGCTTTGGCACCGATCACCGAGAGGACGACGCTGACCGAGCCGATGATGACGTTGCTGAGCGCGCCGATCGCCGACGTGCCCGTGATCGTCCGCGCGACGTTCCGGAAGAGGCGATGCGCGCCCTTCGTGAAGACGATCTCCTCGCGCTTCTCTGCCGTGTACACCTTCACCACGCGCGCGCCGCCCATCGCCTGCCCGAGGCGTCCGCTCACCTCCGCGCTGATCACGGAGCGTTCGCGGAAGACCGGGCGCAGTGTCTTGAACGCGTACCCCATCGCCACGCCGAACGCGGCGAGGAAGGCGATCGTCGCGGTGGTCATCTGCCAGTTGATCCAGAAGAGCACGCCGAGCGCGACGAGCGCCGTGAGCACGCCGCCGACGAGCTGGATGATCCCCGTGCCGATCAGGTTGCGGATCCCTTCGGCATCGTTCAGCACGCGATTGATGAGCACGCCACTCTGCGTGGCGTCGAAGAAGCTCACGGGGAGTCGGAGCACCCGTGCCTGCACGCGCCGCCGGAGGTCGGTGATCGCACGCTGCCCCGCGACCGAGATGATCTGCGAGAGCGCGAACGAGCTCATCGCTTGGATCAGCGTCGCGCCACCCTGCGCGAGCGCGAGCGGGATGATCAGGTCGTAGTTCTTGTTGCCGATCACTTCGTCGATCAGCGTCTTCGAGCTCGCGGGGAGGACGAACCCTGCCGCTCGATTGATCAGCATGATGCCGAGCCCGAGGGCGAGTTGCCACCGGTGCGTCCACATCAGCGCGCGCGCTTCGGGCCACGCCTTGGCGTAGTCGGTGCGCTTCTTGGGAGGGGTCGGAGCGGCCACGAGGTCGAGTGCGGTGTGAGAAGAGCTATGAGGAGCGGGCACGCCATGTGCGGCGCGCCTCGAGGATCGTTGCCGGATCGTCGGTGACGATTCCGGTCGCGCCCGCGGCCCAGTACGCGATGGCGCGCGCGGGGTCATTCACGGTCCAGACATGGGTGGCGACGCCGATGCGCCGGTGCGCGCGTGCGAGCGCCTTCACCGGCACGGGGATCAGCCCGTGCCACGGCGGGATGCAGATGGCGTCGTACGCCGGCGCCGGTGCGCGCGCCGTGCAGAGTCGGACGAGGGCGTCCGCCGCCTGTGGCGGCGTCGCGCCTCGCGCGAAGGGCGGGGCGAAATCAGCGAGCGCAGACGAGCGGAACGAGCCCATCAGTGCGCGGGGCGCGACGCCGCGCCGTGAGAGGATCGCCAGTGCGGCGGACGCGACCGCTTCAGTCTTGAGTTCGACGATGACGGGGAGCTCGGCGGGGAGTGCGTCGAGCACCTCATCGAGGGTCGGGATCCTGATCCCTCGACCGCGGAACGGGAAGGTGCGGCCACCATCCGGCGTCCATCGATATCCGGCATCGACGGTGCGCAGCTCCCGCATGTGGCGCGCTTCGGCGGGACCCACACCGTCGGTCGTGCGCTCAAGCGTCGGATCGTGGAGCACGAACACCTCGCCGTCGGCACTGAGCCGAACATCGAACTCCACCGCATCCACGCCCAACGCGACCGCTGCGGTGATCGCCGCCACCGTGTTCTCCGGTACGTGCGCCCGATCGCCGCGATGGGCGATCACGAGCGGGCGCGCGAGGTCGGTGAGTGGATGCACTCCGAAAGCTAGTCGCCCTGAAAGCGAAGGGGCGGTGGACCGAGTGGTCCACCGCCCCTCCACCACCATCAGATCAGACTAGAACGTGTACTGCAACCGGCTCGTGATCAGGCGGCCGATGTTCGGCGTGCCCGCGAAGGTCGGGAGCGGCGTGTTGAAGAGGTTCTGGACGTTGACGCCCCAGTGCACGTTCTGCGTCATCGGGAGCCTCCAGTTCACCAGCACGTCGACCAGCGCGTTGACCGGGACCGAGTTGTACTTGAACGGCGTCCCGACGTTGTACGAGTTCAGCACGCCCGAGTTGACCGGGAACGCGTCCGTGTAGCGGAAGCGGGTCTCGTGGGTCAGGCCGCGGGCCTCGCTCGCATAGCGGAGCGCGAGCGATCCACGGTTCTTCGGTGCGTTCGCCGCGAGCGGGTTGGCCTTGCCGCCGATCTGATTCCAGACGTTCTGGCCGAGGCGCGAGTACGTCCCCGAGAGCGTCCACTGATCGTCGACGAGGTAGTCGAACGCGAAGTCCGCGCCGCGCACATCCACCTGGCTCGTGTTGTTCTGATACGAGAACACAAGGTACGGCTTCGTGTAGAGCGGGTTGTCGAAGGCGAGCGCCCCCTGCGGGATCGCTGCCATGAGCGGCACCAGCGCGCCGGCCGCCGCCGTCGCCGTCGCCGAGGCGACCTGCGCCGGCACGCCCGAGGCGATCAGCCCGGCGCCGACCTGGCCACCGATGTACGCACCCAGCGTGGCCGGATCATAGAACACACCCGGGTTGAGGAGCTGCGTCGGCGGATCGGTGGCGCGGATCTGATACCAGAGATCGAGCGAGACGCGGAGCTTCTCCTTGTAGATCCCCTTCCAGCCGAGTTCATACGTGTTGTTGAACGAGGCGCCGAGCGGGGCGTAGTTGTTCACCGCCGAGGCGGCGATCACCGGGTTCCCCGAGATGGCAAGGTCGCGGAGCGTGGTGCCGACCTGCGCCGACGTCGGCCGGAGCTGCGAGAGGATCGGGTTGAGCTGCTGCAGGAGCCCGAGGAGCTGGGCCTTCTGCGCGTCCGAGATCGTCGTCAGCCCCTGCACGACGGTCGGGAGCGCGGCCATGAAAGCCGGGAAGGCGTTTGCGGCCGTCGAGGCACCGACGCCTGGCGCATACGGCGAGCGCATGCAGATGCCGGCATTGATCGCGGGATCGCAGTTGCGGGCGAAGTTCCACCCCTTCTTGGGCTGGTTACCCATGATCTGCACGTCCATCCCCGGGGCCGGCGTGCGGCCGGAGTACTGATCGAGGAAGAACGAGAACGCCGCGGGCGAGTTGAACGCGCGGTTGTAGGTGAAACGGAAATTGTTGTTCGCGTTCGCCTTATAGACGAAGGCACCGCGGGGCGAGAACTGACCGCCCTCGATCCGGTTGTTCTGGTCGCCGCGCGCCGCGAGGATGAGGTCGAGCTTCTTCGTCAGCGGAGTGGTCGACTGGAGGTAGGCACCGATCTCGGTGATCTTGTCGTCGTCCTCATTGCGCCCGTTGATCGTGCCCTGCGTGACCGGGTTGGTGTGGATGTAGTCGATGCCGCCCGTGAACTTGGTTCCGGCGAAGTTGAAGCCCTGCTGCACCTGACCCACGAGCACCGATGACTGATCGACCACGGGAATGCCGCTGCGAAGATAGTAGGTGCCGTTCAAGTCCTGCGGGCCATCGTTGCCGGCGTTCGACGCGTTGTAGAACACCTGGGCGAAGAACTTCTTGTGACGGAAGCGCTCCTGGAAGTTCAGGTACGACCAGTTCTTCGCCTGCGCGGCGCCGAAGGTCGTCGTGAGCTCGAGCGCGTTGCCGATCTTCGAGTAGCCGACCGAGCTGATGAGTTCGGTGTTCTCACCCGGACGGTAGTCGAGGCGCCCTTCGCCCGAGTAGCGGAGGAGCGAGAAGTCACGCCCCGCCGGCTTCCCCTGACGCGCGACGGGCACATCGGAGCGGACCGGGAACGTTGCCGGCTCATTGGGATCCCGGTACTCCCAGTCGTTCGCCGTCATATACTCACCGGCCACCTTGAACGCGAGCTTGTCGTTGATCTTCCCCGCGTGGCGCACGCCCGCGCGGAGGAGCGAACGCTCGCCGCCATCGACGGTCAGCGTCGTCCCCTGCGAGGTGAAGGGCGACTTCGTGATCACGTGGAGCACACCGTTGGCCGAGTTCGGACCGTAGAGCGCCGAGGCCGGGCCCTGCAGGACTTCGATACGATCGATGTCGTCGCCCGTTCCCGTGAAGAGGAAGGGGACGTTGACGCGGAGCGACGGGACACCGGCGAAGCGGTAGTCCTGCAGCATCAGCATCTGCGTCGAGAAGGCGTTGTTGAAGCCGCGCGAGACGATGTTGGCCTGCGCCATGCCGCCGGTGCTGATCGCCAAGCCCGGCTGTGCACGGAGGTGGTCCGTGACCGTGACCGCAGGACGCTCCGCGATCCGCTCCGCCGTCACGACCGAGATCGAGTTCGGGGAGTCGAGGATCTTCTCTGGCTCGGCGCCGCGCGTGGTCGTCGTGACGACCTGGTTCAGCTGCGTGGCAACCTCGCCGAGGGCGAAGTTCGCGGTGGCGGTTCCACCCGAGCTCACCACGACGCCCGCCGCGCGCTTTGCGGCGTAGCCGATCCGGCTCGCGGCGACCACGTAGGTGCCGGGCTTCACGTTGGCGACGCGATAGCTGCCGTCCTCATTCGTCGCGACCGACGCTACAACCGTGATGCCCTGCGTGACCTGCACACGAGCGCTGGCGAGAGGTGCGCCGCCAGTGGCTGCCGTGACCTTTCCGGCGATCGTGCCGTTCTGCGCCGCGGCGGTGCCAGCGGCGATGAGGCAGAGAGACAGCAGCCTCACGAGTCGTCCAACCATATAGAGCACCTCTCGGTACGAGTGTCCGTCACGGCCGGGGGGGCCGGCGCGCAGGGGGAAGCGACCCCATGGGGCAAGGTCACTTGAAAAAGACGCTCAAACTTCCGTATCGGCACGGCCTAGGTCAATAGAGCGTGTGCCGGGCACGCCGGGCTAGCAGGGGTCGCCGGGGCGCCAGTCGCGTGCCTGCAGGGCGTCCAGCCACTCGGCCACGCGACGCCGAGCCGCCATGGCGTGGACGGGAAGCACGACCACATCGCCGGGCTGCGCCCACTGGATCGCGGCTCGTACCGCGTCCGTCTCGTCGAGGATCGTGCGGATCCGCTCGGGTGCGACACCGCCCGCGACCAGTCCTCGCGCGAGGAGCGCGGGCACCTCGCCGGGGGTGCGGCCGCGCAGAAAACTCGCGGGGTCTTTCAGCACGACGAGCTCCGGCTTCGCGCGAGCGGCGACCGCGCCGAGGGCGAGGATCGCGTCGTCCTCACGATTCCCGGCTTGGCCCAGCGCGAGCGCGAGCCGCTCCACGCGGTCGTGCTGCGCGACCGCCAACAGCCCCTCGAGGCCGTCAGGGTTGTGCGCGTAATCCATGAGGACGGTGACGCCGCCGAGTGTCCAGCGTTCAAGTCGCCCCGGATTATCGGTGCGCGCGGCACCGAAGCGGGTCAACACCGCCGCCATGCCATCGGGTGGCACGCCAAGTCCGGACGCGATGAGCACGGCCGCCACGATGTTCGCGCAGTTGTAGCGCGCGCTCCCGCTCACCGTGAGCGGCATCTCGTCGACAGGGCCGAGGCGGTGCCGTTCACCGCGTGCGGTGGTGAGCACGACCTCGCCGTCCTTGTCGATGCCGCAGGTGGCGCCGCCCTGACTCCGGTGCGCGACGAGGCGTGGGTGTCCGTCGTCGAGTGCGAACCACCCGAGCGGCACGCTGAGCGCCTGCGCCCGTGCCGCGACAACGGGATCGTCGGCGTTGAGCACGACCATCCCGTCAGGGCCCACGGCCTTCGCGACCGTCAGCTTCGCATCCGCGATGCCGCCGAGGTCGTGGATCCCCCACTCGCCGAAGTGGTCGGCGCTCACATTGAGGAGCGCGGCCACGCGCGCGCGCGGGGCGGCGAGCCCACGCCGGAGCATCCCGCCGCGCGCGGTCTCGAGGACCGCGAAGCCGACGCGTGGGTCGCGGAGCACCCCCCGAGCGCCCGCCGGACCGCTATAGTCGCCGCCATCGACCGTCTCCCCGGCGACCACGATGCCATCCGTGCAGCAGTGGCCGGTGGTCACGCCGGTGGCGGCGCCCAGCGCGGCGACGAGACGCACGGTGGTGGTCTTGCCGTTCGAACCGGTGATCAGCGCCGTGGGGATGTCGTGCAGCGCGTCCCACGGGACGGCGTCGGGTCTGGGGAGCGCATCGATCGGCCAACTCCGACCACCGCGCCCGGCGCCGATCGTGAGCTGCTCATCATCGATCAAACACGGGAGCGAGCGGGCCGCTGCGGCAGCGGCGAGCGACTGCGACGCGGGCTGCGCCGCGCTCGACGCGAGGAGCCGGAGCATCGTCGCCGTGCGGCGCCGCGCGTAGCTGATGTAACCCGGTGCCGCTGGCGCGAGCGCGAGCGGGAGGCCACACTGCTGCCACGCCCGGAGCACCGCCCACTCGTTCACCTCCGTCGCGGTGAGGAGCTGATCGAGCGGCGCGGTCATCGCGAGCGTCACGCCGGTGCGATGCGCGCGCGCGTTCAGCGCCGGGAGGGGCCAGCCGAGGTCAGCCGAGAGCGCGAGCACGTGCGCGCGCCACGCGGC
This sequence comes from Gemmatimonadaceae bacterium, assembly GCA_019745365.1. Lineage (GTDB taxonomy): Bacteria > Gemmatimonadota > Gemmatimonadetes > Gemmatimonadales > Gemmatimonadaceae > JAIETI01. The sequence goes on along the minus strand of JAIETI010000140.1, from coordinate 14,421 downwards.
GATCAGCGCGTCACGGGCGGTGGCCGGCGGCGCGATCTCCAGCACGACGCCGGGCCCGTCGAGCCAGAGACTCGGCCCATGCAGTCGGCGGGAATCGTCGAAGGGGAAGGTGGGGGTGATCAGTCTTCGTTCTCGCGCGCGAGGCGCACGCCGCGCTCGTCACGCACGAGACCTTCCCACGCCTTGGACTCCACCGGCGGGAGCGAGGGTGGCTCGGCGAGCGGTGCCGCCGCCGGCCGACTTGCGCGCGGCGCCGGGGCGCCGTCGGGCGTGAAGTGGATCACCTGCTTCCACGAGCGGGCGAGTTCGTCGGCGAAGATGAGGAGGAGATCGCCTTCGCGTCCCATGCGGAGCGCGGCATCGATCGCTTCCGTCTCCTCCGGGATAATCGAGATGGCTGAGTCGGCAACGCCCTGCGCGCGGAGCGCGGCCGCGATCATGTTCGGGACCTCGTCCGACGCGCGCCCACGCAGGCCGTCGTCGCGGCGGCAGAGGTAGTGATCGAATCGTCCCGCGACCGCGTGCGCGATCGCTTGGATGTCCTCATCGCGGCGGTCGCCCGGCCCCGCGACGACCACAAGGCGACGTCCCTTCACATCGAGCCGCCCGGCGAGATCGGCCATCACGCCGACCGCGTGCGCGTTGTGGGCGTAGTCGAAGATCACCTTGAAGGGGTGCTCGTCGTACACGTTCATCCGTCCCGGCGCTTGGAAGAACGTGGTATCGAAGGTGCGGAGCCCTTGGCGGATCGCGTCGATCTTGATCCCCATGGCGTGCGCGAGCGCGGCGGCGAACATCGCGTTCTGCACGTTGTGGAGTGCGCGCCCCTCCAGCGTGGCGGGGATGAGGTGCGTCCAGAGCAGCGGGATGTGCGCGCCCTTGTCATAGAGCGTGATCATCTGCCCGTTCACCCCCTCTTCGAGGGCGATCGCGCGGCCGCCGGCACGAATGTGCTCGCGCACGAGCGTGTGGTGCGGGTGCAGCGTCACGTAGCAGATCACGCGCGCGTCGGTGTAGGCGGCCATCTTGAGCACGAGGGCGTCGTCGGCGTTCAGCACCGCCGCGTCCTTCGCGACCTCCACGACGATCCGCTTCACCTCGGCGAGCTGCTCGAGGGTCTCGATCCCCTTCTGGCCGAGGTGGTCGGCGCGCACGTTGAGCACCGCGCCGACATCGACCTCCTTCACCCCCATGCCGGCGCGCAACAGTCCGCCGCGCGCGGTCTCGAGCACCGCGATGTCGATCTGCGGGTCGGAGAGCACCATGCGCGCGGCGATCGGGCCGGTCATGTCGCCTTCGACCGTGCGCTGACCGTCGATGTACACGCCATCGGTCGTGGTGAGCCCCGGCGTGTAGCCGGCCATCTTGCAGATGTGCGCGAGCATGCGCGACGTGGTGGTCTTGCCGTTGGTCCCGGTGATCGCGGCGATCGGCACGCGCGAGGGGGAGCCCATCGGGAAGAGCATGTCGATCACTGGCGTGGCGACATCGCGCGGCGTCCCCTCACTCGGGGCGACGTGCATCCGGAACCCGGGCGCGGCATTCACCTCGCAGATCCCGCCGCCGTGCTTCTTGTAGCTCTCGGCGATGTTCGTCGAGAGGAAGTCGACCCCGCCGACATCGAGCCCGATCGCCTTCACCGCGCGCACCGCCATCTCGCGGTTATCGGGGTGGATGATGTCGGTGACGTCGGTCGCGGTGCCGCCGGTGCTGAGATTCGCGGTCGAGCGGAGATAGACCGTCTCGCCGGTAGGGGGCACCGAGGTGGCAGTGTAGCCGCGCTTGGCGAGCATCGTCTCCGCCTGTGCGTCGAGCTCGAGGCGGGTGAGCACCTTCTCGTGCCCCACGCCGCGCCGCGGATCGCGATTCACTTCCTCGACGAGCTCGGCGACCGTATGGGTGCCATCGCCGACGATGTGCCCGGGCGTGCGCTTGGTCGCGGCGACGAGCTCGCCGTTCACCACGAGGAGCCGGTGATCATCGCCGTGGAGGAAGGTCTCGACGATCACCGAACGCGAGTGTTCCTGCGCGCGCGGAAAAGCGGCGCGCACCTCGTCTTCGGTGGTCAGATGGATGCTGATCCCTCGGCCGTGGTTGCCGTTGTACGGCTTCACCACCACGGGGAACCCGATGCGCCGCGCCGCGCGCGCCGCATCGTCGGCACTCTGTACGAGTTCCTGCTTCGGGACGGGGAGCCCGAGCATCGCGAGGAGTTTGTTCGTCTCCTCCTTGTCGCTCGCGAGTTCCACCGAGATGTGCGGCGTGCGTCCCGTGACGGTCGCCTGGATGCGCTGCTGATACTTGCCGTGCCCGAGCTGGATCAGCGACTGATCATTGAGGCGGATCCAGGGGATCCCGCGCGACTCGGCGGCCTTCACGAGCGAGGCGGTGGACGGTCCGAGGGCGCGACGCTGCGCCCACTTGATGAAGCGGTCGCGGGCGCGCGGCCACTCCCAGTCCTCAGGGAGGAGATCGCTAGGGCGCAGCTCCGGCGGGAGGAGCGAGGCGAGGAGGCGGATCGCGAGCTCACCCGCCTCGACGCCCTCTTCACGCACCGCGTACTCGTACACGACGGTGTAGACCCCCTTGGGGCCAGCACCGCGCGTCTTGCCGAACGTCACATCCTCGCCGGCGACGTTCTGGATCTCGATCGCCACGTGCTCGAGCACGTGGCCGAGCCAGGTCCCCTCGTCCTCGCGCATGCGGCGGATGAAGCCGCCGGGCTCACCGTAGGAGCAGCCGTGCTCGCGGAGTCCTGGGAGTGCTTCGAGCAGTCCTTCGACGAAGCGATCCCCCAAGCGCGCCGTCGGCCACGCTTCGAGCGCGCCGAGGTCGAGTTCCAGTCGGATGACCGGGAAGTGGGCGTAGAGGGACGGCCCCACATAGACGGCGCGCTCGAAGATCCGCATCGATGTCTATCCCCGCGCGCGCACGAGTGCGCCCGCGAAGGCCTCGCGAGTGTGAAGGTTGAAGGTCGCGCCGGCGACGAGGATGTGGAGCGTGAGCCCCAAGAGGCACACCGCCTCCCCTTCGTCGACGATGTCCATGGACGAGAACTCGAGCCCGCTCGCATCGACGATCGTGAGCGCGCCGCTCCCTTCCACCTCGACGATGTTCTCCGGCGAGATGAAGGCCGCGGTGTCCTCGTCGAGGCCGATCCCGATCGCGTATGGGTTGTAGGCGAGCCCCGTGAGGAGCCGCCCCAGGCGATCGCGTTGGCGGAAGTGCTGGTCGATGATGAAGCGGTTCGTGAGGCCGAGTCCTGGCGCGAGCGTCACACGCCCGGCCTTCGGGGCGTGTCCCTCCTCGCCGAACGCGATCATATGCTCGGAGATGAAGCTCGCGCCCGCGCTCGTGCCGGCGATGTGGACGCCGTCGGCGTTGCGCTGACGGATCATCTTGGCGATCGGCGTGCCCCCGAGGAGCGTGGAGAGGCGCAGCTGGTTCCCGCCGGTGAGGAAGATCCCTGTGGCCTGCTCCAGACGATCGAGGCGGTTCTGCTCCTCAGCATCGCGCCGCGTGTCGAAGTCGATCACATCGGAGCGGCCGGCGCCGAGCGCCTTGAAGAGCGCGGTGTAGCGCGGGCCGGTCGCCGCGAGTTGCGAGGCGGTCGGGATCACCACGATGTCCGCGCGCGCGCCGCCGCACAGATCGACGAAGCGCTGCAGGATCGCCGGTGAGTCTTCCTTCTCCTCTGCACCGCCGATCGGGATGATCCAGCCGCGCGTCGATCCCTCGGGCACCGGACTCGGGCTCACGCCACGCCTCCGTCGAACGCACCGCGCCGCACCGCCGTCGCTGCACGCACCATCCACTCGCCACCGATCATCACGTCGCGTACTCCTCCCCGAGCATCCAGTATGACGAGGTCCGCGTCGGACCCCACCGAAATGTGTCCCTTGTGCGGCAATCGCAGCAAACGCGCGACGTTCGTGGTGAACGCCGGGAGCACCGCCTCGAGCGCGAGCCCGCGTGCCACGGCGTCGACGATCGTCGCGATCAACGCGGCCGGTCGACCGACGTCGAAGGACGCGACGCGCCCGTCCCCGTCGAACACGGGCAAACAGCCGCCACCATCCGAACTCACCGTGATCCGCTCTGGCGGTGCCCCGCTCGCGCGGTACCGTTCCAGTGCCTCGGCCGCGTCGTACGCGTCCTCCCCTTCGTCCACCGGGAACGCCGTCACGTCGATCGAACAGCCGCCGCGCGCGAGCGCGATCGCCTCGTCGAAGAGCGCGCGCCGCCGGTTCACGTGCGTCGGGTTGAAGACGCGCGGCGGGAGCTCGCTCTGCGCGAGCGCGTCGCGCACCAGCTGCAGCCCCCGCACCCCGTCGCCCATGTGGAGGTGGACGATCCCGGCCTTCCCGGTCATCAAGCCACCGACGTGCGCGTCCGCGGCGATGCGGAGGAGTTCGTCGAGCGTGGGTTGACTGGAGCGGTGGTCGCTGAGCGCGAGCTCGCCGACGCCGATGAGGCATTCGACGAAGGCCATGTCGCCGCGCACCGAGCCGGTGAGCGTAGTCAACGGTACGTGATAGCCGCCAGTGTACGCCCAAGCATTCAGCCCCTCGGCGCGGAGCGCGTGCACGGCGGTGATCAGCTCGCCCGTCGTACGCGTGACGTCGTCGGTGCCGAGCACGCCGATCGCGGTGGTGACGCCACCGAGGGTGAAGCGCGAGAGCGCGAGTGGGGGCACCTTGGTGTGCGGGCCTGCCTCGCCGCCGCCGCCGGTGAGGTGTGCGTGCCCGTCGATCAGTCCTGGGATGACGCGCAGGCCGACGGCGTCGATCGTCTCCACGCCGAGGGCCGCAGGGAGCGCGGGGCGCTCCGTACCGATCCATGCGATCCGCCCGCCAGCGACGAGGATCGCGACCCGTCCCACGTGGTGGGGCGCGTAGAGATCACAGTCGGTGAGGAGGCGGAGCACGGGGAGCGCGGCGTCCGTGCGCATGGCGCGGGCGCTCAGCTGTCGCGCAGCGACGTGGTCGCAGTCGGCGCGCGGGTGCTGTCGGCGGTGCTATCGGGGCGAAGCACGCGGCGCACCGCGCGCAGCTTGAGCGACGACCGCGTGGTCGGCACCGGCACCTCGATCACGCGTCGCTGGCCGGTGCTGGCGTGGATCATCTTGCCGTCCCCCACGTAGATGCCGACGTGCGAGAGTCGCGCCGAGCGCCCGCGTCCGAACAGCAGCAGATCGCCGGGGACGAGCTTCCCGGTATCGGTGGGCACCGACTCCCCGCTCGCGGCGATCCTCGCCGCGTTGTGCGGAAGCTCCACGCCGACGGCCGCGAGCACATATCGCACCAGGCCGCTGCAATCGAAGCCACTCTTCTCACTCGTGCCAGCCCAGCGGTAGCGCGTGCCCAGCGTCTCGCGCGCGCGGGCGACCACAGAATCGCGGCGCGTGCGGGTGGCAGCGCTGAACGGACCGCTCGGATTGCTCCCGCGCGCCGCGACCGCAGCGAGCGGGCCCGAGGAGGGCTCCTGCGCAGCGACGATGGCGGGCGAAACGACGACGGCGACCACGAGGGCCGCCGCGGCACGGGCACGGATCAGCATAGAGGGAAAAGTATCCGATCCGGGGGGACTTCGGAACCCGCGCGGACTCAGTCGGGGCGGTACCGCACGCTGCTGTTCCCCGTCTCACCGATCTGGAGTTCCGCGAGGCTGGGAAGGGCGGGGCGCAGCCGCTCGAAGATCCAGAACGCCAGCCGCTCGCTCGTGGGATTCTCGAGCCCCGGGATGTCGTTCAGGAACCGATGGTCGAGCGCGTCGTCGATCGGTGCCCAGGCGCGCTGGATCTCGGCGAAATCGACCACGAACCCGGTGCGCGGGTCGAGCGGACCCTCACACACCACCGTCACGCGGAACGTGTGCCCATGATCGCGTGCGCACGGATGGTCCGCCGGCACGCCCGTGAGACGGCGCCCGCAGGCGAGTTGGAACTCCGTCCGCACGCTGAGTGTCATCGGATCGCCAACGTCTTGTGGGTCTGCAACGAGAGCCGCCAGCGCGGATGCGCGAGGCAATAGGCGAGCGCGGACTGCGTGTTCTCCTGCGCGGCGGGGCCATCCATCGGTTGCAGGAGGAAATGTCGGAAGTCGAGCGCGTGGAATCGCTCGGGCATCGCCTCGGGCTGTGGATACACGAGCTTCAACTCGTCGCCGCCACGCACGACGAGCGGCGCGTTCGCTTTCGGGCTCACGCACACCCAGTCGACCCCCGGCGGCACGGGCTGCGTGCCGTTCGTCTCGATCGCGATCGTGAAGCCACGGGCCTTCAGTGCGCTGATCGCCTCCGCGTCGAGCTGCAACAGCGGCTCGCCACCGGTGCACACCACATAGCGAGAGGAACCGCCCTCGTCGGCGGTGGGCCACGCCGCGAGCACCGCGTCCGCGAGTGCCGCGCCCGTCGCGAACTTCCCCCCGTCGGGCCCGACGCCGACGAAATCGGTGTCGCAGAACTGACAGACCGCGGTCGCGCGATCAGCCTCGCGCCCCGTCCAGAGATTGCACCCACTGAAGCGACAGAACACCGCCGGACGCCCGGCGTGCATCCCCTCGCCCTGCAGGGTGTAGAAGATCTCCTTGACGGTGTACATCGCTACAACGCTAACACGCGCACGGTCGGCTCACCGCACGAGGAGCGGGTCGGCCAGCCCCGCCTGCGCGAAGCCGCGCGCGCGCAGGACGCAGGCATCGCAGTGCTGGCAGGGCGCGCCTGCCGCATCTGGATCGTAGCAGCTCGAGGTCATCCCGTAGTCCACGGCGAGCCCGTGTCCCAGTGTGATGATCTCGGCCTTGGAGAGCGTCAGGAGCGGTGTGTGGACCGTGAACCGCGTCCCCTCGACTCCCGCGCGCGTGGCGAGGTTCGCCATCGCCTCATAGGCGCGGATGTATTCCGGCCGACAGTCGGGATACCCCGAGTAGTCGAGCGCATTCACTCCGATGAAGAGATCGTGCGCGCCCAGCGTCTCGGCCCACGCGAGAGCGAAGGAGAGGAAGATCGTGTTGCGGGCGGGGACGTAGGTGATCGGGATCCCCTGTGCCATGGCGTCGGCATCCCGATCCTTCGGCACGGGGAGGTCGGCGGTGAGCGCGGAGCCGCCGAACTGCCGCAGGTCGATATCGAGCGTCACGTGGCGGGCGACGCCCGCGCGGCTCGCCAGCGCGCGGGCGCGCGCGAGCTCATGCTCGTGGCGCTGTCCGTAGCGGAACGAGAGCGCGTGCACCGCCCACCCATCGCGTGCGGCGAGGGCGAGCACGGTCGCGGAATCGAGTCCGCCGCTCAGCAGGAGCACGGCGGGACGGGACACGCTACCGCTCGCTGCTCAGGCCCGCGACGATCTCCTGCAGGCGCGTGGACGACTGCAGGAGCGCGACCGAGGCGGAGTTCATCTCCTGGCACGACGCGCTCTGCTCCTGGGTGCTCGCGCTGACCTGTTCCGCGGCGGCCGCATGCCCTTCGGCGGTGCGCGCGGCTTGCGAGATCCCGGTCGCGGCCTGGCTGACCGCGTCGGCGTTCTGCTCTGCCGCGCTCCGTACGCCGTCGGCCGCACTCGACGTCTTGGCCGCGGCCGCCGTGATCGCGGTGAGCGCATCCTCGATGTCGCGCGAGACGCGCTCGATCTCGCCCACGCGCCCCGCGCTCGTGCTCATCGCCTGCGTTGTGTTCGCGACCTTTGTCGTCACAACCGCGGTGAGCTGCACCACGTCGTCCGCGGCTTGTTGCGCTTGCTCGGCGAGCTTGCGCACCTCGTCCGCGACCACCGCAAAGCCACGCCCCGCCTCACCGGCTCGCGCGGCCTCGATCGCCGCATTGAGCGCGAGCAGGTTCGTCTGCTCAGCGATGCGGCTCACGATCCCCACGAACCGATTGATCCGCTCGGCGGTCTCGGTGAGCCCTTCGACCTCGCGCGAGGCGTGCTGCACCGCATCGCGCACATCCTCGAGGATCGTCATCGCGCGCGTGATCTCCGCGCGCTTCTCCGTGGCCGAGCGTTCGATCTCGCTGGCGAGCTGTCGCACCTCGGAGGCACCCGCGCGGACGGCGCCGGCGCGCTCGCGCATCCCCGCGAGCTGATCGTCCACGCCGCGCAGCGCCGACACCTGCAGCTCGGCCCCCTCAGTGACCTCGCTCATCGCCGTCGCGGTCTGCGTGCTCGCGAGCGAGATCTGCTCGGCCGCACTCGCGAGCTGATGCGCGGAGGATGACACCTCCTCAGCGGTGCTCGCGGCACCACTCGCGACGCGTTGGAGCGTATCGGCGGTGGTGTTCATCGCCGCGGCGAGCTCTTGGAACTCGCCGGGCATCTCCTCATGCGTACGAAGGGCGAGGCGGCCATCGGCCAGCGCGCGCGCGTGGCGCACGAGCGCCTGCAGCGGGGTGGTGATGGAGCGGACGGTGCTTGTCACCACGATCAGGCCGATCGCGAACGCGCCGATGACGACGGCGAGGAGCGCCCCGCCGCGGCGATCAGCTTCGCGCTGCAACTCGCGCGAGGTGATGGTCATCTGCTCCTCGCGCTGCGCCGTGAGGCGCTTGACCTCGTTGAGGAGGGCGCCCTCGAGCGGGTGTACCGCCTCTGCCGCGGCGCGCGCTTCCTCCAGGCGACCGAGGTCGCGGAGGCGATGCGCGAGTGCATAGCCGATCTCGATCTTGGAGAGCGACGCGTCGATGCGCGCGACGAGCGCGATCTCGTCGGTGGTGAGCCCCGCGGAAGCGTTCAGTTCCCGCTGCGCTTGGTGCGCGGCACGGCCGAGTGCGCGAAACGCAGCCTGCGACGCCGAGTCCCCGCGTTCGATGTAGTCCTGACCGGCATCAAGTTCGCGCGCGACGCCGTTCGTGATCTGCCCGGCAAGCGCGGACTGCCGCTGCGTGGACTCCAGCGACGTCTCGATGGCGCCGGCGAGCTTCGCGATCGAGAAGCGCCCGACGAGTCCGGCGACGGCGAGGAGCGCCACCACGAGCCCGAAGCCGAGGATGAGCCGGCTCCGGATGCTCCGCAGTTGGAGGACGTTCTCGCTCACTTCGCCTCCGTGGCCGGGATGAGCACGCCGGCGCGTACGCGCGTGAGCACAATCGATTTCCCGAGCGGATCGCCGCGGCGGTCGAACGCGAGCGGCCCGGTCACGCCGGGAACCGCCGTGGCGAGCGTGAGCGAGGCGAGCGCGTCGCGCACGCGCTTCCGATCGCCGCCAGTGCGTTCGATGATGTGCGCCAGGAGCATCGTCGCGTCGTAGCCGAGCGCGGCGTTGCCATCGGGTTCGCTCTTGTAGCGCGCGGTGTAGCGCTTCACGAATGCGCGCGCCTCGGGGCGCGTGTCGGCGGCGGTGAAGGGGGCGCCGACGAGCGCGCCCTCCGCGGCCGCGGTGTCACTCACGATCCCGGTCCAGCCGTCGCCACCGATGAAGTCCGCTTGGAAGTCCTGCGCGCGCGCCTCTTGGAGGAGCGCGATCCCGGAGACCTCGGTCCCGGCCACCATCACGAGGTCGACACTGCGAGACTTGAGATACTCGATGTACGGGCCGGCGTCCTTGATCTCTGCGGGGATCGGGTCGATCGTGACGATCGTCCCCTTCCAGTCCGCGCGGAACGCCTCGGCCAGCCCGCGTCCGTAGTCATCGTTCTCGTACAGGATCGCGGCGCGCTGGCGCCCGAGCTTGGCCGCGCGGCGAGCGAGGGCGGCGCCGTTCGCGCTGTCAGAGGAGATGACGCGGAACGCCCACGAGGAAATCCCGCTCAGCGCCGGCGACGTCGCCGTCGTCGCGATCGCGGCAAGCTGCCCATCGTACACCTTCGCCGCCGCGACCATCGCACCTGACGTCACATGCCCGACCACCGCGACGAGTCGCGTGCTGTCCACGAACTCCTGCGCGACCGTCGCCGCGACGGCGCCGTCGCTCTGATCGTCGCGGAAGAGCACGCGGAGTGGCTTTCCTTTGATCCCGCCGCGCGCGTTGATCTCCTCGACCGCGAGCTCGATCCCTCGCCGGTTCGCGACGCCGAACCCCTCCTTCCACGGGCCGGCGGAGCCGATGAGGATGTCCGGCCCCGACGCGCCGCCGGAGCAGGCCGCGAGGAGGATGACTGCGAAGAGGCGACGCAGAGTCTGGTTCACGAGCGCGGGCGCGGGAGAGGGGCGGCGGAGGGCCGACGTTACAACTATATGATGGGTCCGCGCCCTAGGGCAGAGCTAGAGCGCAGGCTGTTGTTGCGAGAGGCAATGGACCGTGCCGAGCCCCCAGACGAGATCCACGGCGTGGATCCCGACGATCTCGCGGTCGGGGAAGCACTCCGCGAGCGTGTTCAGTGCGACGCGATCGTTCGCGTCGTTGAAGGTGGGGACGAGCACGCTCCCGTTGGCGATGTAGAAGTTCGCGTAGCTCGCGGGGAGCCGCTGGCCGTCCATCACCACCGCACGAGGGTAGGGGAGGGTGATCACGCGGATCGGCTCGCCCCACGCGTCCGTCGCCCCCTTCAGACGGCGGAGATTGTCGGCCGAGCGACGATGGTTCTCATCGGCAGCGTCCTCTTCATGTGCGAGCACGACGACGCCGGGTGCGACGAAACGGGCGATGTCATCCACATGCCCATGCGTGTCGTCGCCGACGCACCCTTCGCCGAGCCAGATCGTCTTGGTGCAGCCGAGCTCAGCGGCGAAGAGCGCCTCGTAGTCGGCGCGGGTGAAGCCGGGGTTCCGCACCTGCACGTCGGAGAGGAGCCACTCCTCGGTGACGAGCATCGTGCCGCGCCCATCGGTCTCGATCCCACCGCCTTCAAGCACCACGCGCCCGCGCCCGTCGGCGCGCACCGGTTCCGTGCGCGGCGTCCCGGTGATCGACGCGATGTGCGCCCCAATCCGTTGGTCGCGCGCGAAGTCGTCGTACTTGGCCCACGCGTTGAAATCCCAGTTCGTCCACGAGAGCGCGCCGTCGCGCTCGACCATCGTCGGCGCCGAGTCGCGGAGCCAGACGCGATCCGTCGGGAGCGTGTGCAAGCGCACCCGATCCATCGGGACAGCGTGCGCGGTGAGACACGCCTCCGCGTCCTCGAGCACCGAGGCATCGTGGCAGAGGATCTCCACCTGCTCGCTGCGCGCGAGCACGCGCGCGATCTCCGCGTACACCCACGGGATCGGCTCGAACTTCCCCGGCCAATCCGGCTCGTGATGCGGCCACCCGATCCAGGTCGCGGCGTGGCGTTCCCACTCCGCGGGCCAACGGACGGCGCCGCTCATCCGATCCAACGGTTCACGATCGGCTTGTAGGCGTCCACGCGACGGTCGCGAAGGAAGGGCCAGTTGCGTCGGGTGTACTCGATCAGCTCCGGATCGCAGGTCGCCACCAGGATCGCCTCATCGTTGTGGTCCGCCTGTGCGATGTAGCGCCCGTAGGGATCGGCGATGAAGGAGTGTCCGAAGAACTCGAGCCCCTCGGTGCCCGGTTCGGCCTCGAAGCCGACGCGATTCGGCGCGGCGACGAAGACGCCGTTGGCGATCGCATGCGCGCGTTGGGCGGTGCGCCACGCGTCCACCTGCGCTGCGCCCCACTCCGCCTTCTCCCCCGGATGCCACGCGATCGCCGTCGGGTAGAAGAGGATGTCGGCGCCAAGGAGCGCGGTGATGCGCGCGGCCTCGGGATACCACTGATCCCAGCAGATGAGGACGCCGATGTTGGCGTAGCGCGTCTTCCAGACCATGAAGCCACCCGCTTGGCGTGCCGGGCCGCGGAGCCCCGCGGGCTGCACGGGCTGGGTGTCGCCGGGCGCGAAGTAGTACTTCTCCTCGAAGAGCGGGTCGTGCGGGATGTGCATCTTGCGATACACGCCCTGCAGCGTGCCGTCAGCGTCGATGATGGCCGCCGAGTTCCGATAGACGCCGGGTGCCTCGCGCTCGTACATCGGGACGACGATCACGATCTCGAGTTCTGCGGCCAAGGCGCGGAGGACGTCGGTCGTGTGTCCCGGGATCGGTTCCGCGAGGTTGAATCGCTCCGCCTTCAGCGATTTGCAGAAGTAGGGCGCGTTGAAGAGTTCCTTGAGGCAGACGATCTGCGCGCCGCGGGCTTTCGCCTCACGGATGCGGGCGATGGTCGCAGCGAGTGTAGCAGTGGGATCGTCGGAGGCAGCGTCTTGGACGATCGCGACGGTGAAGGGCGGGCGCGGCATGGGAGAAAGATAGGGCCGCCGGGGGCGCGGGGGGACGCCTCAGTGAACGCAACGGGGCGGCCTCCGCGATGGAAGCCGCCCCGTCGTTGTTCAAGCTCGTCGCTACTTCTTCGCGCTCAAGGAGTCGATGACCGTCTCGAGCTCCTTGTACCCGTTCGGCGAGAGGGCGGGGAAGGGGCGGATCACATGCGCGATCCGTCCATCCTTGCCGACCACGAACACGACACGCTGGTAGAAGTTCTTCATCGGACCGATCCCCTTTCCTTCCGCCGCGTACGCCTCCGCCACCTGCCGCGTGGTGTCGCTCGCGAAGAGCATCGGGAATCCCGACTCCTTGGCCCAACTCGCCAACTCACCCGCCTCGTCGTGGCTGATGCTCAGCGCGACGACGCCGGTGCCGTTGTTGAAGATCGTGGCGTACTGATCCCGGTACGCCTCATGTTGCACGGTTCAGCCTTTGGTCCGCGCCTTCGGGAAGAAGGAGATGACCACGAGCTTGCCCTTCAGATCGGAGAGGCGGATCTGCTTGGCCGCGACGCCATCCTTGGAGGCTGCGGGGAGCGCGAAATCGGGCGCGACATCGCCGACCTGCGGTCCGATCTTCTCCGCGTCCTGCGCCGCGACGGGGCGGCTGCCGATGGCCACCGCGGCGAGCGCGGCGGCGACGAGAAGCACAGGTTTCATCCAGGGTCCCAGCAAGAGGAGGAGCTGCATCTTCTCTCCGAACGCGCCAGAACGCAACTTGGTTGCGTCCCCCAGCCGGAACGACCGAATGCCTGCCGAGTACGATGCGATCCTGCAGCAGCTGGCCAGGGAGGTGGAGAGCGCAGTCCATGCGCTGTACCGCGGTGACGTGAAGCAGAGCACCGCACGGGCGCGGACGGGGCAATACGTGCGTGCCGCTGCGGACGCGCTCGCCAAACTGGCGCCGGCGTCGGCCGCGGCAGCGGGCTCCCCATCGCCGCGCCCCAACGTTGGTTCGCCCGCGATCCCCGGGGCCTCGGTCGGCTGGGACAAGGATGAGAGCGCCGCCGTGATGAAATGCGTGATGGCGTGGCTCCCCACCGGCACGCCGAGCACGACTCCGCCGACCGCGAAGGCCGTGGCCGCCGGTCGCGAGCTGTCGCCGACCTGGGGGGAACGCGAGCTGGCGCGCGCGGCCCTTCGCAAGCTCGACCCCCGCTAACGACCGCGATGCCGCGCCGTCCATCCGTTACCCATGGCTGAGCCGACGCCCCCGCCCCGCGACGACGCCGTGACCACGCCGGTCGGCGTGCGCACGATCTGCCCGCAGTGTGGGGCCGCGCTCGATGCGGTCACCACCTCGTGCAGCGTCTGCGGCGCGGTCATCACCGGGGGCGGCGCGGAAGCCGAACGCGCCGAGCGCGTTCGGCTCAGGCTACAGGATGGTATCGGCGATGCCTACGTGCTCGGTGAACTCCTCGGACGTGGCGGGATGGGGATCGTCTTCCGCGCTCGCGAGAAGGCGCTCGATCGCGACGTCGCGCTCAAGGTGCTCGCCTTCGACCCGATGCTCGCCCCCGACGCGTACGATCGCTTCGAGCGCGAAGCGCGGCTCGCCGCACGCCTCGATCATCCGCACATCGTGCCGATCTTCGCCGTAGGGCAACGGGGGAGCGTCGCCTTCTACACCATGCGGCTGGTGAAGGGGGGCTCGTTGGAAGAGTTGATGCTCCGCTCCGGTGCCGTGGAGCTCCCTCGCGCCGCCGCGCTCCTCGAGGAGGTGGCGGAAGCGCTGGACTACGCGCACGCGGCCGGCGTCGTGCACCGCGACGTGAAACCCGCCAACGTCCTGCTCTCCGAGTCGGGGCACGCGATGGTCGCGGACTTCGGGATCGCGCGCGCCTTCTCCGCCGATGGCGCCGCGACGAGCGCGAACGCGACGGGAGTGGTCGGCTCGCCCGGCTACATGAGTCCCGAGCAGTGGCGCGCCGAGCGCGTCGACGGCCGCGCCGATCAGTACGCGCTCGGCGTGATGGCGTTCGAACTCCTCACCGGCGTGCGCCCGTTTCAGCACGCGTCGATGCAGGAGCTGCTCCGCATGCATCTCGCCGAGGATCCACCCGATGCGCGCAGTCTGCGCGGTGCGATTCCCTTGCACGCGAGTGACGCGATCCGTCGCGCGATGGCGAAAGACCCCGCGGATCGTTTCGCTTCGGCGACCGAGTTCGTGCGGGCGCTGACGACCGAGGGCGCGACAGCGCCGGCCAGCAAGACGGTCGGGCGAGCCCC
>JAIETI010000026.1 GCA_019745365.1 Gemmatimonadaceae bacterium | reverse complement strand
CGAGCGGTGCACCGCGAGCAGGGCATCCGCGACCGTCTGGCCCACGCCCGGGATCACGCCGTGCACGTCGAGCTTGAGCCGCTCCGCGACGATACGGCGCGCGAGCGAGTAGCCGTTCGTATGAAGCCCCGTGCTCGCGAGTCCGACGAGCACATCCCCCTGGCGCACGCGTTCGCGCCCCAGCACGTCTGACTCTTCGACCCACCCGGTGATGAACCCAGCGAGGTCGTAGTCCGGGGGCGTGTACAGTCCCGGCATCTCGGCGGTCTCACCACCGATGAGCGCACAGGCGTTCTCGCGGCACCCTGCCGCGACGCCAGCGACGACGGCTTCGACTACGACGGGCTCGAGCTTTCCGAACGCTACGTAGTCGAGGAAGTAGAGCGGGACGGCGCCCTGCACGAGGATGTCGTTGGTGCAGTGATTGACGAGACAGTGGCCGATGGTGTCGTGGCGGCCCGCCTCGATCGCGACCTTGATCTTCGTTCCCACGCCGTCCGCGCTCGCGACAAGCAGTGGGGCCTTCGCCCCGGTCGGGACGCGGAACATCCCGCCGAAGCCGCCGAACGCACCGCGTGCACCCGCGGTGAAGGTGCTCTCGACATGCGCCTTGATGCGCGCCTTGGAGTCGTTCGCCGCGTCGATATCGACGCCGGCGCCCGCGTAGGTCATCCCGCTCACGCTGGCAACGCCTGATCGAAGGAGACGAGGCGATGGAAATCCGCGACGCGCCGATCGATGTCCGCGCGCGTGATCTCGAGGAGCCGCGTGATGGAGAACCCTTCCACCACGAACGAGCCCATCGCCGAACCCATGATCACCGCGCGGCGGAGATTCGCCTCACTCAGGTCGTCGGTCCGCGCGAGGTACCCCATGAAGCCGCCCGCGAAGGAATCCCCCGCCCCGGTCGGATCGAACACGCTCTCGAGCGGATACGCGGGCGCGTAGAACACCGAGTCCTTGGTGAACATGAAGGCCCCATGCTCGCCCTTCTTGATGAGCACGGTCTTGGGACCTCGCGCGAGGATCCAGCGCGCGGCCTGCACGAGGTTCGCCTGTTCGGTGAGCTGGCGCGCTTCGCCGTCGTTGAGCGTGATGAGATCGACGCGCTCGATCAGCGCGAGCAGATCCGCACGGCGCGACTCGATCCAGAAGTTCATCGTATCGCACGCCACGAGCTTCGGCGCGGCGATCTGGCTCAGCACCTCGAGTTGCAGGCGCGGATCGATGTTGGCGAGAAAGACGTACTTCGCGCTCTTGAACTGCTCGGGGAGCTTGGGGCGGAAGTGCGAGAACACGCCGAGGCGCGTCTCGAGCGTCTCAGCCGAGTTGAGGTCGTGACGGTAGCGGCCACGCCAGCGGAAGCTCTCGCCTTCAGCATGCTCAAGGCCGGACATATCCACTCCCCGCTTCGCGAGCGGTTCGAGCTTCGCGATCGGATAGTCACTCCCGACCACGCCCACGAGCTGCACCGGTGTTTGGTGGCTCGCCGAGGCCGCGAAGTAGTTCGCCGATCCGCCGAGGACATCGTCGGCCTTGCCGAACGGCGTCTCGACGGAATCGAGCGCGACAGAACCGACGACGAGGAGAGAGGAGGTCACATACGCTCCGGAGCTGAGAGGCCGAGCAGGGCGAGGGCGTTGGCGAGGACGATGCGCGCCGATCGGGCGAGCACGAGGCGTGCCTGTTGGATCTCCGCCGGCTCGCCGAGGACGTGATGCTTGTGGTACCAGGTGTGCACGAGGCGCGCCGTCTCGAGGAGCCAGGTGGCCACCCGATGCGGTTCGAGCGCGTCGGCTGCCCCCGCTACGAGCGTGGGATAGTCGAGGAGCGCCTTGATGAGCTCGCGCTCTTCGGGCTGATCGAGCTTCCCCCACGCGACGCCGTCGGCGGTCACCGTCGCGGGATCGATGTTCCCGACGCGGAAGATCCCGGAGAGCCGCGCATGCGCCATCTGGATGTAGTACACCGGATTCTCTTCCGACTGCGCGCGGGCGAGATCGATGTCGAACACGAGCTGCGATTCGCCCTTCCGCATAAGGAAGAAGTAGCGCACCGCATCACGGCCCACCTCGTCGATCAGATCGCGGACGGTCACGTACGACCCCGCGCGCTTGGAGATCTTCACTTCCTCCCCCGCGCGCATGACGGTCACCATCTGGTGCAGCACGTAGTCGGGATAGCCCGCGGGGATCCCCATCTCGAGCGCTTGCAGCCCCGCGCGCACGCGCGTGACGGTCGAGTGGTGATCGGCGCCCTGCACATTGATCGCCTTCCGGAAGCCGCGCTGCCACTTGGTGACGTGGTACGCGACGTCCGGAACGAAGTAGGTGAAGGTCCCGTCACGCTTGCGCATGACGCGGTCCTTGTCGTCACCGAAATCGGTCGTGCGCAACCAGAGCGCGCCGTCGTCCTCGAAAGCGTGGCCACCCTTCTGCAACGCGGCGACGGTCTCGGTGACCTTGCCGTCGGTGTAGAGCGACGATTCCAAGAAGTACACGTCGAACGCGACGCCGAACGCCTTGAGGTCGAGGTCCTGTTCCTTGCGCAGCTCGAGCACCGCGACCTGACGCACCGCGTCGAGCTGGTCACCGCGCGGATCGTCGGCGTGTTCCGCGGCATAGGTTCGCGCGATGTCCTTGATGTACTCGCCGTGATACCCACCCTCGGGGATCACGAGCGCGTCGCCGGCGAGTTCGCGGAGGCGTGCCTGCACGCTCAACGCGAGGTTCTGGATCTGCACGCCGCCATCGTTGTAGTAGAACTCACGCGTGACGGTCCAGCCGACGTTCGCGAGGAGCGCGCTGATCGCGTCGCCGAGCGCCGCCTGACGGCCATGCCCGACGTGGAGGGGACCCGTCGGGTTCGCGGAGACGAACTCGATGTTCACCCCCTCGCCCGCGTGCGTCGTCGAGCGGCCATAGGCCGGCCCGGCCGCAAGGATCCCCGCGAGCGGCGCCGCGTGCGCGTCGTCGCGCAGTCGGAAGTTGATGAAGCCTGGCCCGGCGATCTCGGTAGCGGCGACGCCCGCCGCGCCGAGATCCAGCGTCGCGATCAGCGCCTCGGCGACGTCGCGCGGCTTCCGTCCGAGCGGTTTGGCGAGGGTGAGCGCGAGATTCGACGCCCAGTCGCCATGCTTCGGGTCGCGCGGGCGCTCGAGGTTCGGCGCCACGTCACTCGGCGCGCCGAGCGCGACCGCCGCGCGCGTCAGCTCGGCGCGCAGCAGTTCGACCGCGCTCACGAGTCGCCGCTCGGCGTCGATGGCTTGGGGCTTGGTGCGGGCGTGGCTGGTGCTGTCGAGGCGGCGGGGGCCGGCGTCGCCGGCGAGGCTGCGGTGGTCTCAGTCGACGACTTCGCGGGCCGCTGATCCTTCTTGCCGTCCTTGCCGTAGTCCGTGATGTAGAAACCAGAGCCCTTGAAGAGCAGTCCGCCGCCCGCCGAGAGCTGGCGCGCCGCTTCCTTGCCGCAGGTGGGGCACGCGAGCGCGCTCTGCGCGTCCTTCATGTTGCGGATGAAGGTCTCGAAATCATGCCCTTCTGGGCAGCGGTACTCGTAAGTCGGCATCGCGGGGTCTGAGACGGCGTAACGTGTGTAGCCTGATAAACTTAGGCCCGCACGCCGCGCGGCTCAAGGCGTGGAGACGCCGCGCAGGCGCGACTTGAGCGCGGCGAGGGCGTTCTCGACCGATGACGGGACGAGCGAATCGGAGATCATGGCAAGCTCCTCGGCCTCCCTCCACGCGACCTCGAGATCGAGGAGTTCCCCTGCGAGCGCCACGCGCTCGCGGTCCTCGTGCACCGCCATCTCGAGCGCGAGGGCGAGCGACGCGGGGAGCTTCTCGAGCTTCAGCGCACCGGCGCTGACATGTTGCTTCGCGACTGCGGCGAAGAGGTTTGGCGCGTCGATCCGTGAGGCGACGTCGAAGTGCTTGAGGGCCATCTCCTCGTCCCTCTTGCGATACCCGGAGCGATTCAGCTTCGCAAAGACCTTCGGCGCGACCGCGGCGGCCTGCTCTGGCGAATAGACGACCACGCGCTTCTTGGCGCCGTGCACCGTGAGCACTGGGTGCGTGCCCTCGCGATCGAGTTGCAAGAGCGTGCGCTTCGCGTGAGGTCCCTCGAAGCCGATCGTCCCGCCATCGGGATTGGGCAACTGGATCCGCGTGAGGCGTTCCCAGCCAAGCTTGAAGACGTTAAAGCCGTAGTTCCCCGCGACGGTGGAGACCCCGGCCGCAGCGAACCCACCGTAGAGCCCCACCGCGCCGATGACCCCACCTGCGATGAGGAGCGCGTGGTTGCGCCGGCGCTGCTGCAGCTGGGCGCCGTAACGCCAGGCCGCCATCTCCGGCCGCAGCGCCTCGCCGACGCGCACGAGTTCGAGCCCCTCGCTGATGCGACCGAGTCCGATGTTGTCGGTGGACATGCGGAGCCGCGTGGCGCGGAACGCCTTCTCGCACTCCTCGATCGCTTCGAGCCGCTCGTCGACGGGGGAGAGATTCCAGCGTCCGCACCGTCGACAGATCGCCCAGAGCCGTCCACGCGCTTCGTCGAACGCGAGGCGACGCCCTACGGGAAAGTGTTCGATCGCGTCGTTCGTGCCGAGATCGCTGTGGCAGTGGAGGCAGTGCGTGTACACGCGTCAGCCCGCTCGGTGGCGGCCCCAGGCAGCTTCGAGCGTGTCGGAGATCTCGCCCACGCTCGCCCGGGCGCGCACGGCGTCGATCAAGAGCGGCATGAGCGGTGCGCCCCCCGCGCCCACGGCGGGCGCCGCCGCACCGATGCGCTTCAGCGATTCGCGGACGGCGTGGTCGTCACGTCGCGCGCGCACTGCACTGACGGCGGCGCGCTGGGAGGCCTCGAGCGCGGAGAAGTCCGGCGCCGGGATGATCGGCGGGTCGGCGCCATCGCCGAAGCGGTTCACGCCGACGATGACGGTTTGTCCCGCTTCGACCGACAGCTGGTACTCGTACGCGCTCCGCGCGATCTCTTCCTGGAAGAACGATGCTTCGATCGCCGCCTCGCTCCCTCCCTGCTCTTCCACCGCGGCCATCAGCGCGAGCGCACGCGCCTCGAGCTCGTCCGTGAGTGCTTCGACGTAGTACGACCCCGCGAGCGGATCGGCGGTCTGCGCCACGCCGCTCTCGTACGCCACGATCTGCTGCGTGCGGAGCGCGAGCGTCGCGGCCTCCGCGGTGGGGAGCGCGAGCGCCTCGTCGTAGCCGTTGGTGTGGAGTGATTGCGTCCCGCCGAGCGTGGCGGCGAGCGTCTGCACCGCGACGCGGACGACGTTGTTGAGCGGCTGCTGCGCCATCAGCGTCACGCCGCCGGTCTGGGTGTGGAAGCGCAGTCGCGCGGAGGCGTCGCTCGCACGGAACTCCTCGCGCATCATGCGCGCGTAGATGCGGCGCGCGGCGCGGAACTTCGCGACCTCTTCGAACAGGTCGTTGTGGCAGGCGAAGAAGAAGCTCAGCCGCGGTGCGAAGGCATCGATCGCCAATCCAGCGGCCAGCGCCGCGCGGACGTAGGCACGGGCGTTGGCGAAGGTGAAGGCGAGCTCCTGAACCGCTGTCGCCCCTGCCTCGCGGATGTGATACCCCGAGATCGAGATCGGATTCCACTGCGGCACCTCGGCCGCGCAGAAGCGGAAGGTCTCCGCGATGAGCGCCATCGACGGCGCGGGCGGATACACGTACGTGCCGCGGGCGATGTACTCCTTGAGGATGTCGTTCTGGATCGTGCCGCTCAGCGCCGCGCGCGCGATCCCCCGCTCCTCCGCGACGACGATGTACATCGCCAAGAGCGTGGAGGCGGTCGCGTTGATCGTCATCGAGGTCGAGACGCGATCGAGCGGAAGATCGGCGAGGAGCAGGTGCATGTCCTCGACCGTGTCGATCGCGACGCCGACGCGCCCCACTTCACCGAGCGCGCGCGGCGAATCGGAGTCGATCCCCATCTGCGTCGGGAGATCGAAGGCCACCGAGAGCCCGGTCTGCCCGGCGTCGAGCAACAGCTTGAAGCGTCGATTGGTCTCCGCCGCCGTCCCGAACCCCGCGTACTGCCGCATCGTCCAGAGGCGGCCGCGATACATCGAGGACTGCACGCCCCGCGTGAAGGGGTACTGACCGGGATCACCGAGCGCCGTGCCGTATTCGGCGGGCGCGTCGGCGGGTCGATAGATCGGCGCGACCGGGATCCCGGCCGGCGAGAGGCGTTCGTCCGCCACCGGCTACGCGTCGGTCGCGAGCATCGCCGTGGCGATCGCGACGTCGTCCTTGCTGCCGATGAAGTAGGGCGCGCGTTCGTGCAGCTTGGTCGGGACGATGTCGAGCGTCCGCTGCTGGCCGTTCGTCGAGGCGCCGCCCGCCTGCTCCACGATGAACGCGAGCGGGTTGCACTCGTAGAGCAACCGGAGCTTCCCGGTCGGCGACTTGGTGTTCGCCGGATAGGCGAAGAGTCCGCCGCCGAGGAGGTTGCGATGGAAGTCCGCGACGAGCGAGCCGACGTAGCGCACATTCATCGCCTCGCGCTGGCCGTCGAGCCCGCGATAGCGGCGCATCAGCGCACGCACGGGCTCCGTCCAGTGCTGCTCGTACGCATCGTTGACGGAGAGATAGCGCCCCTTGGGCGGGATGCGGATGTCGGGATGCGAGAGGAGGAACTCGCCGATCGACGGATCGAGCGTGAAGCCGTGCGCGCCCTGCCCGGTCGTGTACACGAGCATCGTGCTTGAGCCGTAGATCACGTAGCCCGCGGCGACCTGCTGGTGCCCGGGCTGGAGCATGTCATCGACCGTGCCTTCGGTGCCGGGGCTGACCTTGCGCAGCACACTGAAGATCGTCCCGACCGGGACGTTCACGTCGATGTTCGAGGAGCCGTCGAGCGGATCGAAGAGCAGCACGTATTTCCCGCGCCGGAACTGCGGCGGGATCGCGATGATCTCCTCTTCCTCCTCGCTCGCCATCGCACAGAGCCGTCCGCCGTGATCCATCGCCTTCACGATGATCTCATTGGCGATCACGTCGAGCTTCTGTTGCGCCTCGCCCTGCACGTTGTCGCTCCCGGCGGCGCCGAGGATGTCGGCGAGTCCCGCGCGGCGCACCTTGTTGGCGATCATCTTCGCCGCGAGCGCGAGATCGTAGAGGATCCCGGAGAGCTCGCCCGTCGCTTCGGGGTAGCGCTCCTCCTGCTCGATGATGAAGCGGTCGATCGTGACGACCGAGGTATCGGTGTGCGCGAACGTGCCGGAGGTTCGGGTAGGAGGCATCCGGGAAAGTTCGCGCCCGCCGCCATACCGGGCAACCGCTCCGAGCGGCTAGCTTTCCGCAGTTCGCCCTCGGCTCACTTCCTTCACCGCCCCTGCTGATGCCGCCCGCCACGCGCGATGCGCTCGCGCAGCTGCTCGCCGGACAGTACGACGTCGAACGCGAACTCGGCCGCGGAGGGATGGCCGTCGTGTTCCTCGCGACCGATACGCGCCTCGACCGGCTCGTGGCGATCAAGGTCCTGGAGCCGACGAGCGACAGCGGCGACACGCTGCGCGCGCGCTTCGTGCGCGAGGCCCGCACGGCGGCGCAGCTCTCGCACCCGAACATCGTCCCCGTCTATCAGGCGGGTGAAGTCGGCGAGTACGCCTTCTTCGTGATGGGGTTCATCGACGGGGAGACGCTGGGCGAGCGGATCAAGCGGCTCGGGGCGCTCTCGCCCGCCGAGGTGGTGCGCCTGTTGCGCGAGGCCGCGTGGGCCCTCGCCTACGCCCATGCGCGTGGCGTGGTGCATCGCGATGTGAAGCCGGACAATCTGATGCTCGAGAAGAGCACGCAGCGGCTGATCGTGACCGACTTTGGCATCGCGCGCGATCCGAGCGCCGACCGGCTCACGCGCGACGATCATGTGATGGGGTCGGTGCACTTCATGAGCCCCGAGCAGATCGCGGGCGAGGCGTTGGATGGGCGAAGCGACCTCTACGCGCTCGGCGTGGTGGGGTTCCTCGCGCTGACCGGGCGCCTTCCGTTCGAGGCGGCGACGGCGTCGGCGGTGATCGTACAGCACGCGACGCAGCCCGCGCCGCCGATCGGCTCGATCGCACCGGATGTGCCGCCGGCGATTGCGCGGGTGATCGATCGCTGTCTCGCCAAGCGCGCCGATGACCGCTATCCCGATGGTGAAGCGTTCGCGCATGCGCTGACGCAAGCATTGGAAGCCGACGCCGTGCGCGTGAGCGGCCCCCAACTCCCGAATCGCGCGGTCACCGAAGGTGAGGCGCGCGCGATCTGGCAGCGCGCAGCGGAGTTGCAGGCCGAAGCGGCGACGCGGATCCAGCAGCGGTATCGTGCCGAGGTCGGCACCGTCGCCTCGACCGCCACCGCAACACCGACGCCGAGCGGTGGCTACCGGTTGCGGGATGTGGAGCAGGCGGCGGTGGAAGCGGGGATCGGGGCGGAGTTCGTTGCGCTCGCGCTCTCCGAGCAGCGCACCGAAGGCGGCGTGGCGCCCGCCGTGTCGACGGCCCGGGAAGAGCGCACGTGGACGCAGATGATGGGGACCGACCGCCGCACCATCGTGGTCACGCGCGACAGCCACGCCTCGCCACGTGAGCTGCTCGCGATGATCGGGCGGACGCTCCCCGCGGAGCCGTTCAGTCTCGTGCTCCGTGACACGATCGGAGGACATCCGCTCGACGGCGGCGTGCTCGTGTTCGACATCCCGAAAGTGATCACGGGTCAAATGGTGCCGTCAGGGCGCTTCTCGCCCTTCCAGCTGCGGATGTACCAGATCGAGCTCTGGCAGTTGAAGCTCACCCTGCGCGCGTTGCCGCAGGGGGGCACTCGGGTGGAGTGCACGGGCGATCTTCGTCCCGGCCTACGGAAGAACTGGCTCATCTCGAAGGTGATCGCGGGGCTCAGTGCGACGGGCGGCGTCTTCGGCGGCGGAACGATCGGCATCGTGGTGACGAAGGCGCTCGTGGGAGCGCTCGCGCCAGCGGTGGTCGGCGGTGCGCTCGTCGCCGCGACGGCGCTCGCGTGGTATCGCGTGCTCTATCGCAGTGCGCTCGAGCAGGCGACGACCGAGCTCACCGAGATGCTGCGGCGCATCGACGCCGACCGTCGCACGCGCGAGCTCTTCGGCTTCGACGGCCGCGACCCGCGCGCACTCAGGGGCGCTCCGCCGCCGGCCGACGATCCGTTGCGGTAGTCACACGGAGCTGCTGGCCGTCGGTCGACACGACGATGGTGCCCTCCTGATCGGTGCGGTGCACCTCCGCACCACCCGCGCGCAGGCGTCGCTCCACTGACGCCGCCGGATGCCCGTAGCGATTGCGCGCGCCGACGGAGATCAGCGCGATCGACGGCTGGACCGCGGCGAGGAAGGCGTCGGTCGTCGAGGTCGCGCTGCCGTGGTGGGCGACCTTCAAGACGTCGGCCTTGAGCCGCGTTGCGTGCGCGACGAGCCACTCCTCCTCCGGGGCCTCCGCATCGCCGGTTAGGAGGAACGACCGCGCCCCGAAGCGCACCCGCAGCACGACGCTCGCGAGGTTCGGATCCTGCAGCCGGCTGGTCCACGCCGAGTCGGGCGCGAGCACCTCGATCGCGAGGCCATCGAGGGCGAGCGTGTCGCCGGGACGCACGCGCTCCCACCCGGTGCCGATCCGCTGTGCCTCCAGGAGCGAGCGCTGGTAGGGCGCGCTCGCGCCCGCGAAGGCGCCGTCGAGGTAGCGCGCCGGACGCGTCGCGCGAAGCACATCGGTGAGTCCCCCGACGTGATCGGCGTGCGGATGCGACGCGACCACGGCGACGACTTCCCCGCCGCGGGCGCGGAGATAGGGGAGCACCACCCGACGCGCGACATCATCGGCCTCCCAACCACCACCGGCATCCACCAACACCCAGCGACCGCGCGGTGTCCGCAACGCGATTGCGTCCCCCTGCCCTACATCGAGCAGGTGCAGCTCCATCAGCCCTGAGCCGCCGCGTGACATCGGCGCGAGCAGGAGCACGCAGATGCCGGCACTCGCGAGGATCAGCGGTCGGGCGGGCGCCCGCGAGGCGGCCGCGGCGAGCACCGCACACGCGATCGCACCGAGCACCCATCCTTCCCACGCGCTGGGCGCCACCGTGAGCACGCCCCCGGGGACGCGGGCACCAAGCGTCGCGACGACGGTGAGCAGTTCGACCAATGGTGCTGCCGCATCTGCCGCGAGCTGTGCGACCGGGGCGATGGGCTCAGCGATGAGCGCGAGAAAGAGCGCGGGCTGCAGGAGCGCGACGATCGGTGCGGCGAGGAGGTTCGTTAACGGCGCGACGAGCGGGATGCGACCGAACCACCACGCGATCAGCGGCGCGGTGGCGATCCCGGCCACGAGCCCGACGACGAGTTCCTTCCCCACGCGCTGCGCCCCGTGAGGCCACCGTCGTCCGACCCGCTCGGCCAGCATCCCGCCGGCGATCAGCGCCGCCATGCCGACCACACTGAGCTGCCATCCGAGATCGAAGACCGTCGCCGGCGCGCCCAGGAGTGGGAACGCTGCGCCAATCGCAAGTGCGGCCCACGGCGATGTTGGGCGTTGAAGCGCGTGACTGAGCACGCCGACGCCACTCATGGCGAGCGCGCGCACCGCAGGCGGCGGCGCCCCGATCAGCGCGACGTACACGGTGGCGACCGCCAGTGCGACCCACGCACCGACCCGCCGCCGCACGCGCAGTGCGCCGACGGCCAGCGTGAGCGCCTGAATCACGATCGCGACGTGCATCCCCGAGATCGAGAGCACGTGCACGAGCCCCGCATCGGCGAACGCATCGCGCACGGCAGGATCGATCCGCCGCTGGTCCGCGATGAGGAGCGCCTTCACCACCGGCGCATCGGTCAGCGCGTATCGTCGGTCGATCGCCTGTTCAGCGCGTGCCCGGAGCGCCGGGAGCCAACCGTCCTCGCGCGCGGCGGGGGGTGCCCGTCGGTCCGGTGCCCGCACGCCGCTCCACGCGCCCGCGAGCGCGATCGCGGCGAGGGCGGCATGGGTCAGCCATCGGCGCTCCCAGCGGCGCGCACCAGCCCGCCACGCGGCGAGTGCGATCCCCGTCGCCGGGACGATCCACGCCCACGGCACGAGAGCCGCACCGAGGATTCCCGTGACCCACGCGATGACCGCCCACGCGACCAGTGGCACAGCGGCACCATGCTGCCGCGTGCACTCGCGCGCGTCAGCGCGCGAGTGCGGAACGCATCACGCCAGCGCGGGGAGCGGCGCTCGCGCTTGGACCGGCGTGCCCGTGAAGGTCGCCCCCGTGCTACCGGTGAGCTCAACGGTGAGATACTGCCCAATCATCGAGGCATCGCCAGGGACCATGACCGTCTTAAAGTCACCCGAGCGCGCCTGCAACAGCTCTCCATCGCGCGCCACCTTCTCGATGAGCACCTCGATGCGCTCGCCGAGCCGCCCGAGGTTCTTCTCGCGCGCGATACCGCGAACCGTCGCCATCAAGCGATCGAAGCGCTCCGTGACCACCGCGTCGGGGATCGTCCACTCGGCCGGCATCCGCTCCGCCGGCGTCCCCTCGCGCATCGAGAACTTGAACATGAAGGCGTCGTCGAAGCGCACCTCACGGCACATCGTGATGGTGTCCTCGAACTCCGCATCGGTCTCGCCTGGGAAACCGACGATGATGTCGGTCGTGAGCCCGAGCCCTGGGATCGCCGTGCGAAGGCGCTGCACACAGTCGAGATACCCCTCGCGCGTATAGCGACGCAGCATGCGCTTCAACATCGACGTCGAGCCGCTCTGCATCGGGAGATGCACATGCGCGCACACCGTCGGCGTCTCGGCCATCGCGGCGATCACGCGGTCGGAGAAATCGTTCGGATGAGGGCTCGTGTACCGCACGCGGCGGATCCCCTCCACCGCACCCACGGCGCGCAGGAGATCGGCGAAGTCATGCGTGCCGTCGTGATACGAGTTGACGGTCTGGCCGAGGAGCACCACCTCGCTCAACCCCGCTGCGACCACCTCGCGCGTCTCGCGCACCACCTCGGCGAGCTGCCGGCTCCGCTCCGGACCACGCGTGGTCGGCACGATGCAATAGGTGCAGCGATAGTCGCACCCGCGCTGCACGGGGATCCACGCCTTCACCCCTTCGAAGCGCCGCGCGACGAAGTCCTCGTAGTGCTCCTCGAGATCGAAGTCGGTCGCGGTGAACTTCTCGCCGCTCCGCGCACGCTCGAGCAGCTCCGGCAGCGCCCGGTACGCATCGGGACCCACCACCAACGAGACGCGCGAATCGGTCGCGAGGAGCCGCGGTCCCAAGCGCTGCGCCATGCAGCCGGTCACGCCGAGGATCGTGTCCTTCGACATGAACCGCCGGAGCTCGCCCAATCGCCCGATCACCCGTTGCTCCGCGTTGTCGCGGATCGCGCAGGTGTTGACCAGGATCACATCCGCGCCCTCAGGTGCATCGACGGGCGAGTAGCCCTCAGCCGCGAGCTTGCCATACATCAGCTCGGAATCGCTGACGTTCATCTGGCAGCCGTAAGTCTCGATGTAGACGGAGGGCACGGAGAGGAGGGACAGGAGGGACGGGAACTACAGGAACGACAACGGACGGCTACGGACAGCTACGGACGGCTACGGCGCTGGCGGCGGGGCGGGCTCCAACGGGAGCTGCACATAGAAGATACTTCCCTCCCCCTCGGCGCTGCGGACCCAGATCCTCCCGCCGTGGCTCTCGACGGCCAACCGACAGAACGTCAGGCCGAGTCCGCTGGAGCGGGTGCGCGGCGCGTTCGCGGCGCGGACCTGTTCGAACTTGCGGAAGATCACGTCCTGGAACTCCGTGGGAATCCCGGGGCCGTTGTCCTGCACCGCGAACAGGATCCCGCCGGCTTCGCCGCGTGCCGAGAGGCGAAGGGTGACCGCCATGGCCGAGTGGGTGATCGCGTTCTGCAGCAGGTTCGAGAGGACGCGCTTGAGGAGCGTCTTGTCGGCGCGGAAGACGGGCGCATCGTCCGCCACATCGACGGTCGCGGTCGCTTGCTCCTGCTGCATCCGGAGCCGCCAGTCGTACACCAACTCTTGGAGCAGTGCCGCAGGGGCGATCGGCTCGGGCTGCAGCACCAATGTCTGCTCTTCGATCCGTGCGACCTCGAGCAGGTCCTCGATCAACCCCAGCAGATCCTCGGCGCGCCCCTCCGCCTCGCTCACCGCACGCGCCTGGCGCTCGGCGAGCGGCCCGAAGTCGCCATCACGCAGCATCTCGAGCGTTGCGAGCACCGACGAGAGCGGCGCTTTGAGATCGTGTACGATCATCTTCATCAGGTCGTCGCGCACGCGTTGTAGCTCTCGCTGACGGCGGAGCGATTCTTCGAGTGCGTCGGTCGCGCCCTTCAGCTTGAGGAGCGAACGGACACGTGCGCCAAGGACGAGTCTGGAGTGCGGCTTGAGCAGAAAGTCATCGCCGCCCGCTTCGATCGCCTTCACGCGGTCGGTGGTGTCATTCAGGGCGGTGACGAACACGATCGGGATGCGCGATGTGCGCGCATCGCGCTTCAAACGTCGACAGGCCGCGAACCCCGCCTCGCGCTCGTCGCCGCCGAGTTCGCCGACGGGCATGGAGACGTCGAAGATGCAGAGATCGGGGCGATGCTCGAAGGCCGCCGCGACCGCGCTCGGCGCGTCGTGCGCCGCCACGCTCTCGAACCCGAGCGTGGCAAGCTGATCGCGGAGGAGCACAACGTTCGCCTCGACGTCGTCCGCCACGAGGATGAGCGGCGTGGTCCGAACGGGCGCGGTCATCGCCCTACGGGCGGACGGTGAACCCGACGCTCAACGTCCACGCCTGCTCGCGCGACGAACCGGCGGTGCGTACGGCCCGGATGACGCCGACGTCGGCCGAGCTGCGTCCGAACGAGAAGGGGAGGCCGAGGCCGCCGGAGAACGACGTCTCGCTCACATCGAGTCCGTTCACGCGGAACGGGAGGTCGCGCGAGCGGAACCCGAGGCGGATCGCGAGGGCACTGGCGCCGCTCTTCGGCCCTTGCAGCTCCGCGCCGAGCCCGATGTCCCGCGTATCGCGCGCGTCGATCGGGCGCCCGTACCCGAGCCCGCGCAGCTTGCTCCAGTCCCGCTGCTCAATGCGCGCACTCAGCGTTGCGCCAGGCAGTCCGCTCCACGTCACCGTGGCGGCCATCCGCCCAGGCGACTTCGCATTGGCGACGAGCGTGTCGCCGAGCCGCGCTTCCATCCTTCCGCCGATCGCGTACGAGACACCGATCTCGATCGAACTATCCGGCCGGGCCACGGCCCCGATCTGCGCGCCCTCGCCCGTCCCGGTCCAGACGCGCTCCTCGGTGATGCGTGCGACCGCGGCGGAATCCGGGAAGATGCGCGCGGCCGTCAGGCGGTCGTTCCCCGTGAGCGCGATGATCGCCGCGCCGAGGTACAAGCGCTCGGAGAGCTGGTACGACACCGCGGCGCGCGCCTCACTGAGTGCGCCGAGCGAGGTGATCGAGAGTTGCGATGGGTAGCGCGTGCCGCCGACGTCCTGCGTGTCGATCTGCGAGATCTGCCAGGTGCGGTCGGTGAGCGTGGAGAAGCTCCCGGCCACCGCGATCTTGCTGTTCACGCGCGCACTGGCGATGAACATCGGAAAACGCGCGACCTTCGTCTTCACGGAGGCCGTCGCGGTCGAGGTGTTGCGCCACTCCGGCGCGAACTGCAAGGAGAGTCCGCCTCGTCCCATCAATCCGAGCGCTGCCGGATTCGTGGTGGATCCCGCATCGACCTCGGCGTTGCCACCACCGAGGGAGAGCGCACGCGTCGAGAGCATCCCCGGCGGATAGCCGAGCCCCTGGCCGGCAAGCGTCCCCTGCGCGTGCAGCGCGATGGGCGCGGCGAGGAGGCAGGCCACGAGCAGGCGGCGCATCATGGCACCCCCACGTCGGGCGTACCGACATACGAGATGCGGATGCGGGGCCGCAGCGCCGCGATCGGCGACGTCGTCGAGGCGAAGCGGAACTCCGCCACCGAGTTCCCCTCCGTGCTCGCGCGCAACACGAGCGCACGGACCGGCGCGGCGGTGCCGCTCTGCCCCTTCCATCCCCGCAGCAGGTTCACGACCTCAAGTGACCGCGTTCCGCTGTCGCCGGCGGCGAGGCGAATCGAGTCGTTCACGAAGATCCCGAGCGGGGCAAGGAACGACGCCTGACGGCGGATGTCGCTCACGAGCGAACCAACGATCGGTGGCTGCGCATATACACTCAGCGTGTCCTTGGCGCCGATACCGCGCGCGGGCTGCTGGGTGAAGTAGAGCGTCGCGCGCACGATCTGTGTGGAGTCGATCAACTTGGTCGGCAAGTTGAAGCGGAGATACGCGCGCCGCGCGGGGAGTCCGCCGACCGTCGCGATCGCGCCGGTGCCGGGGGCCGGCGCCTTCACGGTGATGCCGTAGTCGAGGAGCGCGAGCCGCTCCGCGTCGGGGAGCTTCGGCGTCGAGGAGTTCCCCAGTACGAAGACGGTCCGCACCGCGGTGTCGGGAGTGGCGCGATACGCCAGTGTGGCGCCTTGGCCGATCTCGGACGTCTGGAGGCGGAACTGCACCGAGGTCGCGCCGGTGGCCCGGATCCCGATGCGCACCCGCGCGCCCGGCGTGCGCAGCTTGGCCAACAGCTTCGCGTTGTCGAGCGGCACGCGGAGCGAGTCGAGCATCAGGATGCGTGGGACGCGGACCGAGCCCAGCAGCCGAGACGCGCGGAAGAGCGGGACCAGTGTGTTGGGGAGCGTGTCTGCGCTGGTGGTGTCGACGTCGAACGCTTCGATCACCACGGTGTCCGGGAGGATCGCATTCACCACGTCGAGGCGCAGGAGGAGTCGCGCGGAATCGACCTGCGAGATCGGACGCACGGTGTCGCCGACGGGGGCGAAGAGCCGCACGGTCGAGTCGAAACGGAAGACCGCACGCGCATCGAGCGAGTCGCCGCGCGTCGCGACGAGGATGCCGAACTCCGTCCCGATGTCGGGGAAGCCGGTGAGCGTCGAGTCCCACGCCAGCGCCGGCGTGATGGTCGTGTCGCGGAGCGGGAGCGATCCGGAGGCGCAGAGCGTCGGGCAGGTCGCTCCCGCATCGAGCGATTCGGCGCACGACGCCGCTCCCCCGAGCAGAAGGACGAGCCACGCGCACCGCACCCACCGGGCAAGCCAAGGACGGTGGATCACGAATGCCGGAGCGAAGAGGGAGTGAACGGCGCCGGGAGCAAGGCAGAGAGCGAATGCGTCGCGCGTTCGCCGCCAGCGGTCACACTGATGACGTGAAGATTTGGAGCGAACTCTACGAGGACTTGCCGACAGATCCCACAGGGCGAGGTGGGCTCTTCCGCCTCGGTCGCGATGACGACCGCGCGAAAGCGCTGCACCCCCTGCACCACCGCTGCCGCGATCGCACCACGCTCGGCACAGATCCCGGCCGGATAGGCGCTGTTCTCGACATTGCACCCGGTGATGATGCGACCGTCCTCAGCCAACAATGCCGCGCCGACGCGGAATCCGGAGTAGGGTGCGTACGCGGCACGCATCGCTGCGAACGCCGCCTGTTCGAGCGCACCCTGCGTCGCGGCGTCGATCACGCGACGACCGTCGAGAGGAAGGAGCGTCCCACACCACGGAATTCGAGCCCGAACCACTCCCCGAGCGTCGCCCCGACATCCGCGAAGCTCGACCGCGCGCCAAGCGCGACCGGACGCACGCGCGGCCCGAGCACGAGCAGGGGAACGTTCTCCCGGGCGTGATCGGAGCTGGCCGTCGTCGGGTCGTTGCCGTGATCGGCGGTGATGAAGAGCAGGTCGTCCTCGCGAAGGGCGGAGAGGAGCGAGGGGAGAGCCGCATCGAACTCCCGCAACGCCCGATAGAACCCCGGCACATCGTTCCGATGGCCGTACAACTGGTCGAAATCTACAAGGTTGGCGAAGCAAAAACCGTCGCCGGAGGCGAGCCACGCACGGATCCGCTCGACCCCCTCGGCGTTCCCGCTCGTGTGCCCGCCCTCGAGATTCCGGCGCGCGAAGAGATCATCCACCTTCCCCACCCCGATCCGCGCGATCCCCGCCGCCGCCAAGGCGTCGAGCAGCGTCTCCGCCGGCGCCTCGACCGAGTAGTCGCGGCGGTTCCCGGTGCGCTGCCACTGCCCCGGCGATCCCACGAACGGACGCGCGATGACGCGCGAGCAGTTGTGCGGCGCGACGAGCAGCGCGCGGGCGGTGGCACACGCCGCGTAGAGCTCATCGAGGGGGATCACACCTTCATGCGCGGCGATCTGGAAGACCGAATCGGCGCTCGTGTAGACGATCCACGCGCCGGTGCGCGCGTGCTCCTCGCCGAAACGGTCGAGCATCGCGGTGCCGCTCCCCACCGCGTTCCCGATCACCGGGCGCCCTGTGCGCGTGGAAAACTCCGCCAGCAGGTCGTCGGGGAAGCCGTGTGGATACGTCGGAAACGGCGCGACGAGGCGCACGCCGGCGAGTTCCCAATGCCCGGTGGTGGAGTCCTTCCCCGCGGAGCGCGGCTCGAGCAAGCCGAACGCACCGATGGGAGCGTCCACGGCGTGCATTCCGCCCAACGGCGCGATGTTGCCGAGCCCCGCGCGCTGCAGTTCGGGGAGATCGAGCCCGCCGACCGCGCGCGCGACATTTCCTAGCGTGTGCGAGCCGAGGTCGCCGTACGCGTCGGCATCGTGCGCCGCACCGATCCCGACGCCATCGAGCACGAGGAGGCAGGCGCGCCGACTCACGCGCCCCCGCCGGTGTACACGCGGTCGGCGCGCTGGCGCAGCCCGGTCAACAGCTCGTACGGCGACAGCTCGGCCGTGCGCGCGACCTCCTCAAGGGTGAGGAGTGCGCTCCCGTCTCGCCCGAGCACAGTCGCCACCGTCCCGACGCCGACCGCGTCGGCGACATCGGTGACATCGGTGACATCGGTGACATCGACCATCGTCATGTCCATCGTCACGAGTCCCACGATCGGTGCCGGTTGTCCATGGATGAGCGCGGTGCCGCGATTCGAGAGCGCGCGGCGGTATCCATCGGCATACCCCATGGCGAGCGTCGCGATCCGCCGCCCGTCGATCGGGGCGCGCCACGTCGCGTCGTACGAGACGGTCTCGCCCGCGCGCAATGTGTGCAGCTCGACGATCGGCGCTCGGAGATGCGCCACCGGCTCGGGGGTGAGCGCGGCACCGTCGCCACTCCCGACGCCATACAAGAACACGCCGGGGCGCACCACGTCCCACTCGCTCGGCGCACGGCGCGCGAGCCCCGCCGAGTTTTCCGCATGCAGCACGGTGGGCCGCGATGGCAGCGCCGCGAGCGCCTCGCGGAAACGCGTCTCCTGCAGCTCGCGCGAGCCATCGGGGCGCTCGGCGGAATGGAAATGCGTGAACGCTCCCTCGAGCGACGCGAGCGCGTCCGTTGGGAGGGTCGCGAGCTCATCCCAGCGTACGCCCGCACGGGCCATCCCCGTCTCGATCGCGAGATGCCACGCGCCGCCACCGATGGCGCGCCAGTCGGCGATCGCGGTCGCGCTCCCCAACGTGGGGGTGAGTCGCGCGTGGTGCGCGCGAGCCAGGTCGGCTGGGGTGAGCGGCGTGAAGATCAGGATGCGCCGAGTGATCCCCGCAGCCCGCAGCTCCTCTCCCTCACTCACGGTCGCGACGCCGTACGCCCACGGCTCGACCACCTCGAGCGCACGGGCGCAGGCGACCGCGCCGAGTCCATACGCGTCCGCCTTGATCATCGGGAGCACCGGACGCGCCGCGTGGGCGGCGCAGGCACGGGCGTTCCGAACGAGCGCGGCGAGATCGACCTCGAGTTGGGCGCGAGAATGGAGAGCGGGCGTCATCATCGCGGAGTGTAGCGGGGCTCCGAGAGAGCGGCAACGGCGATCGCCTGCGCCACGCGGGCGGCGGCCTCGGGCTCCAGATGGCGGCCGTCGCTGGTCGGGTACCCGCCGGGTGGATGCGCGACGCGTGGGAACTCGCTCGCCGGAAACGCGCGGTCGATCGCTGCGCGAAGGGTCGGCGTGATCGCGCTCGCCTCGTGGACCGGGAGCTCGATCAGGTACACCCGAGTGCCCTGCTCCCGCCACCGTGTGAGCCGACGTTGTGCCTCGGCGAACGCGGTGTCCGACGCAGCGTCGGCGACTGGACCGTACGCGTGGGCCGCCCTCGCTTCGGTCTCGCGTCGCTGCGACTCCGTCGACAGCCACCGCCGGACCCGCGCACTCGTGCGCGCGATCGCCGACAAGGCGAGCGTCGCGGGCCGATGCTCCTGATCGAAGAACGCCACGCGAGCGCGCCGATCACTCCGCGCAGCGCGCACCAGCGAATCCGCCCACCCGTTCGGCGCCGGCATCCCAAGCCGCTGCAGCTCCACGATCGCCACGGTCGGCCGTACGCCCGCCGCGTCGGCGAGGGCGACCGCGGCGGCACCGGAGCCGCCACTCAGCCCGATCACCATCGCATCGTCGCCGATCAGCGCACTGGGCACCCGTGCCGCGAGCGACGACCCGAGCACGAGCACGCGTGGAGCGTGCGCACCGCGCACGAGACGTTCCACCGCGATCGCATTCTGCAGCGCCGGCGTCGGGAGCGCCGGTGCGGGCGGCGCGAGGCGGGCCGCAGTGGTCCACACGCCGAGCGTCGCCACGCATCCGATCACGAGCGCGCGCATCAGAACTGGAAGTAGATGAAGGGAGTCGGTGGCGCGGCGTCGAGCACCGTCCACGCGATGAGCACCCCCAGCAGCGCGTCGACCACCGCCGGCCGACGCGCGGGATGTGACTCACGCAGCGCGCCCCACCAGTGGTAGAGCACTACGGGGAGGAGGAACCAGGCGATACTCAGCAGCGAGAAGACATCCGGCGCCGCCGCTGACCGCGCGACGATTGCCCGGAGGTAGGTGAGGGCCGCAGCCACATCACCGAGCCGGAAGAAGAGCCAGCCGATCGTCACGTAGGTGATGACCGCGAGCCAGCGCAGCAACTGCCCCGAGCGCGAGTCGCTCCAGGATGCGCGCGACAACGCCCGCTCGACGACGAGACCGACGCCGCTCCACGCGCCCCAGAGCGCGAATCCCCACGCGGCCCCGTGCCAGAGCCCCGCGAGGGTGACCACGAGGATCAGGTTGATCGCCGTTCGCGCCCTGCCCCGCCGATCGCCACCGAGCGGGAGGTAGAGGTAGTCGCGGAGCCACGTCCCCAGCGAGATGTGCCACCGCCGCCAGAAATCCCGCAACGAGCACGCGAGATACGGATACGCGAAATTGCGCGGGAGCGTGTAGCCGAAGAGCGCGGCGAGTCCGATGGCGATGCTCGAGTACGCCGCGAAGTCAGCGAAGAGCTGCGCCGCGTAGGCAACGAGCATCGCCGCGAGGTTCACGCCGGGGAGCCCGGCCGCGACGGCGCCGTCCATACCGAGCGTGTACGCCACGAGATGGTCCGCCACGACGAGCTTGAGATAGGCGCCGACGATCAGCGCGCGACGCACGGTGGGCCACGCGATCGCCGTGAACGCTTTGGGCGCGACCTGTGGCAGCACGTCGCGCGCCCGCACGATCGGTCCCGCTACGAGCTGCGGGAAGAAGGTGAGATAGAACGCGCTCTGCATGCTGTGCCGCGCACCACGCGGTGGGGTCCACGCGCCCCGCCAGACATCGACCACCAGCGAGATGCCGTGGAAGGTGAAGAAGGAGAGCCCTGCGGGGATCGGGAGCGTCGCCCAACTCCCGATGGTGGAGGCCGCCGGTAGCATTGGCGCGAACAAGCGCGCGTACTTGAACCAGACGAGCACGGCGAGATTCGCCGCGACGCCGACCACGGCCCACGCGCGACGCCGCGTGTGCATCTCGGTCGCAGACACCTGCGCACTGGTCACGGTGGTGATCACCCCGGCGAGGACCAACAACCACGCCATCGGGCCCACCAACCACGCGTACAGCCCCACCGACGCCACGACGAGCAGCGGCAGCTGCGCACGGCGCACCCCCGGCGCGTAGTAGAGCGACGCGACGACGACCACGAAGCCGACAAAGGGCCAACTGGTGAAGAGCACGAGGACGCGGGGCGAGGGGACGGCACTTAAGATACGGACGCGACTGCCCTCTCACCGCTCCCGCCGATGCCCGATCTCCCCCGCGCTGCGCTCGACGACGCCCTCGCCATCATGCGCGACCTCCGCGCCCGCGATGCCTGGGACCGTGCGCAGACGCACGATTCGCTCCGTCCGTATCTCAACGAGGAGATGCACGAACTCGACGACGCGCTCCGCGACGGCGACGACCACGCGATGGTCGGCGAGCTCGGCGATGTGCTCCTCCAGGTGCTCTTCCACGCGGTGATCGCGGAAGAACGGGGCGCTTTCGATGCGGGGCACGTCGCCGGCTCGCTCGTGCACAAGATGACGGTGCGGCATCCGTGGCTGTACGGCGAGCGCGCCGGCACCGATCGCGAACCATGGGAGCAGATGAAGGCGAAGGGGCGACGCTCGATCGCCGAGGGGCTGCCGGAGGCATTACCCCCGCTTCACCGTGCGCACCGCTTGCAGGAACGCGCCGCGGGGGTCGGCTTCGATTGGCCCGATGCGACCGGTCCCGCCGCGAAGGTGCGCGAGGAGCTCGCCGAGGTCGAGGAGGTGATCGCGGCACACGGCCACGACTTCCCGACCCACGGCGTACCGAGCGGCGATCCAGGCCACGCCGCGCTCGAGGGAGAACTCGGCGATCTGCTCTTCGCCGTGGTGAACCTCGCGCGGAAGTGCGGCGTGCACCCTTCGCTCGCGCTCGACAAGGCGAACGCAAAGTTCCAGCGGCGTTTCGAAGGGATCGAGCGGCTCGCCGCGGCACGTGGGATCGACGTGCGAACCGCGGGGCTGGCCGTGCTCGACCCGCTCTGGGACGAGGTGAAACGCGGGGAGGCCTAGCTCACTCCCCGTACGGGATCCAGATGTTCTTCACCTGCACCGCTTCACGCAGGAACTCGCGCCCCTCCGCCTCCGGCCGCGCCCAGTCGCTCGGCGTCCAACGCGCCCAGGTGCGCTTCATGTTTGCGGCCGAGGCACGCTCCACCGCGGTCGCGCCCGCGTGCGAGCCCCGGTACCAGAGTCCTTCGACGTCGTCGTGTTCCGCGAGCACGAGTGCGAGCGGATCGCGCGCACCGGTGACGATGTTGATCACCCCGCCCGGCACGTCCGACGTGTCGAACACCTGATAGAGATCGGTCGCCGCGAGCGG
Organism: Gemmatimonadaceae bacterium; assembly: GCA_019745365.1. Lineage (GTDB taxonomy): Bacteria > Gemmatimonadota > Gemmatimonadetes > Gemmatimonadales > Gemmatimonadaceae > JAIETI01. The sequence goes on along the minus strand of JAIETI010000026.1, from coordinate 10,760 downwards.
CCAGCGCTCGCTCGGCACCGCGACCACGCAGTTCCCGGTCGCGATCAACGGCGCGACGAGCGAGACGAAGCCGAGGAGCGGCGCCTCATCAGGACAGGCGACGCCCACCACACCGATCGGCTCGTGCATCGCGAGCGCGACGCCCCGGATCGGCACGTTGTGGACCGCACCGTCGTACTTGTCCGCCCACGACGCGTAGGTGAAGAAGCGTGAGACCGCCGCATCGACCTCGGCACCCGCGACCTTCGCGGTCGCGCCGGTCATCGCGCGCAGGCGCGCCGCGAACTCGTCGCGCCGCGCGCTGAGATTTTCGCCGATGTAGTAGAGGATCTGCGCTCGCGCGTGCCCCGTCGCCTTCGACCATCCCTTCCACGCCGCGTGCGCGGCCTCGACGGCGTTGCGCAGGTCCTTCCGGTTCCCATCGCCGACCTCACCCACGAGCGCGCCCTTCGGGCCGTACACCGGGCGCATGTAGGTGGCGTCGGGGCGGGCTTGCTTGCCGCCGATGTAGAGTTTGGCGGTGCGGTCGACCGCGCCGCTGTGCGGCGGTGTCGACCGCGCCGCCGGAACCACAGCAACTGCAGGAACGACAGGAACGACAGGAACGACTCCGGGGGTCGGCGTGGGCTTCAGATACTCGTACATCCCCTCGCGGCCGCCTTCGCGGCCGAAGCCGCTCTCGCGGTAGCCGCCAAAACCGGCACTCGCGTCGAACAGATTCGTCGCGTTGATCCACACCACGCCGGCCTTCAGCTTGGGCGCGATGTCGAGCGCAAGATTGATGTTCTCACTCCAGACGCTCGCGGCGAGGCCGAAGGGCGTGTTGTTCGCGAGGGCCACCGATTCTTCCGGCGTGCGGAAGGTCATCGCGACCAACACCGGCCCGAAGATCTCGATCTGTGCAATGGTGCTCGCCGGCTCGACATTCGTGCAGAGCGTGGGAGGATAGAAATACCCCTGCGTCGGCACCGCCCAACTCGGCTGCCAGACCTCGGCACCTTCGTCGCGCCCCTTCTCGACCAAGGTGCGGATGCGATCGAGCTGATCCGGTGCGACGATCGCGCCCATGTCCACCGTCTTATCCAGCGGCTTCCCGACGCGCAGCCGCTCCATGCGCGCCTTCAACTTCGCAATCATCCGCTCGGCGATCCCTTCCTGCACCAGCAGGCGCGAGCCCGCGCAGCAGACCTGCCCCTGATTGAACCAGATCGCGTCGACCACGCCCTCGACCGCAGCGTCGAGATCGGCGTCCTCGTACACGATGAACGGACTCTTCCCACCGAGTTCGAGCGAGAGTTTCTTCCCGCTCCCCGCCGTCGCGCGACGGATGATGCGCCCCACGTCGGTCGAGCCGGTGAACGCGATCTTATCCACCTTCGGGTGCTCCACCAGCGCAGCACCGGTACGACCATCGCCGGTGATCACATTGACCACGCCGTCGGGGAGCCCCGCCTGCGAGGCGAGCTCCGCGAAGAGCAGCGCGGTGAGTGGGGTGAACTCCGCGGGCTTGAGCACCACCGTGTTCCCCGCCGCGAGCGCGGGGGCGATCTTCCACCCCAACATCAGAAGCGGGAAGTTCCACGGGATGATCTGCCCGACCACGCCGACGCCCTCGTAGCCAGGGAACTCCGTCGCGGCGAGCTGCGCCCACCCCGCATGGTGATAGAAGTGCCGCGCCACGAGTGGGATGTCGAGATCGCGCGTCTCGCGGATCGACTTCCCGTTGTCGAGCGATTCCACCACCGCGAACAGCCGCGCATGCTTCTGCACCATGCGAGCGAGCGCGTAGAGATGCTTCGCGCGCGCGTGGCCGCTCAGCTTCTTCCACGCGGGGAGCGCTTTGCGCGCGGCGGCGACCGCGGCATCGACGTCCTTGGTCGTCCCCTGCGTGACCTGCGCGAGCCGCTGCGCGGTCGAGGGATCGATCACGTCGAAGGTGGTCCCCACCTTCGTGAACTGTCCACCGATGAAGTGGCCGAAGCGCCCACCATGCTGCGTGAGCCATGCACGGGCCGGACCATCCGCCTCCGGCGCAGGCCCGTACTCCATCGTCTGAAAGATCTCGGCAACGGTCGCCATGGCGGTCAGGGCATAGGGTGGCGATGGGCCGCGGCATAGCGGCCCGTCACGAACATCTCCAACTGGCGCTCGATATCGGTCAGCAGCGAGCTCGCCCCGAAGCGGAAGAGATCGGGCTGGAGCCAGCGATCACCGAGCTCCTCCTTCATGAGGAGCAGATAGTCGAGTGACTGCTTCGCGGTGCGGATCCCACCCGCGGGCTTGAAGCCCACGAGGAACCCCGTCCGCGCCTGATACTCACGGATCATGCGGCACATCACGAGCGCGAAGGGGAGCGTCGCGTTGGTCCCCTCCTTGCCGGTGCTCGTCTTGATGAAGTCCGCGCCGGCCATCATCGCCACGAGCGAAGCCCGCGCGACATTGGTGAGCGTTGCGAGTTCGCCCGTCGCGAGGATCGCTTTCAGGTGCGCCTCGCCGCACGCCGCGCGGAACGCTGCCACTTCCTCGTAGAGCGCCCGCCAGTCGCCCGTGAGCACATGCGAGCGCGTGATCACGATGTCGATCTCGCGCGCGCCCGCCGCGACCGATTCCTTGATCTCCGCCACGCGCTGCGCGAAGGGTGAAAGCCCCGCCGGGAAACCAGTCGAGACCGCCGCGACGGGAATCCCGCTCTCGCCGAGGGCTTCGACGGCGACAGGCACGAGCTGGTGGTACACGCACACCGCACCGACAGTGATGCCGAGCGAGCGCACGCCGAGTGCGTCGACGAGATCATCACGCAGCGGATGCCTCGCCTTGGCGCAGAGTCGCTTCACATTCCCCGCGGTGTCGTCGCCGGAGAGCGTGGTGAGGTCCATCAGGGTGATCGCGCGGAGCAACCATGCCGCCTGCCACTCTTTCTTGACGGTGCGCCGCGTGGGGATCGTCGCTGCGCGACGCTCAGCCGCGCTCTTGTTCACCCGCGTGGCGAGCACGAGGTCGAGATCGAGCGGCGCGCCCGCATTGCGCGGGAGGGTGTGGCTCACGGGCGCACGCGGTGCATCATCCGCGGGAAGGCGATCACCTCGCGGATGTGCGGGAGGCCGCAGATCCAGGCGATCGTTCGCTCGAGACCGATGCCGAAGCCGGAGTGCGTGAACGTGCCGTACTTCCTTAGGTCGAGATACCAACCGTACGCGTCCATGGGGAGTTTCTCCTCCTTGATCCGCTGCACGAGCTTGTCGTAGTCGTCCTCACGCTGCGAGCCGCCGATCATCTCGCCGTACCCTTCGTGGGCGAGGAGATCGGCGCAGAGCACCGTCCGCGGATCGGCCGGGTTCTCCTTCATATAGAACGCCTTGGCCTCCTTCGGATAGTTACACACGAACACCGGACGGTCGTGATCCGCCACGAGGAGCGCTTCATCCTCGGCGCCGAGGTCGTCGCCCCACTGGATGCTCGACCCCTTCGCCTGCAACGTCGTGACGGCATCCGTGTAGCTGATCCGCGGAAAGGGCGCGACCACCGTCTCGAGCTTCGAGACATCGCGTTCCAACTCCTTCAGCTCCGCGGCGCAACGCGTCAACGCCCGCTGCACGAGGAAGCACACCAACTCCTCCTGCAGGTCCTGGTTCATCGCCTGATCGTACCACGCCATCTCCGGCTCGATCATCCAGAACTCGGTGAGATGGCGGCGCGTCTTGGACTTCTCGGCACGGAAGGTCGGCCCAAAGGTGTAGATGCGCCCGAACGCCGCCGCCGCAGCTTCGCCGTAGAGCTGCCCCGTCTGCGCGAGATACGCCGTCCCTTCGTCGAAGTACTCGGTCTCGAAGAGCCCCGCGCGCTCGCCGATGGCAGCGGTGAGGATCGGCGTGTCGACGTGGAGGAAGCCACGCTCGTAGAAGAAGTCGTGGATCGCCTGCTCCACCTCGTGGCGCACGCGGGCGATCGCGCGCTGCTTCGGCGAACGGAGCCAGAGATGCCGATTATCGAGCAGGAAGTCGATTCCGTGCTCCTTCGGCTGGATCGGGTAGTCGAGCGGGCTCGTCCCGATGATCTCGAGCGTGGTGACGCCGAGCTCGTAGCCGCCGGGCGCACGCGTATCCGCACGCACCGCGCCCGTCACCGCCACACTCGTCTCGAGGGTGCAGTCGGCGTAGCGCGCCCAGGTGAGGTCATCGACCTCTTTCTTGACCATCACGCACTGCAGCGTGCCCGTGCCATCGCGAAGGACGATGAAGGCGATCTTCCCGCTCGACCGCAGATGCGTGCACCAGCCACGCACCGTCACCGTCGCGCCGTCGTGCTTCCCGAGTTCTTCGATCCGTGCGAACGTCGTCACGCGCTCACTTCCCCGTGTAGATGATCTTGTACACCGTGCCACCGAAATCGTCGGTGACGATCAGTCCGCCGTCCTTCGTGACGGCGAGCCCGCTCGGGCGGTGCTGGCGCGCACCCGCCGCGCTCCCAGGAGCCGCGGGACCGCCAAGAAACTGCGGCGGCGTGAAGCCATCCGCGAAGGTCTCGGCCTCGCCCGCCGCCTTGCCGTTCTTCAGCGGCACGAACGAGACACGGAAGCCGGCCTGCGGGAGCGGCGCGCGATTCCACGACCCGTGGAACGCAACGAACACCCCCTCGCGATAGCGCGCCGGGAAGCTCGTCCCCGTGTAGAAGCCGATGTCGTTCGGCGCCCAATGGCCGGGGAACACATAGGTCGGCGCACGCTTGCTGCTGCAGCGCCCCACCGCCTTGCCGTCGCCGCCGTACTCCGGCGCGAGCACCAGCTTCTTCTCGTACGTGGACCAGTAACAGTAGGGCCAGCCGAAGTCGGCACCCTCCGCGAGCGGGAAGATCTCCTCACCCGGATTCTCGGCCGATTCCTCGTTGCTCCGTCCCCAGTTCTGGGCGAGCTGATCGCGCCCGTGCATCGCCACCCAGAGCTGCTTCGCCTTGGCGTTCCAGGTCAGCGCCACCGCGTTCCGGATCCCGGTCGAGTAGCGCACGCCATCCTTCGGCGTCTGCCCGGTCTTCAGCGCGTCGAAGCGCCACACGCCGGCACGCGTCTCCAACTCCACGCACGGATCGACGCCCTTGCTGTTGCTCTGCCGATCCTTCTCCTGACAGGAATTCGTACGCGAGCCGATGTTGAGATAGAGCGTCGGTCCCACGACGACGAAATTGTTCGCGGTGTGCCCCCCCTCCGGGAGCGACCCGATCACGATCTCGCTCGCCCCGAGCGCGGTATCGCCCGGCGTGTAGGCGAAGCGCACGACCGTGTTGCGGTCGGTGGCGTACAAAAAGCCGTTTGCGATCGCGATCCCCGTGCCTGTCGCGGAGGCGAGCTTCTTCACCAGCTCCGCACGCCCGTCACCGTTGGCGTCGCGCAGGAGGAGGATTCCACCGCCAGGACCAGTACCCGTCCCGCTCTCGCCACCCGACTGCGAGGGGCGGGCGTTGATCAGCACGTCGCCGTTGCTCGCCACCACGGCGTGCCGCGCCCCGCCGACCCGATCGGCGAACACGGTCGCGCAGAATCCCTTGGGGAGCGTGAGCCCCGCGTTGTCCGCGGAGCAGACCGGGGGTTGCTGAGCAGCGAGCAGCGCCGGAACGGACACGGCGGCCAGCGTAAGGGCGGCACGGAGTCGGGTCATCCGGGGAATATACCGCTCCCGACGTGCTCCCCCTAGAATTGAGGGGTGCCCGCGTCCGCGCGGGTCGAACCCCACCGGAGCCACCGATGACCCGTCATTTCTTGCTCGCCTCCCTCGCGCTTGTCGGCGCCGCCACCGCAGCCCAAGCACAGGACAAGAAGAAGGAAGAGAAGCTCTCGTTCGCCGCCGAGGCCGAACAGGTGCCCCAGCATGCGCGCATCACCTTCACGATGAAGAAGTTCACCCCGGGTGGGGTGGCCACCGTGATGGCATCGCCCTACCCCGGCACGCGCGTCCCCGTGGAGTACGGGCCGTACACCATCGACAGCACCGGGACGTTCAAGACCTCGCTGAAGGTCCCCTGCACCACCGCCATGCGCGACGAGACCATGATCATGGTGACCTTCTTCGCCGTGGACTCGGCGAGCTCGCGCACCTCGCAGAAGATCCGCGTGGACGGCGGCCCTTGGCTCTGCCAGTAACGTTCGGCCGGGAATGATCCCGGCGCGCCCGGTGTCTGAGAGGGTGAACGCACCTTCAGACACCGGAGCGCCGATGATCTCGCAGCTACACAGCACCCGCCGCCTCAGCACCGTCAGCACGGCCGCCCTCCTGCTCTTCGCCTGCGGAGGGAGCGACGCGGCCACCGGCACGATGGAGAGCTCGAACGCCACCGGGGCGTCGCTCGCCGAGGGCTATCGCGCTGCCAAGTGGCAGAGCGGCGTGACGGTGGCCTTTCCCAGCAGCTGCACGATGACCTTCACCTCCACGGGGGCGCCGAGCCACGGGCAAGCGGCGTACTATCTCGTCCCCGGCGGAACGACCGTCGCGGTCACGCCGACGGGTCGACTCTCGCTCGGTGTGAACACCGTGCCGGTGAGCACCCGCGTGACCACGTACAGCATGAACATCTGCCCCGCACCAGCGGCATCGACCACCGCGACGCGCTTGGGCGCCACGGGGTGGATGATCTCGGGGCCGCGCTCTTCAATCCGTACGAAGGCGACGGGAGCACCGTCGCGAACGCGGACAACGTCAGCTACACCTTCACCGACAACAGCGGCGTGCAACGCACGGCCTCGTTCATCGACAGCTGCGGCGGCCACTCGACGCCGGTCATGGCGGGGTCGGCGACGTACCACTATCACGGGTGGTCGTCGTACCTCACACAGGCCGCAGGCGACGTCGGAACCGCGGCGTCGCACATCATCGGCGTCGCCCTCGACGGCTATCCGATCTACGGCGATCGCGACGTGAACGGTGCGCTCGTGGATGTGTCGCGACTCGACGCGTGCACTGGGATCACCAGCCCGACCCCGGAGTTCCCGAACGGCGTGTACCACTATGTGCTCCCATCCGGTGCCGCATCGCGGACGGCACAGTCCGCGCCGCGCTGCTACCGAGGCACGGTGTCGAGCGCGCTGCTCACCCAGATCTCGGCCAACATCGGCTACTGCTGGGGGGCGCCGGCGAATCTGAGCGCGGTCGCGGCGACGGGGACGGTGCGGCGGCGTGTGGGGGGCTGACGCCCCTCACCCCACCCGAAACAGCTCGATCGCACGACCGTAGCGCTTGAGCAGGGTGTCGTGTAGCCGCTTGTGCGGCTTCGCGGTCAACAGGGGATCATCGGCGAGGAGGCGCTCAGCGGCCGCGCGCGCGGCAATGCTGAGCGCTTCGTCGCGTACGGGGTCGGCGATCCGAAACATCGGCTCCCCGCTCTGCCGCTCGCCGAAGAGATCGCCCATCCCGCGCAGCCGCAGGTCGTGGCGGGCGATCTCAAAGCCGTCCTCCGTCCCGACGAAGAGGTCCAACCGCTCCGCGGTCTCCGGCGACACGTCGCCGATGAGGATGCAGTACGACTCCTCGGCCCCTCGCCCCACGCGGCCGCGGAGCTGGTGCAGCTGCGAGAGTCCGAACCGCTCCGGGTGCTCGATCACCATCAGCGTCGCGTTCGCTACGTCGATACCGACTTCGATCACCGTCGTGGAGACGAGGAGATCGATCGAACCATCGCGAAAGCGGCGCATCGTCGCGTCCTTCTCCTCGGCGCTCATCCGCCCGTGCAGGAGCGCCACGCGGCGATGCGCGAACACGCCGCCCGCGAGGGTCTCGTACGCGGTCGTGGCATCCTTCAGCGAGAGCTTCTCCGACTCTTCGATGATCGGATAGACGAGGTACGCCTGACGCCCAAGCGCGAGCTGCGCCTCGATGAAGGCGAGCACCTTCTCCCGTGCCTTCTCCGGCCGCCGCGCCGTGGTGATCGGACGGCGCCCGGGCGGACGCTCATCGAGCACACTGACATCGAGATCACCATACAGCGTGAGCGCGAGCGACCGCGGGATGGGGGTCGCACTCATCAGGAGCACATCGGGCGCACTCCCCTTCTCGCCGAGTGCGGCCCGCTGCTCGACCCCGAACCGATGCTGCTCATCGATCACCGCGAGGCCGAGCCGCGCGAACGTCGCGCCCTCCTGCACCAACGCGTGCGTGCCGATCGCGAGCACGGGCCCGGCCTCAGCGAGCCGCGCTGCCGCCGCCTTCCGCGCGCGCGCACCGAGCGACCCCGTCACCAGCACGGGCTCGATGCCGAGCGGTGCGAGCATCGCGCTCATCGTCCGGTGATGCTGCTCGGCGAGCAGCTCCGTCGGCGCCATGATCGCCGCCTGATAGCCGTTCTCGAGCGCAACGAGTGCGGCAAAGAGTGCGACGACGGTCTTGCCGCTCCCCACATCGCCCTGCAGGAGGCGATGCATCCGCTCGCCACTCGTCATGTCGGCGACGATCTCCCGCACCGAGCGCACCTGTACCCCGGTGAGCGCCCATGGCAGCGTGGCTTTGAGTTGCGTGGTGAGCGTGCGGCGGTTCTCGAAGCGGATCCCGGTGCGCGCCGTGCGCGACAGCGTGCGCGCGCGCCATTGCATGAGGTGCACGCAGAGGAGCTCCTCGAACGCGAGCCGCGCCCGCCCGCTCTGCGCCTCCGCAAGCGTCGCGGGGCGATGCACACGTCGTAGTGCGTCGCGAAGTGACGGAAGCCCGGCGGACTCGAGCGCCCACGCCGGCAAATACTCTTCGACCTCGGGGAGATAGGTATCGAGGTGTCGATCGATCAGTTGGCGGATCGCCTTGAACGAGAGCCCCTCCGTAGCCGGATAAATCGAGAGCACGCGACCGCTCGCGACGCCGGTGTCATCCTTGCCGAGGTTCACCGTCTCACGCGGCGAGAACTGTCGGCCATGATAGAAACGCACCGGCCCATTGAGCAGGAGGAGATCGCCCTCGTGGATCGAGCGATCGAACCAGGGCTGCCCCGGCCACGCGCACTCGATCATCCCCGAGCGATCGCGCACCACGGCTTGGAAGATCCGCAGCCCTTTGCGCGTGGGGATGATCCCCTTCGACACCACCGTGCCGACGATCGTCGCGTCGTCGCCGGGGCTCAGGGAGTTGATCGCGCGCACGGTGCTCGCGTCCTCGTAGCGGTGCGGCACATGTAGTAGGAGATCGAGCGCGGTGCGAACGCCCAAGCGGCGAAAGAGGTCGCCTCGACGCGGCCCGATCCCGCCGAGGTACTCGATCGGCGTGTCGAGCGACGCGCGCGCGCTGCCGCGTTTCACCCGTCGATCACGTCGTGCGCGAAGGCCGTCGCGTCGAAGGGGAGGAGATCCCCCGCCGCCTCACCGACGCCGACGAACTTCACCGGCACATCGAGCGCTTCGTGCACCGCGAGCACAATCCCACCCTTCGCGGTGCCATCGAGTTTGGTCACCACCAGTCCCGTGACGGGCACTGCGGCCGCAAAAGTCTTCGCCTGCACCACCGCGTTCTGGCCGATCGTGCCGTCGAGGACGAGCAGCGATTCGTGGGGCGCATCGGGCAGGCGCTTGGCGATCACACGGGCCACCTTCTGCAGCTCCGCCATCAGATCATTGCTGGTGTGGAGTCGCCCCGCGGTATCGATGATCGCGACATCCACCCCGCGGGAGACGGCCGCATCGATCGCGCTGAACGCGACGGCAGCGGGATCGCCGCCCGGTGCCCCGGCAACGAACTCCGCCCCCGTGCGCTCGGCCCACACGCGCAGCTGATCGATCGCACCAGCACGGAAGGTGTCGCCGGCGGCAACGAGCACCGACTTCCCTTCGCCGCGGAGGCGGGACGCGAGCTTTCCAATGAAGGTGGTCTTCCCCGCGCCGTTCACGCCGAGCACGAGAATGATCGTCGGACGCGCGGCGGCGAACACGAGCGCCGGGTCGCTCTTGCCGGCGAGGAGTGCGCCCTCGACCTCGCTTCGAAGCGCGCCGAGGAACTCATCCTGACTGGTGATCGCGCCGCGCTTGGCCTGCCGCGTGATGCCGTCGAGCAGGCGCATGGTGACCGGCACGCCGAAGTCGGCTTCTAGCAGGAGCGTCTCGACCGCCTCGAGCGATCCCGCGTCGGGGCCACCTCGCGCGAGCACGGCGACGTCCATCAGGGCAACGTCTTTGAGGCGCTGCCAGAGGGAGCGGCGGGGGGTGTCGCCGGCGCGACGGAAGAGCGGCATCCCGAATTCTAACCACCGGCCGCGGTGGGCCGCGTGGCTAGCGCAGCCCGCCCCGCCGCCGGATGATCCACTCCGCGCCGAGTGCGAGCACCGCGATAAGCGCCACCCACCACGCCTCGCGCGCCGTCGGCTGCGCGGGCGTCACTGCAACCTCGCCGACCGCGCCACTCGTGATGGTCGGTCGCTGGGGGACCCACTCCGCCGCAGGGTTCACCGCGATGCGGGTACTCCCGCCTCGCCAGGAAGCGTCGTACACGCCGGCCGCGAGTGCGGGGGTGGTCGCTCGCCCACGGTCATCCCCGCGCAGTGCGACGCTGTCCGCGCGTCCGCCACTGGCCGCTCGCAACACGACCGTCCGCACGGAATCATCCGGAGTGTGCCACGCGATCGGTTCACCCTCGCGCACGCTACTCGCGTCGACCTCTACACCTGCCGCACGCGCGCGCGGCGTGAGCCAATCGAGGACGCTGCCCCAGAACGCATCGTACAGCTCGCCGCTCCGCGCACTGCGGAGCTTCCAGCGCCAGAGCCCGCTCGCATTCACGAGCGCCGTGCGACGCGCCCCGTCGGTC
>JAIETI010000093.1 GCA_019745365.1 Gemmatimonadaceae bacterium | reverse complement strand
GGCCAAGCGGAGCTACACGCTCCAGGCGACGCAGGGCTACGCGCCGGGACAGACGATGACGTCGCAGCTCGCGCCCTCGCGCGTGGGCGGCGAGCGCATCGCCCTGGTCAACGATCAGCGGAACCTCCCCGAGCTCGTTCGCTACGTCGGGAGCTTCCAGGGGATCTCGCTCAATCAGGGCGACCAGAACCTCCTCGCCGCGCAGTTCCGCAACGCGTGGACGCCGGGGAACGGTCGCGTCGGCACGAACAGCGGCTACAGCGCCTCGGTCGGCGGGAACGACCCGATCTTCGGCCATCGCGTCGGCTATCTCGCCAGCGCGACGTATGGCTTCAACACCGAAGTCCGCGGCGAGCAGGTGCGTGCGCTGGCGGATCGCGGGCTGCAGGCCGGCCTGACGGAGACGATCGACCGCTTCACCGGCACGACCGTCACCAACAGCGTGCTCCTCGGCGGGCTCGCCAACGTGAGCACGATGCTCGGCGCCGGGTCGCGGCTCTCGTTCAACGGCGTGTACAATCGCACCGCTGATAACAGCGCGCGCCAGGAGACGGGTGCGTTCGAGAATGAGGGGATCGACGCCCGGATCAACCGCCTGCAGTACGTGGAGCGCGCGGTGCGGTCGTTCCAGCTCGCCGGCGAGCACAACCTCGGCGAGGCGAACAAGATCGACTGGTACGTGACGAGCTCGGGCGTCTCCCGCTTCGAACCGGACCGCTCGGAGTTCGTGAGTGCGCTCGAGCGAGACACGCCGTCGGGTCCGCTCAAGTCGCGCTGGCTCAACACGGGGAACGGGGGCGCCGTCCGCACCTTCTCCGACCTCGACGAGTCGAGCAACGAAGGGCGCATCAACCTGCAGCGCCTCTTCGGGCAGCACACGGTCAAGATCGGCGGGTTGGCGCGCCGCACCGATCGCGATGCCGACACGCGCGCCTACTCGATCAGCGCCCCGCGCATGACGCTCGCGCAGCGCGAACTCTCCGCCGAGGAGATCTTCGACGGTCGCTTCAGCGCCCCGGGGCAGAAGCTCCTCCAGGTCGTGCCGCTCGCCCAGGGCGGTGCGTACACGGCGGCGGACCGTCTCGTGGCCGGCTTCGCGATGACGGAGCTCGCGCTCAGCGAGCGCTATCGCCTCATCACCGGCGCGCGGTACGAAGTGGACGAGCTCACCGTCGACGCGGTGTCGACGCTCGGCTCGCCGGTCTCGACGACGAAGCGGTGGGCGGATCTCCTCCCCTCGGTCGCGCTCAACGTCAAGCTGAGCGAACAGCAGCAGCTCCGCTTCTCGGCGTCGCGCACGCTGGCGCGCCCAGAGTACCGTGAGCTCTCGCCGATCAAGAGCCGCGACGTGCTCAACGGGGACGACACGGAAGGGAACCCGAACCTCGAGCGCACGAACATCTCCAACGCGGACATCCGCTGGGAGCTCTACCCGAACGCCGGCGAAGTGCTGAGCGTCGGCGTCTTCGCCAAGCAGTTCGAGAAGCCGATCGAGCGCGTGTACCGCGGCGCGGGCTCGGGGACGCGGACGGTGTTCTTCACCAACGCCGACCGCGCCACGAACTACGGGCTCGAGATCGAGGCCCGCAAGAGCCTCGCGATGTTCACCGAGCGGCTCCGCGCCTTCACCGCCTTCACCAACCTGACGGTGATGCGGTCGGAGATCGACCTGTCGAGTTCCCTCCAGGCGAGCGCGACCAATCTCCAGCGCGCGATGGTCGGCCAGGCGCCGACGGTGATCAATGCCGGACTCACGTGGAGCGCGACCGGGAACGGCGCCTCCGCGACGCTCCTGTACAACCGGATCGGCGACCGCGTCTTCGCCGCGGGCGACCGACCGCTCCCCGACGTGATCGAGCGCGCGCGCGACGGCCTGGACCTCTCCGTACGCTTCCCGGTCTTCACGGGGCTCAACCTCCGCGTCGACGCGCGCAACCTCCTCGATGCGCCGACGCAGATGACGCAGGGCACGGTGGTCCGTGAGTACTGGCGCACCGGTCGCACCTTCGTGATGGGATTCCAGTGGCGTCCGTGACCGGTTCGTGACCGGGTGCTCACCGGTTCACGACAGAGCATCTATTGATTGGAGGGCGGTGCCGCGATGGCACCGCCCTTCGTCTTTCTCCCCTCCTCGAGGTTCGTCGATGATCCGTTCCCTCCGTCTCGTACCGGCCGCCCTGGCGCTGCTGATCGCGGCGTGCAGCGACAGCTCCACCGGCCCCGCCGCCCCGCAGCCGATCCTCGGACTGCAGGCCACGGCCACCGGCTCCGCCAGCATCCGCCTGAGCTTCAACTCGCGCGTCGGCGACGGCTCGTACCGCGTGGAACGTGCCGAAGGCACCGCGACGACCTTCACCAGCGTCACGACGCTCACCGCGCCCGCCGCGGCCGCGACGCTGACCTATGACGATGTCGGCCTCAAGGTCACGACGGCGTACCGGTACCGCGTGATCACGATCAAGGGGAGTGCGGAGAGCATCGCCTCGGGAGAAGCCAATGCGACGACGCTCGCCTTCGGGAGCGCGACCGCCGAGATCAATGCCGACATCACGACGAGCCGCACGCTCTTCGCCGACACGGCCTACACGCTGAAGGGGTTCATCCACGTCGCGAACGGCGCGACGCTGACGATCCAGGCGGGGACGACGATCCGCGGCGACTTCAACACCCTCGGCTCCTCGCTCTTCATCATGCGCGGCGCCCGGATCCAGGCGATCGGCACCGCCGACGCGCCGATCGTCTTCACCTCGTCGCGCCCCGCAGGGCAGCGCGCGCCCGGCGACTGGGGCGGCTTGGTCATCGTGGGGAACGCGCCGATCAACCGTTCGGGCGTGGTCGAAGTCGAAGGCACCGGCACCGACGGCCAGACGGTCGTGAGCGGAAAGAACTATCAGGTGCTCTACAGCGGCGGGACCGTCGCGACGGACAACAGCGGTGAACTGCGCTACGTGCGCGTGGAGTTCGCCGGCTTCGCCCCCTCGCTCAACAACGAGCTCAACTCCTTCACCTTCGCCGCGGTCGGCTCGGGGACGCGCGTCTCCTACGTCGAGTCGATGGCCGGTCTCGACGATTCGTTCGAGTTCTTCGGCGGCGGCTTCGACTTCACCAACGCGGTCGCGTACGAGGGCGAGGACGATCAATACGACATGTCGGAAGGGTGGAACGGCCGGATGCAGTTCCTGATCTCGTACAAGTCGGCGATCCTCACGCCGCGCACCGGTGCTGGCTCGCCGGCCTCCGATCCTCAGGGGATCGAGAACGACGGCTGCAACGGCTCCGGTTGCGACCAGGGCTTCAACACCGCGCCGCTCACGATCCCGGTCGTCGCCAACTTCACGCTGATCGGCCCGGGTGATATCGCGCTCTCCGGTTCGGCGGGCGGCGTCGGCATGATGCTCCGCCGCGGCACGGGCGGCTACTACGTGAACGGCGTCGTGGCGCGCTGGGCGCGCGCCGGCGTCTCGCTCCGCGACACGGCGACCTTCCAGCTCCGTGGCGGCGGCGTGCAGGTACAGGATCTCGCGGTGCACGATCTCGCGCTCAAGAACATCGTCTTCTCCGACGTGGCCGGGGTGATCTTCCAGGCACCGGCCGGCTCGACGCAGCAGGGGTCGCTCGACCTCGCTGGCAACGCGTTGACCAACAGCAGTGCTGCGGCGGCCTCGCTCTTCGCCGCGATCCCGGCGGTGGGGGCCGCACCGGCGAGCGCGAACGCGCTCGACTTCACGCCGGCGGCGGGCTCCGCGATCGCCTCGGGTGGGCTGACGACCTTCACCGGCAAGCTCGCCACCAAGGCGGGCACCTTCATCACGGGCACCTCGTATCAGGGCGCCGCCGCCCCGACCGGGGCGAAGTGGTGGCAGGGGTGGACCAGCTACGCGCGGAACTGACCGCACTCCGCTCGCGGGCGGCCGGCGTCCTCTCGGACGCCGGCCGTTTGCGTTCTCCCGCTTCCCCGTATCGATTATCCCTATGCTCGCTCGCATCATCCCTGCCCTCGCCCTCCTCCTGATCGCGTGCCGCGGCGAGTCGCCCGTTCCCGCCACCCGCACCGCGGCTCAGGAGGATTCGCTCGCGCGCGCACGACAGGACTCGATCAATCGCGCGCGCCCCGACTACATCGTGGACTCGATCCTCCCCGTGGAGGAGGAGCTGCGTCGGTTCCGCGCGGCCATCGGCGGGACGCCCACCACCGCCCTCACGGGCGGGGCGACGTCGCGCGAGGAGCTCCTCGCGCGCGTGAGCGCGGCGGTGGAGCGACGGGACACGCTCGCGCTGCAGGCCCTCGCGCTCAGCGCGCGCGAGTTCGCCGATCTCGTCTATCTCTCGAGCCCGAACGCGCGCCCGCCGTACCGTCAGGCCCCCGGCTTCGTCTGGTCGCAGATCGAGCTGCGGAGTCGCACCGGGCTCCGTCGTCTCGTCGAGCGCCGCGGCGGCCTCCCGCTCGCTCCGCTCGCGCTCCGCTGCGGGGCGCGCGCCGAAGCGCAGGGAGAGAACCGCCTCTACACCGACTGCGTGATCACCCGACTCGGCCCCCGGGGTGACACCCTCCGGGAGCTCCTCTTCGGGAGCATCATCGAACGCGGTGGGCGATTCAAAGTGGTGAGCTATGCGAATCAGTTCTAGCGCGCGCGCGGCCGCACTCACGCTCGCGCTGTTCGCGGGCTGCTCGCGCGCGTCGCGGGATCCCCTCGTGGGCGCAGGCGCGACCTTCCCCTACCCGGTGTACTCGCGCTGGTTCTCAGGGTGGCTCGCCCAGGGGGGACGCTCGATCAACTACTTCTCCGTTGGCTCCGCCGAAGGGATCCGCCGCCTCGCGGCGGGGGAGGCCGACTTCGCCGCGACCGACGGGCTCGGCGACGATCCCCGCCTGCGGGCCTTCGCCGCGCGCTGCGGTGCGGTCCTGCGCGTCCCCACGGTGCTCGGCGCGGTCGCGGTGGGCTACGCGCTCCCCGATAGCGCCTTGCGGCTCGACGGCGAGACGCTGGCCGCGATCTTCCTCGGCCGGATCACGCGATGGGATGACCCGCGCCTACGGGCGCTGAATCCCGGTCGCCCCCTCCCGGCCCTCCCGATCGCGGTCGTCGCGCGCGCGGACGGGTCGGGGACCGCGACCGTCTTCGACGGTTTTCTTGCCCGGCAGAGCAATGCGTGGCGCATCGCACGCGCCGCCGCGCTCGAGCTCCCGCACTGGCCGGTGGGGACGCGCGTCGCTGGGAACGAGGGGGTGGCCGCCGCGATCCGCTCCCTCCCCGGCGCGATCGGCTTCCTTGAGCTCTCGTACGCGGAGCAGAACCGGATCGCCGTCGCCGCGATCCGGAACGCCGCCGGAAGTTTCGTGGCGCCGAGCGTCGCGAGCATCAGCGCCGCGGGAGCCGAGCGGCTGACCCTCGACCGCGCCGACACGGTGCGGAGCCTCCTCGACGTGCGCTCGCCGAGCGCCTACCCCATCAGCTCGTTGACGTGGCTCCTGATCCCCACGGGCTACCGCGATGCCGAGCGGGGCACGAACTTGATTGCGTTCGTCCGCTGGGCCATCACGCAGTCGCCCCACACGCGCGCGCCAGCGCTCGAGTACGCTCCGCTCCCGGGCCCCGTCGCCGCCAGCGTCGATCAGGCGTTGCGCGCGGTGCGCCCCACCACCTGCGCCACCTCGCCGAAGGAGTGACCCTGTGACGAGCCCGCTCCGCCTCGAGCCCGCCACCGCCGGCCGCGGGGAACCGCGCCCGGACGCTGAGCGGATCGCCGCGATCGACATCGGGTCGAACTCGATCCGCCAGATCGTCGCCGATGTCTCGCCCAACGGCGCGATCCGCGTGGTGGACGAGATGAAGGCCGCGCCGCGCTTGGGGAGCGGGCTTTCCGAGACGGGGCGACTCGGTGAGGCGAACGTCGAGGCGGCGATCGAGGCGCTCTCGCGTATGGCCACCCTCGCGAAGCAGTTGGATGCGAAGCGGATCGAGGCGGTCGCGACGAGCGCGGTGCGCGACGCCGCCAACGGGCGCTTGTTCCTGCAACGCGTGCGGCGGGAAGCGGGGCTCAAGGTCCGCACGCTCGTGGGAGAAGAGGAGGCGCGACTCGCCTTCCGCTCCGCGCTCGCGCACTTCGAGCTCGGTCGCGGGCGCGCCGTGGTGATGGACATCGGCGGTGGCTCGCTCGAACTGGCGATGTCGGCGGAGGGGCTCGTCGAGCGGTTGATCTCGCTTCCCTACGGGGCGATCCGCCTCACCGAACGCTTCCTCATCGGCCGCCCTCCCGTGAAGGGGGTGCGGAAGCTGCGGAAGCATGTGCGCGACACGATCCGCGACGCGCTCCCGGTGCGCGACTGGCGCGGCGCCGAGCTGATCGGCTCTGGCGGGACCTTCACGAACCTCGCGGGGATCCATCTCGCGCGCACCGGCATGCAAGGCGCGCGATCGGTCCACGGTACCGCGCTCACGCTCGCCGAGGTAGAGCACATCCTCGAGTGGCTCGTCGCGCTCACGCCGGCGGAGCGGCTCGCCGTCCCCGGGCTGAACCACGGGCGTGCGGACATCATCATCGCCGGGCTCGCGGTGGCCGCTGAGGTGATGGGACGCGTGGAGCCGGTCGCGCTGCAGGTCTCGCGGTACGGGATCCGCGAAGGGCTCCTCCTCGAGTCGGCGCGGGTGATGCCGCAGATCGCTGATCCGGGGGAGGCGCGGGAGCGTTCGGTGCGGGAGTTCGCGGAGCGCTGTCACTACGAAGCACCCCACGCCGCGCAGGTGCAGCGGCTCTCGCTCCAGCTCTTCGACGCCCTCGGCTCGCGCCTCGGGTTGGAGCCGGACGACCGCCCGGTGCTCGCCGACGCCGCGCTCCTGCACGACGTGGGCTACCACATCAACTACAAGCAGCACCATAAGCACAGCTTCCATCTGATCCAGCACGCGGAGCTGCTCGGGATGAGCCCCGCCGACCAGATGGTCGTCGCTCATGTGGCGCGCTATCACCGCGGGAGCAATCCGGATCGCAGGCGCCACGAGGCGTTCGGCGCGCTCGACCGCGCCACGCGCGAACGGATCACGATCCTGTCGGCGATCCTGCGCGTCGCGGACGGGCTCGACCGCGGCCACGTGGCCGCCGTGGACCGCGTGAAGGTGCGCTGGATGCCGCGCGCGATCCGGATCACGCCAGTGCCGGTGAAGGAATCGGTGCCGCTCCGCCTCGAACTCTGGGGCGCGGCGCGGAAGGCGGGGCTCCTCGCGGAGGTGGCGGGAGTGCCAGTCGAGATCGTCGGAGCGGATGGCCGAGCGGTCTCCCCCGATTCGGCGACTCAGGACGGCGACTGAGTCGCGCGGCGCGGACGACCTCCGCGCGCGCTAGCCGAGGGGCGCCGCGACCTCAGAACGCCCGCTCGGACGTGAGCGCCCCCACGACTCCCGCTGCAGGAGGACGTGGGCGCTCCGCGGTTCGATACCCGGAGCGGCCTGATGGTAGCCGCCGCTCGCGTCGAGCTCCCATGCCCCACGATCGTCGCTGAGGTAGAGATCGAGCAGCGCCTGCAAGCGGACGTGCAACGCGCGGTCATCCACGTGCACGACCGCCTCGACGCGCCGATCGAAGTTGCGCGGCATCCAATCAGCTGAGCCGAGGAAGTACTCTGGCGTCCCCGCGTTCGCGAACATCCAGATACGGGAGTGCTCGAGGAAGCGTCCGATCACCGAGCGGACGCGGATCCGGTCGGACAGCCCCGCGATCTGCGGACGGAGACAGCAGATCCCGCGCACGATGAGATCGATCTCCACCCCCGCCTCAGACGCGGCGTAGAGCGCATCGATCACCTCGTGGTCGGCGAGGTTGTTCATCTTCGCGATGATCCGCGCCGGGCGCCCATCGCGCGCGTGCTCCGCCTCACGGCCGATCAGCGCGAGCACGCGGTCGCGCAGGTTGACCGGAGCCACGAGGAGCCGCCGATAGAGGCGCTGGCGGCTGAACCCGGTCAGCGAGTTGAAGAGATCGGACGCATCCGCGCCGACGGTCGCGTTCGCGGTGAAGAGCCCGACGTCGGTGTAGATGCGCGCGGTCTTCGAGTTGTAGTTCCCGGTGCCGACATGCACGTAGCGCCGGATCCCGTCCGCCTCGCGACGTACGACGAGCGCGACCTTGGTGTGCGTCTTGAGCCCGGGGAGCCCGTACGCAACGTGCACCCCGTACGACTCGAGCGTCCGCGCCCATGCGATGTTGTTCGCCTCGTCGAACCGCGCCTGGAGCTCCACGAGCACCGCCACCTGCTTGCCGCGCTGCGCTGCCTCGGCGAGCGCCTTCACGATCGCGGTATCCCCGGAGGTGCGGTAGAGCGTCAACTTGATCGCGAGCACCGCATCGTCTCGCGCCGCGCTCTCGAGGAAGTGCTCCACCGAGGCGCTGAACGAGTCGAACGGATGGTGCACGAGGAGATCGCGCTCCTTGATCAGGTCGAACACGCTTCGCTCCGTGTCGCGGAAATCCGCCGGCACGACGGGCGCGAAGGGCGGATCGCGCAACTCCGGCAGGTCGAGTCCGGCGAGCGCGTGCAGGTCTCCGAGTTCGAGGAAGGGCCCCTCTTCCTGGACGTCCGCGGGGACGAGGGGCGCGACCCCCATCCCCTCCTCCTCGCGGAGCTCCTCGAGGAGGAGATCACGGAGGGCGGGCGGCATCCCCGGCGCGACCTCGAGCCGCACCACCTCGCCGAAGCGACGCTGGAAGACCTGTTCCTCGATCGTTGCTAGCAGGTCCTCCGGCTCCTCATCGGGCGGGATCTCCAGATCGCTGTAGCGCGTGATCCGGAACGCCCAGTGCCCGAGGATCTGCATGCCAGGGAAGAGCGCCGTGAGGTGGGCGCCGATGAGGAGCTCGAGCGGGACGAAGTGGTTCGCGCGGCCGATCGGCACCCAGCGCGGCAGTGACCGGGGCACCTTCACGCGCGCGAAGTGCTCGGTCCCCTTGGCGGGATCGCGCAGGTCCACCGCGAGCGAGAGCGAGAGGTTCGAGATGTACGGGAACGGATGTCCGGGATCCACCGCGAGCGGCGTCAGCACCGGATAGACCTGACTCTCGAAGTACGCATCGAGGGCTTCGCGCTCGCTCGCGGAGAGCGCGTCCATCCCGACCAGTCGCACCCCATGCGCGTCGAGCGCGTCGAGCGCCCCTTCGAGAGCCGTCCGCGCATCGCGGAGCAGCCCCTTCACCCGCGCCCCGATCTCCTGCAGCTGTTCCGCCGGCGTCATCCCATCCTGACTCGGCTGCGTCACCGCGGCTGCGAGCTGCCGCCGGAGCCCGGCGACGCGGACCATGTAGAACTCGTCGAGGTTCGTGCCGAAGATGGCGAGGAACTTCAAGCGCTCGAGGAGCGGCGTCCGCGGATCGCTCGCCTCGTGGAGCACGCGGGCATTGAAGGCGAGCCAGCTCAGCTCGCGGTTCAGGTACCGGGGGCGCTCCAGCGCGCTCATCGGTTAGCTCGTCAGCGGACGGAGCAGCAGGAAGGCGATCGCCGCCATCGCCGCCGACGCCGGGATCGTCACGATCCACGCCCAGACGATGCGCCCGGCCAGCCCCCACCGCACCGCCGAGAGGCGGTTCGTCGCGCCCACGCCCACGATCGAGCCGGTGATCGTGTGCGTCGTCGACACCGGGATGCCGAAATGCGATGCGCCGATGATCACGAGGGCGCCTCCCGTCTCCGCGGCGAAGCCGCCCACCGGGCGGAGTCGGGTGATGCGCGACCCCATCGTGTGCACGATCCGCCATCCGCCGAAGAGCGTCCCGAGCGATATCGCGCTGTAGGCGCCGATCTCCACCCAGTAGGGGACGCGGTCGGCGTTCTCGAGGTAGAGATGCGACATCCACCCGGTCTGTCCCGCGAAGTGCGCCTTAGCGCTCACGAGGAGTCCGACGATGATCCCCATCGTCTTCTGCGCATCGTTGGATCCATGCGCGAACGACAGCATCGCCGACGAGAGCAGCTGCCCCGGCCGGAAGAGCCGGTCGACCTGCCGCGGCCGCGCCCGCTGGAACAGGTTCAGCACGAGCGCCATCAGGAGGAACCCGAACGTCATCCCCAGCATCGGCGACAGCGCGATCGCGGCGAGCGTCTGAATCCATTTCGAGCCCCACAGGAGCGCCGCGAATCCGCCCTTGGCCACGGCCGCACCGGCGAAGCCGCCGATGAGCGCGTGCGACGAACTCGAGGGGATCCCGTACCACCAGGTGATCAGGTTCCAGATGATCGCCCCGAGGAGTCCGGCGGCGATGACCGTCGGATCGACGTACTCCTGCACGATGAAGCCCGAGCTCACCGCCTTCGCCACCGCGGTGCTCCCGAAGAAGGCCGCCGCGAAGTTGAAGGTCGCGGCCCAGAGGACCGCCGCGAAGGGGGAGAGCACCCGCGTCCCCACGATCGTCGCGATCGAATTCGCGCTGTCGTGGAAGCCGTTGATGAAGTCGAAGACGAAGGCGACCGCGATGATCGCCAGGACGAAGGTGATCACCGTCAGGAGTTCTTGATCGAGATGCTCTCGAGGACGTTCATCACGTCTTCCTGCTCATCGAGCGCGTGCTCGAGCGTGTCGTAGATCTCCTTCCACTTCATGACCTCGAGCGGATTGGCGGCGGAATCCGCGAAGAGACTGCTGATCGCATTGGCGTAGATCGCATCGCCCTCCTCCTCGATCAGCTTCATCTGCCGGGCGTTCGTCACCACCGCACTCGAGTCCTTGATCGTGTGCACCGCCTTCGCGATCTCCTCCGCCCCCCGCTGGAGGAGCTTCGTGAGCGCCTTCGCATGGTCGCGCGACTCGTTGATATGGAACATCGCGGCGCGCCGTGCGGTGCCGTCCATCAGGTCGACGACGGTGTCGAGACTCGTCGCCAAGGAGTGGATGTCCTCGCGATCGAGCGGCGTCACGAAACTGCGATCGATCCGCGTCATCACCTCATGGGTGATGTCGTCCGCATCCCGCTCCACCGCCTTGATCTGCCCGACGTAGTGGTCGAGCCGCGTGGGGTCGTTGAAGAGGTCGTTCAGGAGCGACGCCGAGAGCGTGATCTTGCTGGCGAGTCCGTCGAAGAGGAGGAAGAAACCTTCGTCCTTGGGGATCAGACGCACGAGAAATCTCCGGGGGGATGAGCCGAGCGGTGCGGAACCTGTGAAAGGTACGACCTGCGGGCGAGGGCGGGCAGACGGTCCAGCCCCCGACCGGTCGTTGCGACCAGATCGTTACCGAACGCTGGACTCGTGGGTGAACGCGCTAGTCGCTGCGCACGCGCGCGGCGGCGAGCACCGCCCGGTGCCGCGCCACCAGCCTCGGGTCCGCGAAGAAGCGAATCAACAACGCCCCCGCCACGAAACCGCCGGCATGCGCCCAGACCGCAACCCCGCCGGCGATCTCCGGATTCGGCGAGATCAACTGCGGGAGCCCGCTCCAGACCTGCAGGGCGAACCACCAGAGCAGGACGAGCCACGCCGCGACCCGGAAGGTCTTCCAAAAGATCACAAAGATGAAGAGCATCCGGACGCGCACGGCCGGGAAGAGCAGCAAGTATGCCCCCATCACCCCCGAGATCGCCCCGGAGGCGCCCACCGTCGGGACCGGTGACGCGGGATCGACGAGCACGTGCGCCAGCCCCGCCGCGATGCCACAGAGCAGATAGAACGCCAGAAAGCGGAAGCGCCCCATCACATCCTCGACGTTGTTGCCGAAGACCCAGAAGAACAGCGCGTTCCCCAGGATGTGCCCCCAGCTCCCGTGCAGGAACATCGAGAGCACCGGCGTCGCCAGGTTGATCGGATCGTGGTCGATCACGCACGCCAGCCCCGCGCCGATCGGCACGCCGGTGCCCAGCGGCGCCATCCCCGAGAGCTCGCCGGGGACGAGTCCGAGGTTGCAGACGCTTGCCGCGAGCAACCGCGGATCGAACCCCGCACCCTGAATGAACACCCACGCGGCGAATGTGGTCGCCAGCAGGAAGTAGGTCATCAATGGGGTGCGGAGCGTCGGATTGTCGTCGCCGATTGGGAACACTGCCGTCTCCGCCGGTCAGAAAGTCATTCACCACAACGACTTAGGCTCCATCTCGTGCCAATATGACACGAATCTTCTGGCCCTGCTCTTGCCGTACTAGTCTGCGAACCCCTGCACGCCGCGCGAACGCTCGTCGGCACCACGCAGACGACTGAAACATCAGCCGAGGATACAATGGCAGACAAGGTGATTGGCATCGATCTGGGCACGACCAACTCCGTCGTGGCTGTGATGGAGGGAGGCGACCCGGTCGTCATCCCGAACGCGGAGGGTGGGCGGACCACCCCCTCCGTCGTGGGCTTCACCAAGGACGGCGAGCGGCTCGTCGGGCAGATCGCCAAGCGGCAGGCGGTGACGAATCCGACCAACACGGTCTTTTCGATCAAGCGCTTCATGGGGCGCAAGACCGCCGAAGCGAGCCAGGAGTCGTCGCGCGTCCCGTACAAGGTCGTCGCCGGCCAGAACGATCTCGCCTCCGTCGAGGTGCAGGGGAAGAAGTACACCCCGCCCGAGGTCTCGGCGATGATCCTCCAGAAGATGAAGCAGACGGCCGAGGACTACCTCGGCCACGGCGTGACCAAGGCGGTCGTCACCGTCCCCGCCTACTTCAACGACTCGCAGCGCCAGGCGACCAAGGACGCCGGGAAGATCGCGGGACTCGAAGTGCTCCGGATCATCAACGAGCCCACCGCGGCGGCGCTCGCGTACGGCCTCGACAAGAACAGCAAGAAGGATGAGAAGGTCGCGGTCTTCGATCTCGGCGGCGGCACCTACGACATCTCCATCCTCGAGCTCTACGAGGTCGACGGCACGCGCCAATTCGAGGTCAAGTCGACCAACGGCGACACGCACCTCGGCGGCGACGACTTCGACCAGCGCGTGATCGACTGGCTCGTCACGGAGTTCAAGAAGGATCAGACGATCGACCTCTCGAAGGATCCGATGGCGCTCCAGCGGCTCAAGGAGGCCGCGGAGAAGGCGAAGATCGAACTCTCGGGGACGCAGAGCACCGACGTGAACCTGCCGTTCATCACCGCCGATCAGTCGGGCCCCAAGCACCTCAACTACCAGCTCACGCGCGCCAAGTTCGAGCAGCTCGTCGACGACCTCGTCACGCGCACGCTCGAGCCGATGAAGCTCGCGCTGAAGGATGCCGGCCTCGAGCCGAAGGACATCGACGAGGTCATCCTCGTCGGCGGCTCGACGCGCATCCCGAAGATCCAGGAGAAGGTGAAGGAGTTCTTCGGCAAGGAGCCGAACAAGGGGGTCAACCCGGACGAGGTCGTCGCGGTCGGCGCGGCCATCCAGGGGGCGGTGCTGACGGGCGAGCAGAAGGATGTGCTCCTCCTCGACGTGACCCCGCTCTCGCTCGGCATCGAGACGCTCGGCGGCGTCACCACCGTGCTCATCCCGCGCAACACGACGATCCCGACCAAGAAGTCGGAGGTGTTCTCCACCGCCGATGACAACCAGACCACGGTCGAGATCCACGTCCTGCAGGGGGAGCGCGAGCTCGCGCTGCACAACAAGACGATCGGCAAGTTCCAGCTCACGGGGATCCCGCCGGCCCCGCGCGGGATGCCGCAGGTCGAGGTCGGGTTCGACATCGATGCCAACGGCATCTTGCACGTGACCGCGCGCGACAAGACGACCGGGAAGGAGCAGAAGATCCGGATCGAAGCGTCGAGCGGGATCTCCGATGCTGAGATCGACCGCATGGTGAAGGACGCCGAGAAGAACGCCGGCGAGGACAAGAAGAAGCGTGAGGAGATCGACACGCGGAACCGCCTCGACTCGATGGCGTACGAGGTGGAGAAGAACGCGAAGGAGTGGAGCGACAAGCTTCCCGCCGACGTGAAGAGCCGCCTCGACGCGTCGGTGGAGCGCGCCCGCAAGGCGCACCGCGGGGCCGACATGGACGAGATCAAGGGCGCGCTCGAGGAGCTCTCGGCTGCGTACCAGGCCGCCGGGCAGTCGTTCTACGCCGCCGCCAACGCCCAAGGCGCCGCGGAGGGCGCGGCGCCCGCCGGTGAGGGGGCGACCGAACCCCCGAAGGCCGACGAGGTCGCCGAGGCGGACTACGAGATCGTCGACGACAAGAAGGCGTAACCGGGCTCGGCCCCGTTCCACCTTCCCGAACGGGCGCCCCAGGAAACCTGCGGCGCCCGTTTCGGGTCTATAGTTTGTCCTCAACCCCTAGAGGGATCCTGAGCGTATGAGCGTTTCACGTGGGAAGCTGATGATCGTCGGCACCTCGTTCTTCGTGGCCGGGGTGCTGTTCGCGTCGAACCTCGACTGGACGCGTCGCGCCAACGCGCAAGCGGGCGCGGCGAGCAAGGCGAAGGCGACCGCGTTCGCCAACACCCTCGGTGACGGCTTCGCGTCGATCGCCGAGCAGGTCACCCCCTCGGTCGTGTCGATCCAGGCGGTGCGCAGCGCGCCGAGCGCCAACCAGCGCCTCCGTCGGCAGGCGCCGCCGGGGAGCATCGAGGAGTTCTTCAATCTCCCGCAGCGCCAACAGGTGCCGCAGGAGTCGAGTGGCTCCGGCTTCATCGTGTCGAAGGACGGCTACGTCCTGACGAACAATCACGTCGTCGAGGGGGCGGACCGCCTCACCGTGCTCCTCACCGATCAGCGGCAATTCACCGCGAAGGTGATCGGGCGCGACCCCGACACCGACGTCGCGGTCATCAAGATCGAGGGGAAGGATTTCCCCACCGCGTCGCTCGGCGACGACAGCAAGCTCCGCATCGGCGAGTGGGTGGTGGCGATCGGGAACCCGTTGGGGCTCGACTTCACGGTGACGGCGGGGATCGTGAGCGCGCGCGGGCGCGGCGGGAACGAGCTCCCGGGGCTCAACCGCTCGAACTACGCGATCAGCGACTTCATCCAGACCGACGCGGCGATCAATCCGGGGAACTCCGGTGGGCCGCTCGTGAACACCCGCGGCGAGGTGATCGGGGTCAACTCCGCGATCGCGAGCCAGACCGGGTTTTACAGCGGCTACGGGTTCGCCATTCCCGTGACGCTGGCGAAGCAGGTGATGGACGATCTGATCGCGCACGGGCGCGTCCGGCGCGCGGTGATCGGCGTGTTGATCAACGACGTGAACGCCGAGGACGCGGCGGTGGCCGGCCTCAAGACGGTGGCCGGGGTGAAGGTCGGTGGCTTCTCGGATGACGATTCGCCGGCCAAGAAGGCGGGGATCGAGCCGGGCGACATCATCGTGAAGGCGGACGACAAGCCGATCGACCGGGTGAGCACGCTGCAGCGGATCATCCGCGCGCACGCGCCGGGCGAGACGGTCACGCTCGAGGCGCTCCGCTACGGCACGCGGAAGAGCTTCCGCGTGAAGCTCACCGAAGCACCAGCGGACCGCGTGGTCGCGGCGAACGACGGCGACGACAACGCCGCCGCGTCGGCGGTCCCGGCGAGCGCGGCGGAGAAGCTGGGGATCAGCGTGGAGCCGCTGACCGCGGAGGCGGCGCGGACGGCCATGATCTCCGAGGCCAATCGCGGCGTGCTCGTGTCGGATGTGGACCAGAACGGACCGGCGCGGAACAAGCTGATCCCGCGCGGGGACGTGATCGTCGAGGTGCTGTTCCCGGAGCCGAAGGTGCGGATCAACGGCGTCGCGGACCTGCAGCGCGCGATGGCGCGGGTGAAGGGGGGCGAGTTCGTCTCGCTCCTGGTGTACAACCCGGCGGGTGGACAGACGCGAGTCGTGAACATGCGGGTGGCGGAGAAGTAGTCCGCCGGTGGCGAAACGACGACGGGCCCGGCAGCGATGCCGGGCCCGTTGTGCATCGTGGGTTACGGGGTCGAACCCGGAGGCGCGCCGCCGGAACCGACGCCTCCCCCGCCCCCCTTCACACTGGCCACGATCGCCGCGGCCGCCACGGCCGTCGCCGCGGCCACCAGGAGGCTGCGCGACCGACTGATCGTGCGCAGCTCGGTGCTCGCGACGTGCGTGCGGGCGATCGCCACGTTCGTCCCTTGGGAGAAGAGGAGGTTCCCATCACGCTGGCGCAGCGATGCGATGGTCATCCAGAGCGTGTCAGCGCTGGCCCGGCTCACCTCGCCGTCGATGGACGCGACGTCCTTGCCGAGCGTGCCGCCGAGCGCCGTGGTGCCGGCATCGGAGAGTCGCACGCGCACCGCCTGCGCGGCCGTGAGCGGGGCCGTCGTGGGGCGGTAGGTCGCGCAGGCGGTCGACACGAGGGCGAGAGCGGCTCCGGTGGCCCGGAGCGCGGCGTGGCGCATCAGCATGGAGCGTGGCCCGTGTGAGAGGTACAAGGGCGAATGTAGGATGGCGCCCGCTCTCCGTCCACCCTAGCTTGCTCGGAGCGCGGGGGTGGCGGAATTGGCAGACGCGCTGGACTTAGGATCCAGTGGGGCAACCCGTGCGGGTTCAAGTCCCGCCCTTCGCACTACCGAACGCACGACGGGCCGGGTCTCTCAGAGACCCGGCCCGTCGTGTTTCCGTCCTGGTGCTGACTACTGGCAGTAGTCCGCGCGCGAGGTGCTCGTGAGCCCCGTGGCCGGATTCGCCTGCCGTTCGATGTACGAGATCGGGAGGAAGCACGCCTTCTTCGAGGTGCTCGCCGTCGAGAGCCAGCGCGGATCCTTCTGCCCGAAGCGGTAGAGATCCGTCAGACGCCGCCCCTGGAAGAAGAGGTTCACGCGACGCTCGTGGATCAGGATCGCCTGCGCCGACGGGGTGCCCGCCCACGCCGGGAGGTTGTCGAGCGCGCGCACCGCGTTGATGCGCGTGGTGAAGTCGGCGGTGTTCCCCGACGCCAGCGAGGCCTCGGCCGCGATCAACTGCATCTCGCGCCACGAGGTGACCGTGAAGGGGACGTTGTTGCCGACCGCCGGACGGCAGCACTCGTCGATCGCGCGCGCGAGCACCGGATCGGGCGCCCCGCTGATCGGATCGTTGAGTTTCACCCCGGCGAGCCCAGCGAGCAGGACGATCGGACGCGCCGGGTCCGCATTGCCGTACTCCGTGCCGACGCGCAGCTCACCGCGATTGTTCATCTCGAAGCCAACGTTGATCCCGGCGAGGTTGTTCGCCGTCGGGGTGAGCCGATAACGGTAGGTCGTCGCCATCAGCGCCAGCGCGGCCTGCGCATCGGCCGTGGCCCCGGCGTCATTGACGTACGGATCGGCCGGCGCCGTGCGTGCCGGACGGAGCTTGGCCCACGCCGCCTTCGAGAACTTGGCGCGCGCCCGCAATCCCAGCACCTGCCGCTGGAGCTCCTGATCCGACGTCGCCTGCGCGACGACGAGCCCCTTGTTCAGGTACACGATCGCGGAGTCGAACATGATCCCCATGTTCGCCGGACCGACGTTCGCCGTCGCCTCGGTGCGATTCGACCCGATGACGAAGTCGTCGAACATCTCGCCGATCGTGATGTACGTGATGGCCGCGTAGATGTACGCCCGCGCAAGGTCCTTCCGGTTGCGGAGCGTATTGGCCTTGTCGAACCCCTCCATCTTCTCGAGGGTGAAGTTCGCGAGCCAGCGCGTCTGCGACATCTGCGGATAGGCGCCGTCGGTGTACTCGTTCACCGGGTCGGCGATGTCGCCATCGTCGAGGAGCTTCCAGAACTCGCGCGAGCCGGACCAGGTGAGCTCGTCGGACGCCGCCGTGTACGGGCCGTAGACCGACGTGAAGGTCCGGGTGAGCGAGCCCCCGAGGCCGTTGACGAGCGTGGTCGCGCCCGCCGCGTCGTCGAGCGCGGTGTCGATGACCGCGTTCGGGTTGTTGATGTCCGTGTCGAACAGGTTGCACCCACCCATCACCACCACGCTCGAGAGCGTGGCGGCGATGGTGGCGGTGCGACGAAGGGTACCGCGGAAGTGATGGAGCATCTGGGCGCCCTCCTTAGAAGCCGTAGTTGACGGTGAGTGAGAAGCGACGCTGGATCGGGAGACCGAAGGCGTCGGTGCTGTCGAGGAAGTTCCCGTCGATCCCGCCGAAGCCGACGCCGATGGCGTTGATCTCGGGATCCATCCCGGGGTAGCGGGTGAAGAGGAGGAGATTGCGCCCCGAGCCGACCAGCGAGAGCGAGCGCGCCCCGACCTTCGACGCGAGCTTGTCGTTGAACTGGTAGGTCACCGAGAGCTCGCGCCACCGGACGAAGTCACCCGGCTGGTCCTGATGGAGCCCCGGCTCGAGGAGACGACGGTACTTGTGCGCGTAGAGATCGACCGCGGCCAGCCGCTGCTCGGCGGTGGACGCCGGGTTGTTCAGCGTGGCCTCGATCTCCGACCAGGCCTTGCGGTTCGAACCGATCGACGGGTGCTGCGAGAGACGGAAGCCGTCGGTGAGGTTCTGGATGCGGAAGCCGCTCTTGTACTCGAAGAGCGTGTAGATGCGGATGTTCTTCCCCCAGTTGAGCGTGCCGCCGACCGACCCGGTCCAATCCGGGATGATGTCGCCGACGAACTGCTCCGTGAGGTTCCCCGTGCCGTCGTAGTCCGACACGAGCGGCTTGAGCGCCGACTGCACGCCGGAGTTCTTCAGGTCGCGCGGCACCGCGAGGTAGGCGAGGAGCTCATCCTTCGTCGCTGCACGGCCGTTGCCGTTGAGCGAGATCGGGAACTGCCCCGGCCCGTAGCACGCGATGTCGGTGCCGGCCTTGTTCTTCGCCGGCGTCGTCCCGCCGCCCGGGCAGGGCGCGGCGAGGCGGGGGGAGAAGAGCGAGCCGAGCGGGTAGCCGGCCTTGAGGTAGCCGCGGTAGCGGACGTAGCCCACCTTGAGCGGCGGCGCGCCTCCGAGGCTGTTCAGCTGCTGCTTGAGATACGCGCCGTTGGCGAAGAGGTCGAGCGACCCGCCGCCGAACGACTGCCAGCGCTTGGCCGTCCCCTTCAGCCCGATCTCCATGCCGCGGGCGAAGATCTGGCCGATGTTGGTCAGCTGCGAGTTGACGAACCCGCCGGACGGCGCGAACTGGCGCGCGACGAGCGCGTCCTTCACGCGGCGGTTCCACATCGTCACATCGAGACCGACGCGGTTGTCGAGGAAGCCGAGTTCGAAGCCGCCCTCGATCTCGTTCGAGATCTCCGGCTTGAGGTCCTGGTTACCCAGGTTGCTCGGGGCCAGACCGGCGCCGAGCTCCGAGACGAGCGGAGAGAAGGTCGTGAACTTATCGAACGCGCCCGGCTGACGACCGGACTGACCGATCGCGGCGCGGAGGCGGAGCTGCGAGATGCCGAAGCGCGGCTTCCAGCTCGGCATATCCGACGGGACCCAAGAGATCGAGGTCTTCGGATAGAAGACGCCCGGCGCTTCCGAGCCGAAGGCGGAGCTGAAGTCATAGCGCCCGCCGATCGTGGCGAAGACATAGTCGCGCCACCCGATCTGCTCCTGCGCGAAGTAGCCGCCGTTGATCGTCGTGAGGTACGACTCGCCGACGACGATCTGCGCGCCACCGGCGCCCGTCACCGCGATCCCCGGGCCCGGGAAGTCCTGCGAGCTCCCCGACGTCGTGGTGGTGCGGTTGTTGAAGACCTGCAACCCAGCGACGAACGCCGAGCTGAGGTTCATCGGGAGCTTGTCCTTGTTCCACGCGAGCTTGGAATCGAGCGTGATCACCCGCGTG
Source organism: Gemmatimonadaceae bacterium (assembly GCA_019745365.1). Lineage (GTDB taxonomy): Bacteria > Gemmatimonadota > Gemmatimonadetes > Gemmatimonadales > Gemmatimonadaceae > JAIETI01. The sequence continues at coordinate 13,960 of JAIETI010000093.1, read as the reverse complement.
CGGGCATCGAACGCGGTGCGGGCGCCCGCCGTGGTCTGCGTGGTGAAGAGGTCGAGATTGTAGCCGAACGGCGAGAAGCCGACGTCACGCTGCGAGGTGAAGTCGAAGCCGCCGAGCACCGAGTAGGTGAGCCCGGGGGTCGGCGTCCACTGGAGATCGACGTTGCCGACGTAGCGCCCGACCTGCGAGACGTTCGTCTGCTGCATCGACTCACGCACGGTCATGAACGCCTGATTGCCGAACGGATTGCCCGCGCCGGTGCAGGTGCCCTTGCCGGTCGTCGCGGAGGCGTTGCAGTTGGCGAACTCGGGGCGGGCCATGGTGGCCAGCGAGTTCACGCCGTAGATGTTGTTGTTGTTCTCCGGCGTCTCGTTCTGCGTGTTGAAGTACGAGCCGCGGACGCCGACGCGGAGGTTCGACGTCGGGACGAGCTGGACATTGAGGTTGGTCTGCGCGCGCTTCACCGCGTCCTGGGCGGGGCCGAGGGAGCGGCCACCGAAGGGGCCGTTCTCGTTCTGGTAGCGGCCCGAGACGAAGTAGGTGACCGAGGGGCCACCGCCCTGCACCGTCGCGGCGGCGGTCGTGCCGATGCCGGTCTCGGTCAGGTTGTTCTTGAAGACCGGGATCTCGTACACGTTGAACGGCGTGATCGGGAAGCCCCAGTGCGCCGAGAGCGCATCGGCCTGCGTCTGCGTCTTGGCGTAGAAGGAGTTCGGCGCGACCCGATCCGGATACTGCGAGAAGTCGTTCTGCAGCGACATCGTCCAGCGCGGCGCGCTGACCGAGCCCTTCTTGGTGAAGATCTGGATCACACCGTTCGAGGCTTCGGTGCCGTAGAGCGTCGCGGCCGCGGCGCCCTTCAGCACTTCCATACGCTCGATCGAGTTCGGATCGATGTCGTCGAGGCGCGACGCCTGACCACCGCCGCCGGTCCCGACGTTGAAGCCGCCGCCCGAGTTGATGCGGACGCCGTCGACGAAGACGATCGGCTCGTTGCTCTGGGTGAGCGACGCGTTGCCGCGGATGCGGATACGCGCGCCCTCGCCGGAGAGGCCGCCGGTCGGGAGCCCCACGAGTCCGGGTTCACGTCCCTGCAGGAGCTGCGACACATCGTTCTGCGGCATGTCCTTGGGCGGCTGCACCACGGCGACCGTGTTGCCGAGCCGCTTCACTTCCGTCGCCTGCCCCGACCCGGTCACGACGACCTGGTTGAGCTGGAGCGCCGACTGCGTGAGGCCGAAGTCCGCTTTGATCGTCTGCCCTTCGACGACGGTGACGATCTTGTTCTGCGGGTTGTAGCCGATGAAGCGCACCTTGACCGTGAAGGTCCGGTTGGCACTCGGCAGCGGTACCACGAGCCGGTAAGCGCCCTGGCTGTTCGTGACCGCCCCGGAGGTGGTCCCGTCGAGGTATACCTGAGCGGCTTCGATCGCGCGACCCGAGTTGGCGTCCTTGACGGAGCCCTCGATGGTAGCGGTGCGCGCTTGCGCGTGGAGCGGTGGGGCGATGGCGAGCGCGATGGCTCCCAACGCCGCGAGAGTGCGACGAACCAGTGACTTCACGATGCCCTCCGGCACGAAGGTCGGTCTCCCGGACGCACGGGGGGTGCGCGCCGGTCCTTCGAAACTCCCCGTGGGCTCCTGGGGGGGATGCCACGGGTCCTGCAATTCGGAGACGCCTCGCGAACGGGCGCGCGGCGCGGAAAGACGGCTCGTGACCTGCATCACCTCGGGTTGGTGCCCTAGCTGTCACGCTATCGTATCGAACGGGGGGCGGAACTGTCAAGGAATGCTTGACGACCCTTTGGACTGATCACCTGACCGCCGGTGCCGATGTCACACGCCGAACGGGAACGACCGGCGAGCGCGGGCGTTCCTTCTTATGAATGCGAATCATCGTCGTGGGATCAGGGTTCGGGGGGCTCGCCGCGGCGATCCGGCTGCGCGCGCAGGGGCATGAGGTGCTCGTGCTCGAGCAGCGGGATCAGCCGGGGGGGCGCGCGTACGCCTATAAGCAGGACGGCTTCACCTTCGACGGCGGGCCGACCATCGTCACGGCGCCGTGGCTGATCAACGACCTCTTTGCCGCGGCGGGGAAGAAGCGCGAGGACTTCGTGCAGCTCGTCCCGCTCGATCCGTTCTATAACGTGCGCTTCGAGGATGGCACCGTGTTCCGCTACAACGCGGACCGCGAGCAGCTCCGCGCTCAGATCCGTGCGCTGAGTCCTGGCGATCTGGCGGGCTACGACCGCTTCGTCGCGCGCGCCAAGGACATCTTCCGCACCGGGATGGCGTTGATCGATCAGCCCTTCGGATCGATCGGGTCGATGCTCAAGGTGCTCCCCGATCTCATCCGACTGCGTTCGCACGAGAGCGTGGCCTCGTTCGCCGCGCGCCATGTGAAGGATGACCGACTGCGGCAGCTTTTCTCCTTCCACCCGCTCCTAGTCGGTGGGAATCCGTTCGATACGACGAACATCTACGCGCTCATCCACACGCTCGAACAGGAGTGGGGGGTCTGGTTCGCGATGGGGGGCACCGGCGCACTCGTGAACGCGCTGGTGCGTTGCTTCACTGATGCCGGCGGCGGCATCGCGTACAACCAGCGCGTCACCGAGATCGTGATAGACGAGCGCACGCGGCGCGCGACTGGGGTGCGGTTGGCTGATGGCCGAGTGGAGCATGCGGACGCGGTGGTCAGCAACGGCGATGTGGCGTTCACCTATCAGCAGCTCGTGCCCGCGCGCTTCCGTCGCGTGAACACCGACCGCAAGCTGGCGCGACTTCGCTATTCGATGAGTCTTTTCGTCGTGTACTTCGGCACGGATCGTCAGTACCCGGACATCGCGCACCACGAGATCCTGATGGGGCCGCGCTACCGCGGACTGCTCGAGGACATCTTCCAGCGGAAGGTGCTCGCGAAGGATTTCTCCCTCTACCTGCACCGCCCTACAGCGACCGACCCGTCGCTCGCCCCGCCCGGGTGCGACTCGTGGTATGTGCTCTCGCCGGTCCCGCACCTCGGCGGGACTGTGGATTGGCGCACCGCGGCGCAGCCGTATCGCGACGCGATCATGGGCTACCTCGAGGAGCGCTACCTCCCGGGGCTCCGGCAACACATCGTGACCGAGCACCGCATCGACCCGATCCATTTCCGCGACACGCTGAGTTCGTACCTTGGCAGCGCGTTCTCGGTGGAGCCCACGCTGATGCAGAGCGCGTGGTTCCGGCCGCACAACCAGAGCGAGGATGTGCCGAACCTCTACTTCGCAGGTGCGGGCACGCATCCCGGTGCCGGGCTCCCCGGCGTGTTGAGCGCGGGGAAGATCGTGGCCGATCTGATTGGACCCGCCGCGCACAGGGCGGTCACGTGAGTCGGTCGCTCCTCGCGCACGACGACCGCGCCACGAGCGCGCGGATCACGCGCGTGCACGCGCGCACCTTCCACCTCGCGAGCCGCTTGCTCCCGGAGGAGAAGCGTCGCGCGGCCTACGCCATCTACGCGTTCTGCCGGATCGCGGATGACGCCGTCGACCTCGGCGACGCGACGATCGGCGCACGCGATCTCGCGGCGCATCGCGCCGCACTCGACACGATGTATGCGGGCGCGGCGCCGTCGAGCGTGTTCCGGGAACTCGCGTGGGCCACCGAGCGCTATGACATCCCGCGCGCGCTCTACGTGGAACTCCTCGACGGTGTCGCGCGCGACCTCACGCCGCCCGCGTACGCGGACTGGCGCGCGCTCGCCGAGTACTGTGAAGGGGTCGCGGCGTCGGTGGGCGAGATCTGCGCGCGGATCTTCGGCGTGGCCGCGCACGAGTTCGCGATCGCCACGGGGTACGCCCGCACGCTCGGCGTGGCGATGCAACTCACGAACATCCTGCGCGATGTGGGGGAGGACCGCGCCCGCGGGCGATGCTATCTCCCCGACGCGTCGCTGCGGCGCGTCGGACTGACGCGCGACGATGTGCTCGCGCACCGGATCCGCGCGACCGACCCGCGGTGGATCTCGCTGATGCAGTCCGAGATCGAACGCGCGCGCACGCTCTACCGCGCTGCGCGTCCCGGGATCGCCCTGCTCGCCCCGGATGCGCGCGGGTGCGCCGTCGCCTGCGCCGATGGCTACGCCGCGATCCTCGGCGCGATTGAGCGCGCGGGGTACGATTCGCTCACTCAGCGTTCGCGCGTGAGCACGCTCGAGCGCGCAACGCTCCTCTGGCGCTCCTGGCGCGCGACTGAGCCATCGCACGCTCCGACCACCCCCGTCGCGATCAGCTGGCGCGGCGCGACGGTGCCCTCCGCCGCTGAGATGGGAGACGCGTGATGTCGCGGACCACCAAGCTCGCGTGGGGGTTCTTCTCCCTGCACGTCGTCTTCACCCTGTTCGGTTCGCTGGCGTGGGCGACACTCCTGTCTGGTCCGCCGCCACTCTGGCTGCAACAGGAGCCCAACGCGACGATCAATCGGCTCGCCTGGGCGTACCTCGGCCCGGGCACGGTGGTCTTCGGCGCCCTCGCGGCGATCCTGCACGCGAGCGAACGCTTCGGTCGGCGCACGGCGTGGACGATGTTCGCCGTCGCCTCGACGGTCGCGCTCTCGAGCGAGCTCCTCGGCACCTCGACCGGCTATCCGTTCGGGCCGTACGAGTACACCACGCTGCTCGGCTACCGGATCCTCGGGCTCGTGCCCTTCCCGATCCCGATCTCCTGGTACTACATGCTCTACGGGAGTCTCGCGATCCTCGCGCGGACGCTGCGCCCAAGTGACTCGTCGGCGAGCAAGTGGGGGTGGGCGGCGCTCGCGGGAGTGATCCTCACCGCCTGGGATGTCTCGATGGACCCTGCGATGGTGAACACCGCGCACTGGGTGTGGCACACGGCGGGTGCGTACTACGGGATGCCGTGGTCGAACTTCGCGGGGTGGCTGCTCACCGGGACGATCGTGGCGCGGGTGATGCTCGCCTTCGTGCCACCGAGTCAGTGGACGCGTGAGGTGGCGCCCACGCGTATGCCCTTCGGGATCTATGCGATCAACGGAGTCATGCCAATCACGATCTGCTTCGCCCGAGGGATGTTCTGGGCCGGAGTGCTGGGGACGCTGGCGATGGCGATCCCCCTGGGGCTCGCGTGGCGAGGGCGCCGCGACTCCCTTTGACCCTCCGCCGGTCCTAGATTTCCTAGTCACCCCGCTCCGGCGCCGCCGGGCGGGGTGACCTTCCTTACACCGGCCCGAAGAATGAGCATCACGATCACGAACAACTCTGCCGAAGGCGTCGAGCGCCGCATCCGCGTCTCCGTCTCGGTGGATCGCGTCCAGCAGGCCAAGCAGGATGCCGCGCGTCGCGTGGCGAAGCAGGTTCGCGTCCCGGGGTTCCGCGCCGGCAAGGCGCCGCTCCCGATGGTGACCAAGCAGTACGCCCCCGCGATCGAGCAGGAAGCGCTCGAGAAGCTGATGCGCGAGGCGTATGACCATGTCATCACCGAGGCCAAGCTCGAGCCGGTGACGCAGCCGCATGCGCACGACGTGCACTTCACCGACGGCGAGCCGCTCACCTTCGAGCTGCACTGTGAAGTGCGCCCGGAGGTGACGCTCACCAAGCACGAGGGCTTCACCGTCACGCGCGCGAGTGAAGTCGTGACCGCGGAGATGCTCGACGCGCAGATCGAGCAGATGCGTGAGCAGCGTGGAAGCTGGGCGCCCGCGGACGGGAAGCCGGCCGAGGGTGACCTCGTCGCCGTGGACCTCGCGATGCCCGATGAGAGCGGCGCGATCGGCGAGGGGAAGGAGTATCGTCTCGTCCTCGGCGCGGGTCAGGCGATCCCGGCGATCGAAGAAGTGGTGATGACGCTGACCGCGGGCGCGACGGCAGAGCAGCCGGTCCGCTGGCCGGACGATTTTCCGGATGAGGCGCAGCGCGGCAAGACCAAGACCGTGCGCGTCACGCTGAAGGAGCTGAAGCGGAAGGCGCTCCCGGCGCTCGACGACGCTTTTGCGCGCGAGATGGGCGAGTTCGATTCGGTGGACGCGATGAAGGCGGCCGTGCGGAAGGACATGGAAGAGTCGGCGCGCCGCGAGGCGGACGCCGGTGTCCGTGGCCAGCTCGTGGAGCGGCTCGTGGAAGCCAACCCCTTCGCGGTGCCGCCGAGCTGGGTGAAGCAGCTCAGCCAGGCCTACGCGCAGGCGTATGGGATCCCCGAGGCGCAGCAGGCGCAGTTCGCGGGTGAGTTCGCGAGCATGGCCGAGCGTCAGGTCCGCCGCGATCTGATCGTGGATGCGGTCGCGACGGCCGAGGGACTCACGGCCACGGAAGCAGATGTCGATACTAAGGTCGAAGAGCTCGCCACCGCGCGCGGGCTGAAGGTGTCGGAGCTGTACGCGTCGCTGCAGAAGGCCGGGCGGTTGCGCGAGATCGAGCGTGGGATCACCGAGGACCGGGTGTTCGCGTGGCTGTTGGCGCGGAACACGGTCGAGTCACAGGCGTAATCCAGTACGTCACCCCCCAACGAGGACGACGAAGCGATGCCCATGATCCCGAACCCGTATGTGATCGAGCGCTCCAGCCGCGGCGAGCGCAGCTACGATGTGTACAGCCGGCTCCTGATGGACCGGATCATCTTCCTCGGCACGCCGATCAACGACGACGTGGCGAACATGATCATCGCGCAGCTGCTCTTCCTCGAGGCGGACAACCCGGGGCGCGATATCCATCTGTATCTGAACTCGCCGGGTGGGAGTGTGTCGGCGGGGCTCGCGATCTACGACACGATGCAGTTCCTGAAGAGCCCGGTGAACACGATCTGCATGGGGCTCGCCGCGTCGATGGGGGCGTTCCTCCTCGCCGCCGGCGCCAAGGGCCGGCGCTCCGCGCTCCCGCACGCCCGCGTGATGATCCACCAGCCCTCGGGCGGCGCGCAGGGGACGGCGGCGGACATCGAGATCCAGGCGCGCGAGATCATCTATCTTCGCGGCAAGATGAATGACCTGATGGCGAAGCACACCGGCCGTCAGGTGGAGCAGATCGAGCGCGATGTGGATCGTGACCGGTTCATGTCGGCGGAAGAGGCGGTGCAGTATGGGCTCATCGACCGCGTGATCTCGAACCGCGAGCAGGCGGCCGAGTCGCTGGCCGCGGCGGCCGCGAAGTGATCGCACGCCGAATGGGAGGCGTGGCGTCGGCATTGCTTGCCGCGCGTCCCGTTCGGCGTTACGCATTGGGCGGTGGCGCGTCGATTGCGCGTCACCCGTCCGTCCGTCCGGTGCCCAGTCTATGACCACGATGACGCACGATCGCCACCTGCGCTGCTCCTTCTGCGGAAAGTCGAAGGACTCCGTCCGGAAGTTCATCTCCGGGCCGTCCGTCTACATCTGCAATGAGTGCATCGCGCTCTGCAACGAGATCCTCGCCGAGGACGACGACCGTCAGGAAGCGGCGCCGTCGACCGAGGTCCCGGTGCCGGCGGAGATCAAGGGCGTGCTCGACGAGTACGTGATCGGGCAGGAGCAGGCGAAGAAGGCGCTCGCGGTGGCGGTGTACAACCACTACAAGCGGATCAACCACGGGAAGAAGGACAACGGCGGCGTCGAGCTCGACAAGTCGAACATCCTGCTCATGGGGCCCACGGGCGTCGGCAAGACGCTCCTCGCGCAGACGCTGGCGCGGATCCTCAACGTGCCGTTCACGATCGCCGACGCCACGACGCTCACCGAAGCGGGCTACGTCGGTGAGGACGTGGAGAACATCCTGGTGCGGCTGCTGCAGGCGGGCGACTTCAACGTCGCCGAGTGCGAGCGCGGGATCATCTATATCGACGAGATCGACAAGATCGCGCGGAAGTCGGAGAACCCGAGCATCACGCGCGACGTGTCGGGTGAGGGGGTGCAGCAGGCGCTCCTCAAGATCCTCGAGGGGACGGTGGCCTCGGTGCCGCCGCAGGGCGGGCGCAAGCACCCGCAGCAGGAGTACATCCAGCTGAACACGAAGGACATCCTCTTCATCTGCGGTGGCGCCTTCGACGGGCTCGAGAAGATCATCGAGGCGCGGCTGGGCCGGCGGCAGATCGGCTTCGGTGGCGCGGATGCGAAGCGGCGCGAGGCCGGTGTCACGACGATCTTCGACGACGTCGAACCGGACGACCTCCTCCGCTTCGGGATCATCCCCGAGTTGGTGGGTCGTCTCCCGGTGACGGTACCGCTCCAGGCGCTCGACGAGGAGGCGCTGATCCGCATCCTGAAGGAACCGCGGAACGCGCTCACCAAGCAATACGCCAAGCTGTTCGAGCTCGAGAACGTACAGATCACCTTCGAGGAGAGCGCGCTCCGCGCGATCGCGAAGAAGGCGATCGAGCGCGGCACGGGCGCCCGCGGCTTGCGTGCGATCGTCGAAGAGCTGCTGATGGACACGATGTTCGACCTCCCGAGCCGCGATGATGTGCTCGAGGTGCGGGTGACGGAGGGAACGGTGGTGAACAAGACCCCGCCGCTCCTCGAGATCGAGCCCAAGCGGCAGAAGAAAGAAGCGTAGGCGCGCGGCGGGGCGGGATGCCCCGCCGTTATCTTTTCGGGATGGTGCCTCCCGCGTCGCCGGACCCGCTTCCGATCAAGTCGGTGGATTTCCTCGGCGGGATGGCCGCGTCGGACGGATGGCGCCCACCGACGGAGCTCCCCGAGGTCGCCTTCAGTGGCCGGTCCAACGTGGGGAAGAGCTCGCTCCTCAACCGGCTGGTCCGACGCAAGGCGATGGCGCGCGTCTCCAACACGCCCGGGCGGACGCGCGAGATCAACTTCTTCGGGGTGAACGGCACCTTCGTCCTCGTGGATCTGCCGGGGTACGGCTACGCGCGCGTGTCCAAGGAGCGGCGTGACGAATGGCGGCCGTTGATCGAAGGGTTCCTCCGGCGGAGCCCCGCGCTCCGCGGGATCGTGCAGCTGCTCGACATCCGCCGGGAGCCGAGTCCCGAGGACCTGCAGATGCTGACGATGCTCGGCGACCTCCAGATCCCGACGCTCTTCGCGGTGACCAAGGTGGACAAGCTGGGGAAGGTGGCGGCGGCGACCGCGATCGCCGCCCTTGCGAAGTCGCTCGGCGTGGACGACGATCAGGTGATCCCGTTCAGTGCGGTGACCGGCGAGGGGCGCGATGCGCTCGCCGAAGCGGTCGCGGCACTGATCCTCACTCCTCCGTTCCGCCGCTGATGCCGCGTTCGCTCACCGTCCTGCTCCTGGCCTTCGGGCTCGTCGCCTGCGCGCAGGCCCAGCCGACGCCGCGCCCCGCGTCGGCGCCGAGCGCGGCCAGCGACACCGCACCGGATCCGCTCTTGGTGCCGATCGGCTTCGGGACGCTCCGCCAAGAGGAACTGAGCGTGCGCGTGGCCTTCAACGCGCTGAGCGTGCGGTTCATCCCACTGGACGAGACGGTGATTCGCGCGCTCTCGCCCGATTCGTATCGGGCGCTGCACGGACTCCGCGAGAGCAAGGCGGCGGCGGTCGAGGCGGTGCGCAAGCGCAACGGACTGGCCGGTGTCGACCTCTGGTACGTCTCGTTCTTCAATCTGGAGCAGGGCGAGGCGCGCTTCTCGCCGATGGAGGTGGTGATCACCTCCCTTGGTCGCGACTTCCGACCGCTGGATATCCTGCCGCTCTCCCCCGGCTTCGGCGAACAGCGGGTGAAGCAGCGTGAGGTGCAGAACGCGCTCTATGTGTTCGATCCCGCGATCGAGGTGAACAACCTTCTCCGCGTGACGGTCGAAGCCCAGCAGAGCGATGCGTGGAACGATGTGCTGAAGCGTCTCGAGCGCGAACGTGCGCTCATCCGCTCGCGTGCCAACGCAGCGAAACCGGCCACTCCCCCGCCCCTTTGACCGATGCCCATCCGTCGGCTTCGTACCCTCCCCGCGCGCCCCGACGCCTTGCTCGCTGATGCCTGGCTGGAGCGCCTTGATGCCGCGCTTGCCGACCCCGCGACGGATCGCGCGACGCTCTGTCGCACGACGCTCACGGAGCTCGCCTTTCCACAGTTCACCGCGAATTGGGAGACGGCGATCCACGACACCGCCGTGCCGCTTGGCACACGGCTGGCGCTGCACGCGCTCGACCCGCGCAATATCACGCTCGAGCCCGAGTACTACGCCGAGTGTGACGATGCGCTCTTTCAGCCCGTGAAGCCGCTCCTCTGGCTCTGGTACTCGTTCGACCGGCTCCCGATCGCGGGGCAGAACGTCGACCTCGGCGTGCGTTTCCGGCGGATCCTCGCGCCGCGGATCTTCCGCCGCTGCGGCGAACGCTTCAAGTGCTTTCAGCACGTGGAGTTTTCGTTCGGCTACAACATGGAGGTCGGCGACGACGTGGTCGTGCACCGACATGTGCTGCTCGACGATCGCGGTGGCATCGTGATGGGGAACCGCGTGTCTGTGTCGGACTACGCGAACATCTACAGCCACACGCACTCCATCGTCGATCAGGCGGATGTCACGAACGCGGTGACGACGCTGAGCGAGGGCGTGCGCATCACCTACCACGCGACGGTGTTGGCCGGCGTGCACGTGGGGGTGGAGGGGATGGTCGGCGCGAACGCGGTCGCGACGAAGGACGTGCGCCCCTACCATGTGAACGTCGGGATCCCGGCGAAGTCGGTGCGGGTGAAGCCCAACGCGCCGCAGGCGAACGAGATCCTCTCGACCGCGCGCCGCGACTAGCGCTCAGCGCACGCGGAGCACGTCTTCGAGCACGCCGGCGGTCCCGTCGGGGCCGCCGAGGAGTCGTTCGAGGTGCGTGAGCGACTCGGCTTCGCGAGGCCACGAGAGCTGCGCGCGGGCCTCGGCGATGCTCCACCAGGCGAAGGCGTCATGCTCGGGGCCCACACGCACGTCGGCCTCGCCCTCGATCACGGCGGCGAAGACGACCGCGAGCTGCACGGTGCGTGCGCGCGGCAGATAGAACGGGTGCACCGTGAGACTGTAGAGTCGCGCCGGGATGAGCCCGCTCTCCTCGGCAACTTCGCGCAGCGCGGCCGCCTCGGGCGCTTCGTCGGCCTCGATGCTGCCGTGGACGATCTCCCACGACCCCGGATTCCGTCCGTTCGGTCCGCGCTGCAGTGCGAGGACCTCGCGCGCGGCGCCGACGCCGCGGGTGATCACGACATCGACCACGCCGACACGGATGTCGGTCACGTCAGTCGCGACGGATGGGGCGACCGAGGAGCGAGTGCAGCCGTGCGGAGAGCGCGCGGGGGCGGAACGGCTTGGTGAGGTAGTCCGACGCGCCATACTCGAAGACGCGTACCTCGCTGTCCTCGTCGCCCTTCGCGGTGAGCACGATGACGGGGAGGTCCGCCGTCGCCGGCCGCGAGCGCAGGTGGCTGAGCACTCCGTAGCCGTCGAGCCCCGGAAGGTTGAGATCGAGGACGACGATATCCGGATTTCCGCGGTCGACCTCGTCGAGCGCCTTGATCCCGTCAGCCGCCTCGAGGACCTGGAAGCCTTCGCGTTCCAAGAGATCGCGCATCACGCGCCGCAACGAGTCTTCGTCCTCGACCAGCAGCACCTTCTTCGCCGCCCCCTTGGCATCGACGTAGTCATCGACGAGTTGGAACCCGTCGCCACTGAACGACGGCGGGACCGCGTGCAGCGTCTGCACGCCCTGGTTCTTGGGGATGAGCTGCTGCACGAGCGCATCGACGCTCGCCGCGAGCGACCCGCGCGCGTTCCCTTCGACGACTTCGGGCGTCGGCTCCGCGGGTTTGACCTGGCGCGCGCCGACGCCGCCTTCCGACGGTGGCTCCAGCACGCGCAGCAGTTCGTCGATCGTGGTGTTCCCGGCCTTCACGTGATACACGCCCGAGTCCCACAGCGTGCGCATCCCGCCCTCGCGCGCCGCCTCGGCGATGCGATCCGCCGTCTCACTCGCCGCGATCCGTCGCTCGACCTCCGGATTGGCGAGGAGGATCTCAGTGATCGCGAGTCGCCCGCGATAGCCGGTCATCGAGCACTCGGGACAGCCGACGGAGCGATAGAGCGATGTCCCCTCTGGGAAATAGCGGCGCAGGCGGTCGGAGACCGGCCCGATCTGCAGCTCGCGACAGGAATGGCAGATGCGGCGTAGGAGGCGCTGCGCGAGCACACCCTTCACAGCCGCCGCGATCTTGTACGTCTCGATCCCGATGTCCATCAGACGGGTGATGGAGCTCGCCGCGTCGATGGTGTGGAGGGTGGAGAGCACCAAGTGGCCGGTGAGCGACGCCTGCGTCGCGATGCCGGCGGTCTCCTTGTCGCGGATCTCACCGAGGAGGATGACGTCCGGGTCTTGGCGCAGGATCGAGCGGAGCGCGGCGGGGAAGGTCAGCCCCGCCTTCTCGTTCACCTGCACCTGCACCACGCCCGCGAGACGGTACTCGACCGGGTCTTCGACGGTGATGATGTTCACGCCGCGCGACTGCACCGAGCGCAACATCGAGTAGAGCGTCGTCGTTTTGCCCGATCCCGTCGGGCCGGTGACGAGGATGATCCCCTCACGCACCTGCAACAGCTCATGGATCCGCGCCAGTTCCTCGCCATTGAACCCGATATTGTCGAGCGACAGCACCGTCGAGCGCTGGTCGAGGATTCGGATGACGACCTTCTCGCCGTTCGACGCCGGGAGCGTCGAGACGCGCAGGTCGACGCGGCTGCCATTCACCGCGACGCGCGCACGCCCGTCCTGCGGGCGGAGGCGATCGGCGATATCGAGGGCCGCCATGATCTTGATGCGCGACACGAGCGGCACGCCGGCCGCGCGCGGAAGCACCATCACCTGACGGAGCACGCCGTCGATACGATAGCGCACCGCCACGCCCGCTTCCTCGGGCTCCAAGTGGATGTCTGACGCGCGCGACTGGATCCCTTCGGCGACGATGTGATCAACGAGGCGGATGACGGGGCGCTCACTCGCGCGTTCCGCGCCGAGGTCGAGCTCGGCCTCGTCGATGGTCTCGCCGATCGCTTCGACGTCATAGTTGTTCGAGACGCCCTCGAGGATCTTCTCCATCACGTTCTCGGGGCGGTACACCTCATCGATCCGCTCGACGATGCGCTGCGGCGCCGCGAGCGACATGCGGATGGTGCGCCCGAGCGCGAACGCGAGCGTGCGCTCGCAGTCGAGGTCGTGGGGGTCCGCGGTGCCGATATCGAGCACCGAATCGGAGATCGCGAGCGGGAGGATGCGATACTTGCGCGCCAGCTGCTCCGGGACGAGTTCCCGCGCCTGCTGCGAGACGACCTGGAGGTTCGCGATCTTCATCCGGAAGCGCTGGGCGAGCGCTTCGAGGATCTTCTCGTCGGAGATGACGCCGCGCCGCACCGCCGACTCCCAGTAGGAGTCCTCGGCGTTGGCCTTCAGGTCAGCCGACTGCGCCGGCGTGAGCAGGAGCTCCAACGTCGGCAAGATCCATTCGTCCCGTACCGGTCGTGCCGAGGCGCCCATACTGCGCGTGGACTCCTGATTCGAGGGCTGAGGCTAGAAGATAACCCCCGGACGGGAGGTCGCCACTCTAAAGAATGGGCCAGAACTCCGTCGTCAGGTCGATCGCGAAGCGCCAGCGCCCGCCGCGGAGCCCCCGCGCGATGTCGACCCGCAGGAGGTCCGAGAAGAGCCCAAGTCCTAGGCCGGCCGACGGAAAGACGCCGTTCGCCTCGCTCGGGGCTCCCTGGACCCACACCGCATGGCCGAAGGGGAGGAGCGACGCTTCCCCGCCGGTGCGACCGAAGCGACCGAGCGGGATGACTGGAAAGGGGATCCGACGACGAAACTCGGCTCGCGTGCTGATCATGGATCGCCCTACGAACTCGTGAAAGTCATACCCCGGCCCAGAGACAGGGCCACCCGCGCGGGCCAGCCATTGCATCGGCACGTCCGCGGGACCGACGAGTGCCACGGCGTCGGCTCGGAGCCGCCAGCTGCCGGCTGAGTCCGCTCTGGTCGCTTGTGCGAAG